>VGVR01000014.1 GCA_016873995.1 Gemmatimonadota bacterium
AGGCCAGGCGGTGTAATCGCCGCAATGCGCTCGCCGCGTATCCCGATGTCGCCGGCGTACCACGGATTCCCCGTGCCGTCGACGATGCGTCCTCCCTCGATGATCACATCGTAGGAGCCCGGAGCGAGGGGCTCAGCGGGCGCTCGCGGCGGGGCGACCGACGCGACCGGCGGTGAGCCCCCGCAGGCAGTCAGTGCCGCGACTGCGACGGCGACCCCGAGGGCCCGACGCATCGTCGCTGTCTCGGCCTCAGTCGTCCGACCGGTGCAGGTGGTCGCGAATGGTGTCGAGGCAGTCGATCAGAGCCGACAGCTGGTCCTGCTCGAGCGCCTGCTCGAGTGAGTCATCCGCCGCGTTCACGTGCGGATCCAGGTGGGCGAGGAGCTGAAGTCCCTCCTCCGTGATGCGACACCAGACGCGCCGCCGATCCTCGGTACAACGCACGCGCGTCACCCACCCCTTCTCCTCCATTCGGTCGATCAGGCGTGTCACACCGGGAGTGCGTTCCACCATGCGCTCCCCGATGGCGAGCGTGGGGAGGCCGTCTGGACCAGCGCCACGGAGGATGCGGAGCACGTTGTACTGCTGGAGCGTGATGCCCGCCGGTTCGAGCACTTGGCCCACTCGCCGCCGCAAGTCATCCGCAGTCCGTAGCAAGGCCAGATACGCTTCCTGACTACGCGAGCGGAAGGGCTTCGACTGCTTGATCTCCTCTTGAATGGAGAGCGGCCGCACGGGTGCTTCTGTCGCCATAGCCTCGTTCTTCTTTGATCCAGGACGGCACAAAGGTACATCGTGGCCCGCCCGACGACAGCGGCGCGCCCGGAGAGCCAAGGTGCCTGGCTGGTTCCCAGGTTCCCAGTGCCGAACTTGAGTCGGGATCCAGTGTCCCATATGCTCACCACGTCCCCCGGGATGGAGCCTCCATGGGCCCTCGCGGCACCCCAATTCGCGCACGTTCTCTCGGCCGGTGCGTGGCTGCTCTGCTCCCGTGGATGGCCGCCGCGGGGTGCGCGCCCCGCCAGAGTATGCTCGATCAGCCGGTGAGCACGGTGCTCCTCCCGGCGCCAGAGGCCCAGGGCGGTCCGATGACGGTGGGCGAGCTCCGCCAGCGGCTCATGACGTTTGCGGACCTCGCCATGGGTGAGATGGCTCGCGCCTCGGCCGCCGCGCTGGCCACGGACTCGACCCCGAGCACGCGCGCGTTCGCTCAGGTCCTCCAGGCGCAGGTCGCCGCGACGAGTCTCTAGCTCGCCGTAGAGCCCGACCCCGAGGCCGCCCTCCAGGACCTCATGGTATCGATCGCAGCGGAGCGCGCGTCGCTCGGCCTGCTTCGCTCCTCACCCCCTGGCCCTGCGGCGATGGCGATCCTCGACACCACGCTCGGGCGTCTCGAGCGCGAGATCTGGTCGATCGGGGAGAGCACCTATCCAGCGTCCGAGGTGGCGGGACTGCGGGCGCGCCTGAAGAGCTGGCAGGAGACCGCCGTCTCGTCCCCGGCGGGAGTGGTGGACCTGCCCACAGCCGGGGGCCCCCAGATGAGCAAGGGGCTCTTCGCCCCGCTCGACGAAGCGAACCGGCAGCTGGAAGAGTCGCGCCTGCTGGGCGAGCGCTTTCTCTTCCTGGCCGAGCGGCTCCCGGTGATGACGCTCTGGCAGGCAGAGGCGGTCGCCTGGGAAATCCTCGCGGCGCCCGAGTCGCGGCGCACCCTGGACGGACTCGAAGTCATGTCGGCGACGCTCGAGCGCTTGGCGCTGCGCGTCGATAGCCTACCCGCCCTCATGGACGAGCAGCGCGAGGCGGTGTTCGCGGCCTTCGACGCTCGAGACGCCACTGCCCGTACGCTCATGTCGGACGCAGGGGCGCTGATCGCCGAAGCCGGACCGCTCATCGAGGGTGGCCAACAGGCCACCGCGAGCTTGGCCGCGGCGCTCGCGACCGCCGAGCGCACGGTGGCCGCACTCCGCGATGAGTCTCTGCCAGGCGGGGCCGCGTCGTTCGACATCGCGGCGTACGAGTCCGCTCTCGCCGACTTCCGCGCGGCTACCGAGGCGCTCTCGGCCTCGCTCGCTCGCGCCGAGGGGCTGGCCGGCACACCACGCGACGTCGTCGACCACATGGCCTGGCGGGGCGCGCAGTTGATCGTGTTGTTCTTCTTGCTGCTCGCCGTCTACAAGCTCGTGCCGGTACTCGCGCGCCGGCGCGCCGAAACCCCCTGAACCTCGCGCCCAGGATTCTCACCATGCGGCTGCGCGCTCGTCCGACCACTTCATCGCGGATACGACGCGCGGCACCGACCTCGCCACCCTGGGGCGGTATGCGCTGGCTTGGCTGAAGCTGTACGTGGACCGGGACGAACGGTACCACAGCCTAATCTACAGAGCGCTACCGCCCGCAGACGCCGCCAAGTTCTCTCGCTACGTAGCGAACCCCAGACGCGTCGCGGCCCAAAGACCCGCCGACCCGGCAGACACCCTCCTGCCGGGCCGGCCCAATCGGCCTACTGGATCTGCCCGCGGACCTCACCACCCGCGAAGTCACCCGGACCGGTGTTCGTGGGCGCGACCCCGTCGTTCGTGTGCACGTTCACGTAGGCGTTGCCGGCCAGGATCTGCGTGCGCAGATCCTCGATCGTCTTGCCGAGCAGCGGGCCCACGAGGTTCGACGAGGACTTCGTGCCCTCGGCGATGACGCCCTGAATCCGCCCACCGCCCGCGGGCACGTTGCCGTACAGGAAGAGGACGACGGGTCCGTTGGCGCCAGCAGCACCGACGTGAATGTGCGCCGCAACGACGTTCTCGATGTTGGCCACGATGAGCTTGTAGTCGAGCGTGCCGTCGTCATTGAAGTGGAAGACAGCCGTTCCACTTGCGCGCGTCGCGCGCGCAGGGACCTCCTCGTCGCCCGAGAGCGGGACCGCCGCGTTCGTCCCGTCGTTGGCGACCACGCCGAGCGACGGCGTCATGTCGTACACGGGGAGCACCATCGTCGGGCCCGACTCCGAGCACGCGGCGGTCGCGAGGGCGAGCGCCAATGCAGACACAAGAGACATCATAGACACCTCCATGGAAGGGTACTTGACGGGTGAAGCACCGAGAGGAGGCGGCCCCGGCAAGGTGGGGCGGACGTGGTACCCTAGTTGCCGGACGGAAACAAATGGCGCCCAACCTCCCGCAGCGCGTCGAGCCCGCCGACGTCCTTGGCGAAGAGCGGCACCCGCACCTGCGAGAGTCGGCGGAAAAGCCCGTCGATCTGCAGCAGGTAGGCGCTCTCCTGCGCGCGCCGCTCCTCCAGGAAGGGCCCCAGCGGTCCAGCCGGAAGGATCCGGTTCACCACGAGCCCGACTACGGGAATGTGGAAGCGGTGGAGGGCCTCGACGGCGCGCTCCGTCTCCAGGATCGGGAGCCGCTCCGGAATGAGCACCAGCACGAACGCGGTGACGGCCTCGTCGAGCAGGAGATGGCGCGCCTGGTGGAAGAGCCGCTGGCGGCGGAGCAAGGTGGCGCGGATGTGTGAGAAGCGGTCGTCCGACTCGAAGTGTGAGAGGTCGTCACCCTTGGGCCGCGCAGTCGTCTTCGAGAGACGGCCGATGACGTCGGACATCTCGTCGGACTTCTCGCGGTGGCGAATGAGGCCGTCGGTCCAGGCGGCCATGATCTCCGGGAGCGAGAGCAACCGAATGGTCTGTCCGGTCGGTGCCGTGTCGAAGACGATGACGTCGTAGTCGGCACCCTCCGCGACCATCAGCTCGGACATGCGCTCGAGCATCGCGGCCTCCTCGGCGCCGGGCGAGGTGCACGCGAGCTCGACCTGTCGGTCGACCTCGTGGTACATGTCGGGGTGCACGAGCGAGCGCATGCTCGCTTTCACGTTCGCGAGGTATTCCTCCACGCGCGCGTCGGGATCGAGCTCGAGTCCCTGGAGGTTCGGCGCGAGCCGTCGAGGCTCGGCACCCAGCTGGACCTGGAAGACGTCGCCGAGCGAGTGCGCCGGGTCGGTGGAAACCACAAGGCAGCGCTTCCCTGACTCCGCGAGGTGCAGCGCGACGGCTGCGGCGGTGGTGGTCTTCCCCACACCGCCCTTCCCGCCCACGAACACGATGCGACGGCCCGCGATGTCGAGCGCCACGGCTACCCCCAGCGTCCGGCGTTCAGCAGCAACTGAACCACTCGGTCGGGGAGCGATCCATGCCCATGCGCTTGTGCCACTCGTGGAAGTCCTGGTAGAGCAGCGGCTGCAGCTCGAGGGTGAAGTAGGCCGCCGGGTTGGGCACGCCCACCATCTCGGAGAAGACGAGGAGCATGAACAGGTCGTCCTCTTGCCGCCTGGCGCGCGCCACAGCGCCCCGGAAGGGGGCGTTGTAGAACTCCTTCAGCAGCTCGGCGAGCTCCGCCAGCATACTCGCCTAGGAAGCGGCCGCCTCCCGCTTCGCACGCCCGAACGCCGACACTGCTTCGAGTGCCACGAGAATGCTCGCGCCCAAGATGAGCAGATCCATGACGATGAGCAGCCAGTTCTGCGCCTCCCAGAACCCGCGCAGCTGGATGATCAGCGCCGGGATCGTCATGACGATCAGGAACGTGAGCGGAACGACCGTGACCCACACCGGGCGCTTCAGCTTGATCAGGAAGACGGTCAGCACCATCAACGTGAGTGCACCTAGGAGCTGGTTGCTCGTGCCGAAGAGCGGCCAGATGATGAGCGCGCCGCCACCGCCACCGCCCGCGCCGAACGCGAGGAGAAGGCAGGAGCCCACCGCGATGAGCGTGGAGACGTTTCGCCCGGTCAGGGCCGGGATGTTGTAGATCGTCCCCCACTCCTGGATGATGTACCGCTGCAGCCGGACGCCGGCGTCCATGGTGGTGGCCGCGAAGAGGATCCCCATCACCGCAAGCATGGTCTCGGCGATGTTGTCCGGGAGCCCGAGCCCGTTCTCCATGATGATGGAGCCACCCCGTGCCCAAGCCGTGAGCCCCGCCGCCGGATACGACCCGCCGTAGAACGCGTTCCAGTCGGCGAAGGAGGCGAAGCCGGCCGTGCACGCGATGATGGCGGCCATGGCGAGCGTGCCCTCACCGACCGACCCCAGGTACCCGACCTGGCGTGCGTGTGGCTCCTTGTCGAGCTGTTTGGACGTGGTGCCGGAAGCCACCAGCCCGTGGAAGCCCGAGATGGCGCCGCAGGCGATGGTCACGAAGAGAAGCGGAACGATCGGGGGTGCGTTCGCGGGAGGGTTGGAGTTGAATGCCGGCGCCACCACGGTTGGTGCGGCCAGCAACACGGCGATGTAGAGGAGCGCGAGTCCGATGAAGAGCTGGATCCCGTTGATGTAGTCGCGCGGTTGGAGCAGCAGCCAGACCGGTAGGATCGACGCGATGCCCGCGTAAACGAAGAGGATGACGACCCATTGGCCGGGCGCCGCGAGGCCTAGAAAGCTGGACGGCAGCTCGATGGGCATGACCGCACCTACCCAGATCGCGCCGTAGAGCACGCTCACGCCGATGACGGTGACCCAGAGGAGCGACATGCCCTTTTTGTAGATCAGCCATCCGATGACCATCGCCACCAGGATCACGATCCAGGTCGGGATCACGCTGCTCGGGACCGCGATGTGCTCGTTCGCGATGATGATCCCGAAGACCGAGTTCACCATGAGAAGGAGCAGGAAGATCACGATCATGAAGATCGAGCGGGCCCGAGGGCCTACGATATCCGCCGTGAGCGCACCGATCGAACGGCCTTGGTTGCGCGAGCTCGCCCACAGGGCGCCGAAGTCGTGGACCCCCGCGAAGAACACCGTGCCGATCGTCACCCACAGGAGCGCAGGGAGCCAGCCCCACACGACGGCGATGCCGGGACCGACGATCGGGGAGGCGCCCGCGACGGCCGAGAAATGGTGGCCCCAGAGGATGACCCGGCGGGTCGGCACGTAGTCGACGCCGTCCTCCATGGTGTGTGCCGGGGTCACGAAGTTCGGATCGAGACGGAAGATCTTCTCGGCCAGGTACTTCGAGTAGAAGAAATAGCCCGCCGAGAAGGCGCAGACCCCGATGACGACGAATACGATCGCGCTCAAGCGTGCACTCCCGGTGTGTAGAGTTCGGCCCGTCCACCCGCAGACCCAGGGGGAGGCAGCGCCAAGAATGGACCCGGGGTCGCGGCTCCGCAAGGTACGACTGTAGGTTGACCGGGAGCAGATCCCTCGAGACCTGGAGGAGTGCCAATGTCGAAGAGAGGCGCACCCATCGCAGGGTTGATCGCAGTGTTGGCCTGGGTCTGGCCGGTGGGCGCTCAAGACGCTTCGTCCGTCCTGGCGGCGGCATCGCGTGCGATGGGGGTGGAGGCCTTGAGGACGGTGCGGTACACGGCAACCGGCTTCGATTTCGCTCTCGGACAGTCGGGCGTTCCGGGCGCGCCTTGGCCGAAGTTCATCAACCGGAGCTACACCCGCTCCGTCGACTTCCAGGCCTCGGCTTCACAGGTGGACCGCGTGCGCGCGCAGGGCGAGATCCCGCCGTACGGCGGCGGCCTCCAGCCGATCCAGGGCGACCAGCCGCAGAGCCAGACGATTGTTGCCGGGCCGAGCACACCCTGGGTGCAGCAGCTGGAGATCTTCATGCTGCCGCATGGCTTCCTGCGCGCCGCGGCGTCACGCAACCCGTCGTTGCGGCGTCAGGGCGCGTACTCCGTGGTGTCGTTCCGCGGCGAAAACGGCGCTCAGGTGAGCGGCTGGATCAACGCGCAGAACCAGGTCGAGCGCGTGGAGACCATGATCGACAACGCGGTCATGGGCGACATGCCCTTCGAGGCGATCTACTCCGACTACCGTGCGACCGGCGGCGTGCAGTTCCCCATGCGCATCGTCCAGAAGCAGGGCGGCTTCCCCATCTTCGATCTCACCGTCGGTGACGTGACGGTGAACGCGCCCGTGAACATCCAGGCTCCGCAGGCCGGGGGACGCGGGGGCGCGCCGGCGGGTCGCGGAGCGGCGGGCGCGGGTGGCGGACGCGGAGGCGCGCAGGCTGCGGCGAGCACCACGCCCTCCGAGCAGATCGCACCCGGCGTATACCTGTTCACGGGCGGGTACGCGCCCATCGCAGTGGACATGGGCGACCACATCTTGTTTCTCGAGGCGGGCAACAACGAAGCGCGCGCGCAAGCCGTGATCGCGGAGGCCAAGCGCCTCATGCCGAACAAGCCGGTGCGATACGTGGTGGCGACGCACCACCACTTCGACCATGCCAGCGGGCTACGCGCGTTCGTTGCCGAGGGTGCCACGATCCTCACGCACGACTGGAACGCGCCATACTTCCGAGATGTGTTCGCCAGGCCTCACACGCTGAACCCCGATGCGCAGCAGCGGGCTCAGCGCCCGCTCCAGGTGCAGGGCGTCGGTGACCGCCACGTGATCACCGGCAACGGGCACACGATCGAGCTGCACCGGCTGATGGACTTCGGGCACACGCCCGGGATGCTCGTCGCGTATTTCCCTCAACACCGCGTCCTGTACGAGGCCGACAGCTACAACCCGCCGGCCGCGGACGCTCCGCCGCCGGCGACGCCGAGCCCGTACAACCAGGCGCTTCTGGCGAACATCGAGCGGCTGAGGCTGTCGGTCGATCGCATCGTGGCGACGCACTACCCAGCGGACGGTCGTGTGGTGACCGTGGCGGAGCTCCGGCGGATGGTGGGAGCGAACTAGTTCCACCACCGGCAGCGGACGAAGCGGCAAGAGCCCCGCAGCGGACGGACCGCTGCGGGGCTTCGCTTTCTGCGGGGCGCCGGAGGAATGCGTCCTGGTTTGACAAACAGGGCTCGCCTGGCTACCAGATGCCATATCAACAGCTTACCAGTCACTCTTCAACGGTTGGAGGATTCATGTAAAGATCCATCGTCAGGGCGGGCCTGCTGCTTCTCACGGTCGCGGGCTTGGCAGCCTGTGAAGGGGACGTGGGGCCCGTTGGTCCCGCTGGTGCGACAGGTGCAACCGGCGCCACAGGCGCAACCGGACCCACCGGACCCACCGGACCCGCCGGCGCCAGCTCGTTCACCGCCGTGTTGAACGCGGCGAGCGAAGTCCCGACGAACGCGAGCACGGCCACGGGAACGGCCACGATGGCGGTGGTAGGGCGGCTCCTGCTGTACAAGCTCGACGTCACTGGGCTCTCGAACGCAAGCGCGGCGCACATCCATGGTCCCGCCGCAGTCGGTGTGAACGCCGGGGTACGCATGAACCTCTGTGGAGGTGGCACCGCGCCGGCGTGCGCGACGGGCGCGCCGCTCACGGGCGTGCTCGTCAATAGCTTTGCGTCGGACGTTTCCGGAATCACGTTCGATTCGCTGGTCGTCCTGCTCAGAAACGGGAACGCCTACATCAACGTCCACACGAACGATGGGGTCGCGCCCACGAATACGGGTCCCGGCGACCTCGCGTCCGGGGAGATTCGCGGGCAGGTGACGGTCGTCCCCTAGCTCGGGATCCGAGTGAGTCCGGCCGATCGGGTAGCAGGGCCGAGATGACCGCCGTCGAGTGCGCGGCGGCGCTCGGCTCTGCTACCGTTCGCCAGGCCTGGCTGCGGGCCGCGGCGTTGCTGCTGACCGCGGCCGGTTCGACGATGGGTTGCGGTGGCGGCGATGGCCCTACCGGGCCCACCGGTACGGTTCCATCCCAGCTCGTGAAGAGTGCGGGAGACCTGCAAACCGGGTTTCTGAGCAACCCCTTGCCGACCGCCTATCGGGTTCTCGTCCTGGACTCGGCGGGAGCACCGGTTCCAGGGGTGATCGTGACCTGGACAGTGACCACGGGTGACGGAACCGTCGCCCCGCCGCAGGGCACGACCGGCGCAGACGGGGCCGCTGAGGCGACGCACACGCTCGGCCCCTCTGCGGTCTCTCAGTCGGTCACCGCGAGTATCCCGGGGCCGGCGCCCGTCACGTTCACGGCGAGTGGCGTGGCGGCACCCACGGCCGTGTCCGTGACCGTCGGGAACGACTTCTTCAGTCCAAGGAACGTCGTCGTGAGGCAGGGAGGCGCGGTGACGTGGACATGGGCCACCTCCGCGTCCATTCACAACGTGACCTACACGGCCGGCCCCGCCCCCCTTCCGTCGAGCTCAGCGACGAAGGACACGGGAACGCACAGCAACACGTTCACGGTGCTCGCCCGTTACGACTACGCGTGCACGCTCCACGCCGGCATGGAAGGCTCTGTCACCGTGGTGAAGTGAGGCCCCCCGGAGCCCGAGCCCGCCAACACGGCGCCGCAGCAGCCTGCCCTTCCTAGTTCACACGGAAGACGAAGAGCGAGCCGCCGCCGGTGGGAGTCGTGTTCAGGTCGGGGGTCAGGAAGCTCGGCACCCGCCAGATGCTCCCGCCGCCCCAGCCCGTCGCGACTGCGACGTACTGCACGCCGTCCACCTCGTAGCTGATCGGGAAGCCCATCGCCGGGCCGTTGAGCCGGGTGCTCCATAGCTCCCTGCCGTTCCGCACGTCGTAGGCGCGGAAGTAGCGGTTGTAGTCGCCAACGAAGACGACGCCGCCCGCCGTCGTGAGCGCGGCGGTGAGGAACCCCTCGCGCTGCGTGACGCTCCAGACCTCTTCCAGGTTGTCCACGCGATACGCGGCGAGCTTACCGAACATGCCGTTCGTGCCCGGCATCTCGCGCCAGTAGCGGCTGCCGGCCGAGCTACCGGCACCGGGCTCGATCGGCGTCTCCAGGCCGGCCATGTCCATGCAGCTCTGGTGCATCGGCACGATGAGCGTCGCCGTCTCGGGCGAGTATCCCATGGCGGCCCAGCTCTTCCCGCCGCCGGTGCCGGGACAAACGGACGCCCAGTCGCCGATCCTCATCTCCTGCAGATCCCGCCGATACTGCACGGCACCGGTCTCGTAGTCGATCTCGAGGATGTCCTGGTAGGTCATCTCCTTCAGGCCCAGGAACGCCCCCGTGCGGCGGTCGTTCTTCCACAGGATGCCCGTCTTGCCCGCGCTGAACACGGTGGGGAGGCCCTGGACGTCGATGAGTACGCGCTCATAGGCCTCGTCCATGTCGAACGACTCGGCGGGGATGTGCTGGAAGAACCACCGGATCTCGCCATTGTCCACGTCCAGAGCGAGCGTCGAGCTCGTATAGAGCGCCGAGTCCTGCGCGGTCATGCGGCGGCTGGCGAAGTTCCATGGTTTCGCCTGCGCGGTGCCGAAGTACGCCAGGTTCAGCTGCGGATCGTACGCGCCGTTCATCCATACGTCACCGCCCGCGCGTAGGCCCCAAGGCGCCCCTCCCCACGTGTCGCCGTGCGGCTCGCCTGGCCGGGCCATCGTTTGCGTGCGCCAGAGCTCCTCGCCTGTGCGCGCATCGTGCGCGGTGATGAAGCAGCCGGTCTCACGGAAGCGCGTGCAACCCGTGATGCCGTTGATCACCTTGCCGTTGGCGACGATCGGACCCGTGCCGTCACTGTAGCCCTCCTCGATCAACGTCTCCCAGCGCACTCTGCCCGTCTTCGCGTCGAGCGCGACCATGGAGGCATCTTGCGTGGCCACGTAGATCAGGTCCTCCCAGATCGCGAGGCTGCGGAGCTGCCCGTTCATGGGCTGGCCGTTCTCGTCGAGCCTCCGATACTCCCACAGCGGCGTGCCGTCCGCCGCGTTGAGCGCTTGGATGACGTTGCCCGGGTTGGCGAGGAACATCGTGCCGTCGCGCACGAGTGGACCCTGTTGGCTCTCGCCCTCCTCCATCGGCCACACGAACGCGAGCTGCAGCGTGCCCACGTTGTCCCTATCGATCTGATCCAGCGGCGAGTAGCCCCACGACTGGGGATTGCCCCGCCAGTGCAGCCAATCCTCCGCGGGCGGCGAATCGAGCACCGCCTGCGAGACGTTCGAGAAGCTCCCAAGGGGTCGGTACGTGCGCGTGATCGAGCGCGGTGTCTCGTAGATCGTGGCCGGCGTCTCCGGCGGCGCCGCCAGTGCGCCCGGCGTCGGACCCGTGCCGAGCCGTCCAGGTACCGGAGGGACGATCGCCGCCGTCGACGTCGACGCGGGCTCGCTCCCCGGGATCACCATCCCTGCTGAAGACGCGCTCAGCGCGACTTGTCCGGGCGCGACGTTGTTGCGGTCGAGGATGTGCGCCACGATCTGCGTGTAGACTTCTGCGCTGAGTGACCCCGGCCGAGCCGGTGGCATACTCTCGCGAACCAGGGCCAGGAGCTCCGTCACTGGCTGCGCGCCCCACTTGGCCCGGAACGCCGTGCCGGCGAGCGGCGGTGCTTCCGACGTGCCGCCCATGTCGGGCAGGTGACATCTCTGGCAGCTCTGGACGTATCCCTGTGCGCCTGCGTCCGCCTGGGCCTGCGTGTAAGGGCCGGGAATCACCACCGGCGCCGGCGCGGCCTGCCCGCGCCCGCCCCGGCCTCCCCTGCCCTGAGCGGAGAGCTCGGACGGCGTCGCGGCCTGGACGGCGCCGAGCACGAGGAAGGGCGTGAAGAGGAGTCCGAGGAACGTCCGGTGCGTGCGAGGCATGGTTCTCTGAGTCGGCTGGAGGCCTGACAACCCACCCGGCCCCTGGAAGGTGCCGGAGCCATCATCTGACTACATGACAGCTAGTGGCACAAGGAGGTTGGGTCTCCCCGGACCTCGCCTTCTCGAGGCGCGCGCCGGTCGGCGCACCGACGCGACGTAACCCCTCCCCGCGGGCTACCTCGGAGACAGTTCGCAGTCCGAATCACCTCGGGTGCGCCCGGAGCGCGAAGCTTCGAGGCGCACCTCCATCAGGTGTGTACGCCGGGACCTCCAGAGGCGGGCCTGCCGGGGGCGTGAGTAGGGCGGTTACTTCCCTGGCGCCCGGTAGCTCACGGCCTTCTTGGTGGCAGCATCGACGTCCTAGGGCGTAAGCAGCACCGTGATGCGGGTCTCGACTGCTCCGGAGGCACTGACCGCGAGCGACAGCGCCGCCGCGGTCACGTTGTCCGGCAGGTCCACGGTCAAGAACGCGTCGGTCCCGCCGAACGCGTAGTAGAACGACTCCACCTTGCCACCGACAGACTTCATCAGCTTGTCAACCGCATCGCGACGCTTCGAGCCGCCTTCGCTGAGCAGGCCCTTGAGGCCTTCGCCAACGTAGTTGGCCTGGAAGAGGTACTTGGGCACCTGAGTCTCCTCCGTCTTGGGGGGCGCGCTCCGATGTTGGAGCGCAACAAAAAGAGCCGGGCACGACCCCAGCTCCCGATCATGTCACGAGTTGGCGGCCGCGCGCGCATCGCCGCAAGGGAACGGGTCGAACGGAATCTGCTATTCGCCCTCCCGGAGAAACCTCTGCACGCGGCGGCCCCGTGTTTCGCCCACGTACACGTTTCCGTCGGCGTCCACGGCCATGCTGTGCGCGGACATGACCTGACCGCCCTGCCTTCCGTAGGACGAGAAGCTCCCCACCACCTCCAGGTCACTCCTGCGCAGGATCCAGATCACGTTGTTCGAGCCGTCGTTCACGAAGGCCCAGCGTTGCTCGGGATCTGGCGAGAGTACGACGCCATACGCGCTGCCCAGGTCACGCGTCTCGCGGGCGACGAACCCCTCGCGCACGAACGTGCCGTCGCGCTCGAAGACCTGGATGCGATTGGCGCTGCGGTCCGAAACGTAGAGCAGCCCGTCCCGCGCGAGGTCGATGCCGTGCACCGGGCCCACGAACTGGCGGGGCGGCTCGGCGTCGGGATCGAACGAGAGCTGCACGTCCTCGGGCACGCTTCCGTAAGCGCCCCAGTGCCGTCGATACGCCCCTGTCTCCGCGTCGAAGACGATCACGCGCTTGTTGGTGTAGCCGTCGGCCACGAACAGCTCGTTGCTCTCGGGGTCCACGACCAGGCCTGCGGGCCGACCGAGATGCGACGTGTCGTTGCTACCTCGGGTCACGCCGTCCTCACCGATCGTGAGGACGTGGCGTCCCTCGCGCGTGAGCTTGTAGATGACATGGGACTCGTCGAGCGTGACCCAAACGAAGTCGTTGTGGTCGACGTAGACCGTGTGCTCTCTGCGACCCCAGTCACCGTAGCCAGGACCGTCGTCCGCTCCCCAGAGCGTCTCGCCTCGGCCGCCGATCTCGTTCCCCTGGCCGGCCGGAGTGCCCGGCGGCGCGAAAAACGAGCGCAGCGGGGGCCAAGACTGCAGCACGTTACCCGCGGCGTCGAGCTCGAGCACCGGCGGGGCGGCCCGGCAGCAGCTCGAGATCCCCTCGGTCGCGCCCAACTCGCGGCCGCTCACCGTCCAGGGGCGCTGGATGACCCACACGTGGCCGGCGGCGTCGACGTCGATGCCGCCAATCTCGCCCAGGATCCACTCGTTGGGGAACGGCGTCGCCGGCCAGGTCGGATCGTACCGGAAGCGCGGGACCTCGTCGCCGCCGGCTGCATCGGCAGAAGGCGAATCCGCCGCGCCTGCACAGGAAGTCAGCGAGGTGAGGGCGAGGACCGCCAGGAGCCACGTGGGGGCGGAACGCATGAAGGCAACATCCCGCCGCATTCGGGTCCCCTCTTCAGACCCCCGGTGGCGACACGTGAACCGTAACTTCCACGTCGGAGTAGAGCCCGCCGTCGTCGGCGCGACCGCGCAGCACGTAGGTCCCCGGTTCCATGAACCTGGCCTCCGCCGTCCAGCGTCCGTCCTCGGGAATCGCCGGCGGGTCCCAGCGGATCGCCCACGGCGAGTTGGCGAAGGCCCTGGTGTCCTCCCAAGGCTTCGTCTGGGGCGGCTCGATCTCCACGCCATCGTCCTCGCCCCGATAGACGAACCAGGTGAAGTGGAGCCTGATCCGTTTGCTCACGGTGACGGTCGCCGTGGAGGCGCGGAGCGCGCGCTGGAGCAGGACGGCGGGCGTGGGCTCGGCTTCTTCCTCCGCCGCCGCCGAGTCACTTGCCTCAGTGGCCCGTCGCGAGCGAAGAGTGCTCCTATCCGGCTGGCCGTCATCGGTGACGACCGCGGTCAACGTCAGCATCTCGCCGACCCGCACCGTGCGCTCGAGGGGCCCTTCGAACACGATCGTCGGTGGTACGTTCGCCCGGATCTGGGGGCTGCTGCTCCCCGCACCCAGTGAGCCGTTCTCCGACATGATCACCACGTTGTCGACGAATAGGTCCTCGCGGATGGTCCCGTACGCTTTGGTCTCCTCTCCATTGGCCCTCAGCGTCCAGACGAGCTCATCGCTTTCGCCAAAGCTCGCCGGCACTGGCACTTCGAAGATGAAGCGGTTGCGACGCGGGAGAAGCAGCGTGGGCTGGCCGCGGTCGGTTGGGCCGGGCGAAAAGTAATTGTCGGGCCCGACGGGGACGTGCGGCGTCTGCTCCCAGTTCTGGTTCATGTAGCCGAACATGAGGATGTATCCGCCGTCTTCGCCGTGCCGCCACCCTTCGTATGCGGGGTACACGGGCTGGCCCCGGGTGTACGTGATGGCTTGTGCCTCGGCCACCCCAGGAGCGGACGCGAGGAGGCACGACAGAACGAAAGTTGCGCGCAGGGTGCGACTCATCACTGGCGACTTCCTGGAGTGGGGTCGGCCACCGCTGCGTCCGACGCTGCATCGGATGCGTCGGCTGCATCGGCGCTCGCGGAGGCCTCCGCTGACTCACTGTCATCCGCCTCGGCCTCCGGCAGGAGGGGGAGGTTCGCCATGCAGAGCGGACAGCCCACGACGTGATCGTTCTTGTCGAGCCCGAAGAACTCGACCCTCTCCTTCATCTCGCGCACGAACTGCTCGTCGGTCATCGCCACCTGGATGCCGAGGTCGATGAACATGTTCGACACGGAGCGGTTCCCGGAGCCCTGCCAGTTCCGCGTGTCCGGGAGGTTGAAGTTCGACTCCGTGTTGTTCATGTAGCCCACGATGTGGACGATCGTCCCCTTGGGCAGCAGCGGCTCGTAGTTTTCCGCGAAAGAGTACGTCCGGACCCAGTTGTGGTCGTAGCCGACGCAGCTGAGGGTCTCGATCTGCTGCTGCCAGATCGCCTCGAGGCACATACGCTCGCCGGGAGCGTGCAGATGCGGCTCGAACGACACGAATTTCGTGTGCTGCTCGAGGACCTCGTAGCCGTGGAGTTGCTGTCCGTTTCGGCTGGGCACGATGGAGATGTTGAGCCCGTCTCCGAGGGCGACCTGCGCGGGCGGATACTCCGGCTCGTACCCCTCGGGGAAGAACTCGAAGCCGAACTCGAGGGTCCCCGTCGTCGTGATACCGGTGGAGTGCAGGTGCACCGACTCGGACATGATCTTCGACCCGGCCCGGAGCAGGCGCCCCGACCCCTCACTGAACAGGTCCGGATTCCGCCCGACCTCGTGCACCGGCCAGCCGGTGGTCTCGCCCTCCTCGTCCTCCGTGCGATAGATGAGGTGGTGGTAGATCCAGCGGCCGCCGACCGTGTGTCGGCCCGTCCCCCCGGTGGGGACGTCGTTGACTTCACGGATCTCGAGCGACTTCACGTAGCGGTCTTGCTCGAGTGGGATCTCGATTGGCTCGATCTCGCCCCACCAATCGGGGGCCCCGCCCTGCATCGTGATGGGGGCCGAGCGCACGATGAGGTCCGGCTGGATCCTCCAACCTTCGGAAACCTCCTTGTCGAGCTCGGCCGTGAGGTCACTGGCGCGACCCTCGGGGGCGCCGTTGTCTACCCATGCCTGGATCAGCGCCAACTCCTGGTCCGTCAGGGACGGATCCTGGAGAAAGTGCTGAATGCCCGTGTCTTTCTCGACGTACCACGGCGGCATCGCGCCCATGCGGTCACGGATCGCGGTGCGGTCCTTGATCCGCTGCGCGTATCGCCGCGCCTCCTGATAGCTCGTCAGGGACATGGGGCCGGCCCCATTGGCGCGGTGGCAGTGCACGCAGCTCCGCTCCAGGATCGGCGCGATGTCCTTGTTGAAGGTCACGGCGCCGGCGTCGATGCCGAAGTCCGCCGCTACGAACAGATGAGGCTGGTGCTCACCCGTGCCGTCGTGCGCGGAGTCCTGGGCCTGTATGGCAACCGGAGCCAGGAACGCCGTCGCGCAAGCAACCGTCGCAAGGCGCGCCAGGTGGTCGAGGGCGAGTCGGTCGAAGAGGCTGCGGGTCGTCATAGGGATGCTCTTGGCTATGCGTTGGGGCACACGGAGCAACGGTGGGATCTCATTTGCAGAATTATAGAGTCCGGATGCCTAGTTCGGCACGGCGGCGGCTCGAGCGCCCCCCCTGGACCTCGCGACCAGCCCGTCCGTGGGACGCCGGGCCGGGGGGCGGTGGCCTTGCAGGAGCACATGGTGGCTGTGCTGATGGTCGGCCAGTAGACTTCGGTAGATACTGGCACGGCCAAGACCTGGAGGCCGGGGGACGCGCATGAGCGAAGAGACACGCACGGGACACGTGGATGGGTCCGCTTCGGGCGGGAGAGCGGCTCGAAGGTTCGTCCGTTGGGGTGTCGCGGCGATCGCGCTCGTCGCGTTGGGCGGGGGGGGCTACTGGTCCCTGACGTGCCCCTGCGACGGCATCCCTGGCTTCGTGCTGCGAGGCGAGCTCCACGACGCGCCCGTCGCCGACTGGAGCTTCGCCAACGACGTCGATCTGTGTCAGGTCCAAATCAGCGTCGGGTGGCGGCCCCACTCGGTGAATCTGAACTGCATGGCGACCCCGGCAGGGGAGCTGTTTCTGAGCTGCTCGGCCGGCGCGAACAAGTACTGGTGCCCCAAGGTCGAGGCGGACGAGCCGGGTAAGCTGCGTCTCGGCGGCGTGGTGTATCCGGTCGTGCTCAACCGGGTGACGGATTCATCCAGCCTCGATGCCGCGTGGCAGGCGCGCATCGCGAAGCTGCAGCGTCCTGCCGTTCAGACAATGCAGCCCCCTGGCGCGACCACACCGCCGCTCGACGCCGAGCGGCCCGAGAGTTGGTGGTCGTTCCGGGTTCGGTCGGCTCCGAGCGACTAGCTCGGGCCTTCTAGGAGGCCTTGGCGGCGGTTTGGATGGAGGCGTTCGCCGGGACCGTGCAGTCTGCAGCTAGCGGGGCGGACGAGGCACGAGGACCGGGGTCGAGGCCTTGTAACGCTCGTACCTCTGGTCGCCACCCCACTTGGCATCGGCTCGCGCTTCCAAGAGGGGGATGCCGCTCACCTTCGTGAGCAGGAAGGTCACGAACACGGGTGAGACGAGTGTGACGTACTGCCACCCCTGGAGAACGGGCGCGGCGATGAGAGCGATCCCTGTCCACAGGACGATCTCTCCGAAGTAGTTGGGGTGCCGAGACCAGGCCCACAGGCCAGAGTCGATGAACTGGCCTTCGTTTTCCGCGTGTGCGCGGAAGCGGCTCTTCTGGCGATCCGCCACCACCTCGATGCCGAACCCCGCGATCCAAAGCGCCAGCCCAACCCACTCGAGCGTGCCGAGCGGGACCGACCGCGGGGACGCCATCGCGGCGAGTGCCGCGCCCATCGTGAAGCAGACCCAAACGCCCTGCAGCGTCCATGCGACGAAGAAACGAACGAAGGAGGTCTTGATTTCGTCGAAGCGGCGGTCCGAGCCACTGCGTCGGATCCGTCCGAAGAGGAAGGCGCCCAGACGCGCGGCCCAGACGGCGACGAGCACGCCGAGCAGCCCAGAACGCGTGTCGGCCGGCGGCCCGAGCCCGATCGCCACTACAGTGGCCGTAAGGTAGGTGAGGCTTCCCGTCAGGTCGTAGAAGCGCTCCGTGCGCATCAAATAGGCCGGCACGAACGCGACCCACTGGATCACCAGCGACAACAACGCGCACAGGGAGAACAACGGAACCGCCCCGACGACCGCTCCACCCTGACTGCCGGCGTACGAAAGGCCCGCGACGGCCGCGAGCGCGATGGGCAGGGCGACGAGTCGCTTCTTCTCAGCACTGGTCATGCGTCTACTCCGTCCCTTCGATCGCGGCGCGGCTCGCCCCGCTGCCTACCCCCGCCAGACGACGGAGGCCACCGCGTAGTGGAACCAGGCAAAAGAATACACGGAGTCGACGTCCGCTCCGCCTTCCAGGGTACGGTATCCGGCGCGAATGGACCATTGATCACCCAGGTCATAGCCCAACTTCAATGACGCGTCGACCGCCCGCCCCGGCCCTCCGGCGAGCGCGTCCGCGTCGAAAGATATCCGCCAACGGGCACCGGGCCGCCAATCTCCCGCCACGTGGAGAAGGGGGACGAAGCCGAGGTCGTCCTTGCGGCTCGTGGTGGAGCCTTGAGCCAGCCGAGCGGACGCATCGCGAATCTTCGCGGTGACCCCGAACCAGGCGACGGTCCGATCGCCAGAATGGAAGCGCCACCGGTATGACATCCGGTAGGAATCGAACTCGTAGGTGGCGCGGAGCGGAGAGCCAGCGGCGTAGGTTGCCCCGGCGAAGCTCACCGGTCCGCCGACCGCGCCCGTCTCGGTCAGGGAAAAAGGCGCGGCCAGCAGGCGCACGGCGTGCCGCTCGGACAAATGCCACGTGACGTACATCCTGCCCGCGACCCAGGGGCCCGAGCCCGCCAACTGCGCGAGTGAGAAGCGGGTGGCGGTCCCGTCGTTCGGGATCTCGACATCGTTGGAGCTCTGCCACGCGGGTCCGGCTTCGAGTTCGAGCTCGAGCGGAAAGCTTTGCGCTGCGGCTCCACCGGAGACCATCGCCACAGCGAGGCACGACAGCGTCGAGGCGAGCAGGATGCGTGGGCGGACGAGCTCAGGGACCGGGTCCGCGGGACGGTTCTTTCGCGTGCGAAACACGCTGACCCAGGCGGCGATGCCGGCGAACCCAGCACGGATCACGGCGGGGGAGAGGCGTGCTTCGGTGTTCGTCAATCGGGCTCCCGGATTCTCCGGCGTGGGGTGGTCGCGGCGGGCGAAATCGAGCGTCGTATCACGGATCAATACTTATACAAGTGTGATACAAAGAGGCTCCGTCCGCAAGGATATTTGGACACATGGTGTACACACCGGAAGAAAATGTGACCATACGTGGCGCCGCCAGGCGTCCCACGTCGCCTTGTCGGGACATGGAGCCAGATCCAAGCAGCACTCGCCGATTTCGCGGAACCGGGTTGGGCCTATCTATCGCCGCCGGCATCGTGGCGGAGATGGGCGGATATCTTTGCAGTTCAGACGGGAGTTAGGCCGCCCCGCAGCCGGTGGGCCGATAGCTGTGTTCTTGTTGGGCGACAGACGTCAGCCACGAGGTCGGAACAGGATCAACTCGTTCTCGACGGTGGACGGAATGAGTGATCCATCGGGCGAGAATGCCAATTCGTGACCAAAAGCCTCGACCTTGCCGATCATTTCTCCCGTAGCAGGATCAATCTGGATCACGTAAGCCTCCTCCGGATCTCCACCGAGTGACACGGAGATGTAGAGGTCCCTGGTCGGGCTGAACGCCACGCTGAATAGCTGGCCGGCATAGGTCCACAGACCGAGGAACTGTCCGGTCTGGGTGAACCTCTGGAGGCGTCCGTTCTCACGGTCACCCACGTAGAGGGCTCCGTCGGGACCGACCGCGACACCGTGAGGCACGACGAACTGATTCGGCCCCGTTCCTCGCGAACCCCACTCGCGTATCTGCCGTCCGCTCGCATCGAACTCGATGACTCGGCCGTTGCAGTACCCGTCCGCGACGAATACATGGTCGTCGCCGCCGAACGCAATGTCGGTCGCGCCGCAGAACTCAGCGCCCTCGGTGGGTACGGCGACCTGAATCTCGCGAAGGATCTCACCGAGCGCCGAGAACTCGTAGACCTTGGACGTATTGGAATCGACGGTCCACACGTGTCCGCCTGGGTCGACCCGAATACCATGAGGGATTGCATACATGCCCTCACCCCATGAGCGCAGGAAGTGCCCCGTGGGGTCCAGCACGACGACGGGATCTCCAGTGGTCGGTCGATGAAGGACGTAGAGATTGCCCTGCGCGTCTGCGGAAACGGCTGAGATTCTCTCCAAGCGAACCGAACTGTTGACCTCCAACTGAACTCGGTCCACCGGGAGCCCGGGCACATCTCGTACGCGCTCGCGGAAGGCGTCGATGTGCGTCTGTTGCGCAGCAACGGGTCCGGCGGGCAGGACCAGGAGGACCAGGAGGAGGAGTGTCATCGCATCTTCGTACAAGGGAACGACCCGAAGCAGCTATCCAGGAATAGCCGGGCAGACTGAGACCCCGCAAAGGCGTTCCAGGTCCAGCGCGACGATCGTCGGAAAGGTTGGCGGACCGAGTAGTTGGAGGGGCGGCCTAACACGGGGTTGGACCTGACCGGGTAAGCTGCGTGGGTCCGGGGCGTTCGCCTTGCAGCTCACGCCTCTCGGTAAGCATTTTGGCTCGCGCAGCTCAAACCCAAGTCGTTAGCCAGCGTGTCCTTTGCGCTCGCCTCCTTGGACTTTGCTCGTCCACACCGGTCCCCACCCCGGGATTAGAATCACGTCGGCTCCACAGTCTCTGTGCAGTCGAAGGCCGGTGTCGCCTGCGGCGACCTCTGCTGAGATCCCGGGGTCGAGGAGACCCGAGTCACGTTTCGTCGGCGAGCGCAGGACACGCGGAGCGCACCTCTGACTGGGCTTACTCGCCGGTGGTCAGACCCGGGAATGACCCGACTCCGAAGCGTGACTCCGCACGCTGGCTAACAAGCGTTTGGACCAGACGCTTCGGTTGGCTCTCCTGGTCCGCACCGCTCGGCTTGCACCTCGCGGCGCGGGTCAGCCATGTTGCTCGCGCTGGTCAAACGCAGAACGTTGGGCGGCTCTTGCGAGATTCGGATGCCTTACGGAGACGGCATGACAAAACACCACCTTCCAATCATTGGCGTGCTTGCTGCAATGGTCCTATTTGCGCTTGCAACAACACGCTACCCGGGCGGCTATGACTGGGCCAACAACACGATCTCTGCGCTCTTTCAACCACACGCGCTGAACGGCGCTCAAAACCCGGCGAGGACCATCGCGGTGCTGGCCGTCTTCGTGTTTTGCGTCAGCATGGCCGTTGTCTTCAAATGGGTTTCGAGCAGCGCGAAGTCCCGCTTCCACAAAAAGACGATCGAGATCTCCGGTATTGGTTCGATGGTCTATGCGTTTCTGGTGGTCACGCCAATGCACAATGTGCTCGTCGGTGTTGCTTTGCTTTTCTTCTTAACGGCGATGCTCACTACCTTGCACATGGTGTATTTGGAGGGACGCTCCCGGATGTTCTATTCCGGCATCGTTTGCCTTGCCCTGCCGCTCACCAATGCGGCGATGTACTACGGAAACGTGCTTTACGGATTCCTGCCGATTGTTCAGAAACTTGGCATGGCCATGTGGGTTTGTTGGGTCATTGCGGTGTTGCTTACACGGTCCATGGAATGAATGTTACTTCACTTGTTACTGCGGTCTTGATGCGGGCCTGGAGAAAAGAACGGCACCGCGCCTAAATGGCTGCGGTGCCGTCACTTAGAGAAGTGCGCCCGACAGGAGTCGAACCTGTGACCTCATGCTCCGGAGGCATGCGCTCTATCCAGCTGAGCTACGGGCGCGAAGGCCGGTAAGGTAGTCCCTGGGTCCCCCCACTGGTAGGCGCGGGGCGAGAGGTCCCTACGGCTTGGGTGTGCGCCGCGTCACGACGGCAACAACCAGGAACGCCACACACGCCACCGCCAGCCCCACCACCGCCTCGCTCAGCCACGGCGAGCGCTGAGGAAGATCGAAGATGCGGGCCGCGAACAGCCCGGCCATCCCACCCAGCATGGCCGCGGCGGCGTGTCGGGGCCCCGCCCAGTCGGTATAGAGGCCAGCGACCAGCGGCACCGCGAGCCCCGCCGTCAACAGCGAGTAGAAGATGGTGAGGAGGCTGACCATGCTCGGCGCCCCGATCGCGAGCCCGATCGCCAACGCCCCCGAGACGAGCGCTGCGCGACGGGCGAATCGCAAGAGCCACGCCTCGTCCGCCTGTACCTTCCGCAGGGGCCGCAGCATATCCTGTGATACCGAGGTCGTCACCATGAACAGGATGGCGTCGCACGTGCTGAGCTCGGCCGAGAACACGGCCGCGACACCTATGGCGCCAACCCAGGCGGGTACGCCTTCCTGCAGCAGGGTGGGAAGCGCGAGCTGCGGATCGGCGAGATCGGGGAACTGCGCCCGTGCGACGATGCCGAGGAGCGGCGGGACTGCGGCGAAGAGAAGGAGCGCTGCCGCGTTCAGCCCGACGCCGATCCGCACGGCCCGATCGTCGGCCGCGCCGTACACCTTCTGCAGGAGCCCAGGCGAGACCACGAATGCGGGCCCGAGCATCGCCAGGTACCAGATGCCCGCGGTGTCACCCGATGTGAAGCGCCAATAGTCGGGGCCCGGCGAGGTCTCGACGATGGCGCCCCATCCGTTGGCCGCCAGAATGGCGAACGGGATCAGCAGGAAGAACCCGCCATACTCGAGCACGAGCTGGAGCGCGTTCACACGCGCGGCACCAGCCAGACCCCCGGCCGCGAAATACGCCGTGGCGATGCTCCCGCCCATTACGACGCCGACCCAGTAGGGCGTTCCCGCCACGACCTGCATGAGCAGACCCATCGCGGTGAGCTGCACGGCGAGCAGGAAGAGGCTTCCCGGCACGAGCAGCGCCGCCCCGAGCGCTCGCACGCCCGGGCTGTAACGCCACTCCAGGAAGTCGCCGAGCGTACGCAGCCCCGCCTCGGCCGAGCGGCGGCGGATCTTCGGCCCGATCCACCACGCGAGCACGAGCGACCCCAAGCCCGCCGAGCCGACCCACCACCAGGCGCTCAGCCCGTTGCTGTACCCGAGCGCGGTGGCGTTCACGGTGGTGCCCGCACCGATGTTCGCAGCGAGGAGAGTCGAGAAGATGAGCCCGGCGCCTAGCTTGCGGTCGCCGACGAAGAACGCTTCGGCGGTCTTGGAGCGACGGGCGACGCGCAATCCGACGAACAGATATGCGAGGCCGACGCCGATCAATACCAGGAGCAAAGAGCTCATGCGCCGGCCCCGCGGGCCCCAGCCTGGACGGTCACGAACTCCGCTGCGACTCGCGGGCGCGCCGGCGCGCGCCGAGGATCTCGAAGAGCACCGGAAGCAGCGATACAGCCACGATGCCGAGCGCAACCAGCGTGAAATTGTCCCGGACGATCGGCACGTTGCCGAACGCGTATCCCGCGCCGAGGCAGATGCCCACCCAGGCCAACGCGCCGAGGACGTTGTAGAGCGCGAACTGCGGGTAATCCATGGATCCCGCCCCTGCTACGAACGGAACGAACGTGCGCACGATCGGCACGAAGCGGCCGAGCACCACGGCCTTGCCGCCGTACTTCTCGAAGAAGACGTGCGCACGCGCGAGGTGCTCCCGGTTGAGCGCTCGATCGAGCAGACCTTCGCCGGCGGTCGCGGTGAATACGCGCGGACCGACGAACCGCCCGATGGCGTAGTTCACCGCGTCGCCCAGCACCGCGGCGATGATGAGGAGGATCGCGGCAATACGTGCGTCCAGCGCGCCCACCGCCCCCATCGCCCCTACCGCGAACAGCAGCGAGTCACCGGGCAGGAACGGCGTCACCACCAGCCCCGTCTCGGCGAAGACGATCAGAAAGAGGATGCCGTAGATCCAGAGACCGTACGTAGCCACGAGCTCCGCGAGGTGCTGGTCGAGGTGCAGGAAGAGGTCGATGAACGTCGACATGAGCGCGGGCGTTCGGGGGACACGGTGGAGAGGCGCCGAGCGCGCCCCGTGGCGGCCCCGAGAATATGGACGCGGCGCCGCGGGTGCGGGAAGCGCGGAGCGCTTCACTGGACTTCGACGCGATTCCGCGGCGGGTGTCGTCGCCGAAAAAGGTCGGCGCCCGCCGCTGGTTTGCGACGGGCGCCGTCGGAGCGAGCGCGCGGAATAAGCCGAGTTCTGTCCCCGCCTTTCGGCAGGGGAGGATCATTCCTCTGGGACCGCCGTTACCGGCGGCCTCGTGCGGCCTACCCGGGACTCGGATGGAGCGGGCAGCTCCTCGTCCCTTATTTGGCCTTGCTCCGGGTGGGGTTTGCCGTGCGACCCACTGTTACCAGGGGCCCGGTGCGCTCTTACCGCACCATTTCACCCTTGCCTGATCCGCTCGCGCGGCCATCGGCGGTTTGCTCTCTGTTGCACTGTCCGTCGTCTCTCGACGCCCGGGAGTTACCCGGCACCCTGCCCTGCGGAGCTCGGACTTTCCTCCAGCGGCCGAAACCGCCGGCGATCCTCACTCGCACGCTCGGGCCTAGGTAACCCGCAGCGGCGCGGAGGGTCCGGTGGGGCAACTGGCGGGCCGGTGGACCTGCCCTAGCTTGGGTCGAAGCCATGCCGAGAACTCCCACCAGCCGCCGCGTCACCTGGGCCGCCCTCGCTTTGGGGCTGGCGACGGCCGCACCGCTCGGCGCGCAGACCCAGCCCGTCGTCGTGTACGTCGTGCGCCACGCCGAGCGCGCCGAGGACGGGACGAACGACCCGCCGATTTCGGCGGCAGGGGAGCAGCGCGCGCGCCTCTTGGCAGATATGCTCACCGACGTGGGGATCACGCACGTCTACACGACGGACTTTCGTCGGACGCGGGCGACTGCCGACCCCATCGCGAGGACGACTGCGCTCGAGCCCGCGGTGTACGACGCCGACGCCCTCGGCGAACTGGCGGACCGCCTGCGAGCGACACCCGGGCGGCACTTGGTCGTGGGCCACAGCAACACCACGCCGGAGCTCGTGGCCGCGCTCGGCGGCGATCCACACGGCACCATCGAACAGGATGAGTACGACCGCCTCTACATCGTGACGCTCTCGCCGACGGGTGTGGTGACGTACCTACTCAGGTTCGGACTCCCGTACGCGGGGTGAGGCCGATCCGGCCATCGCAGCGCCCCGGAGCGCAGGCCATCTTGTGGAGAGAAGCTCACGATATATACTGATATATACCATGGCCAACCCCCGAGCGAAGCTCTTCTGGAACGGCAGGTCCCAAGCCGTCCGCCTTCCCCAGGAGTTCCGGTTCGAGGGCGACGAGGTCGAGATCCGCAGGGAGGGCGAGCTGGTCGTGCTGGCTCCGGTCGCGCGCCGGCGCTTCGACAACGGGTACTGGCAGGAGCTCGACACGCTCGCCGCGGGCATCGATCTGGGCGACGCCGAGCCGGCCGGAGGCCGCCTCCTCGACCTCGATCTCGACGCACCCGACGAGTAGCGACGGAGCGTGAGGCACCTCCTCGATACCAACGCGGTGATCCACGCCGTGCGTGGGTACCCGGCGTCGGTGCGGCGGCGGATGGACGAACATGGTCCCAGCCGCCTCTGTGTCTCGGCGGTTACGGTGGCCGAGTTACGGTACGGAGCGGAAAAGTCGGACGACCCCGACCGCCGCCGTCGACTCTTTCAAGCCTTCCTCACGCCGCTCGAGATCGTGCCGTTCGACGAAGCCGCGGGAAAGCTGCACGGCGTCCTGCGTCACCAGCTCCGTCATCACCCGATCGGGGAGCGCGACCTACTCATCGCTGCCATCGCCCGCGCGGGCGGGCTGACGCTGGTGACCGCGAACGCGCGCGAGTTCGAACGCGTCCCCGGCCTAGCCGTCGAGGACTGGAGCGCGGGCGTTCCGTAGCCGGCGGAGCGGGGGACGCGCCGCATCCTTCCAAGCCCACCAGTCGAGCAGTCTTCGCTCGCGGCCACCCTCCGACCAGTAGATCGCGCAGCGGTACACGTAGAGGTTGCAGCGGTCGGAGTGTCCGCCCTGAAGCGCGCACAAACGTGCGTACAGCTCCTCGGGGTCGCGGCCCGCCAGGTCCTCGACTCTCTCGATGCCGAGCGCGCGCAGATCTGCCGCGGTACGGGGCCCGACCACGGGGATCTGTTGCAGGGCGTCCTTCACAGCGCGCCGCCTCAGTTCGCGCGGGTTCCCACCAAGTCCGACAGGCCCACGGCGCTCTTCGCCTTCAGCTGCACGAGACGAGGACGGATCGTGTCCATGTCGTGGCGGCAGACCCCAGTCTTCTCGAGAAGCTGCACCTCGCAGACGTTGCAGCGCACGCACTCCTTGAAGTCGATTTCGGGGCCCCGGATGGCGCCGGTCGGGCAGCGCTTCTCGCACACCTTGCAGTAGGAGCACTGCTCGACGCGGGGGATGCGCTTGAGCGTGAGTAGCGATGCGACGGCCAACGAGGCACCGAGCGGACAAGCGTACCGGCAGTAGAAGCGCGGCACCACGACGGAGGCCAGCAGGATCGAGCCCGCGATCGTCCAGAGGAGCACGTTGGTGCTCAGGAAGAACACCGTGCCGAACGGCTCGAAGTACTGGTAGATGCTCGCCTCGCTGCCGGCCAGCGCCGGCAGCAGGATGAGGGCGAGGATGCCGTATTTCACTTTGAGAGCGCCGCGATGGACCTCCCTCGGCAGTTCGCGCTTGAAGCGGGCTGGCACGAGTCGGTCGATGAAGTCCTGCAGCGCTCCGAATGGGCAGAGGAACCCGCAGAATATCCGCCCGAAGAGCAGGAGAGTGATGAGGGTGAAGGCCACCATGATCAGGAGCGGGAGGTCGTCCATGATGGCCGAAGGGCCGATCCAGATCAGGCCGGTGATGTGCGAGATCGAGAGGAATCCCCCGTCGACGAACCCGAGGACCACGAACGTGGCGCCAAGCGAGATCCAGCGGAGCGCCGGGATCTTCGTGAAGAAGGCGGCCGACGCGAGCGCGAGTACGAGCACCATCCAGCCGACACGCGCCCACGAGGTGCTCGCCAGAAGCCTGTCGACGGCGCTATCCTCGTCCGCTTCGGTGAAGTCCAGCGCGCCGAGCTGATCGTCCGCGGCGAAGTCGGTTGCGAACTCGGCCGCCGCCGGAGCAGCAGGCGCTGCGAGCGGCACGTCCGTCTCCGCGGTGGCCGTGGGCGTCGACGAAGCGGCTCCAGCTTCAGCCGCACTCGCGGCGGCCGCCGCGCGCTCCGCGACCAGGGTTGCTGCACGTCTGAGCGCGGCCTGGCTCGTGTACTCCACCTCGAACCGCCCGATCTCTTCGCCGCGGTCGAAAACGAACGTCATCGGCTGCTCGACGTCGACCTCGTCGCCCAGGATGAACACGCCGACCATCGAGACCTCGCCGCTGAGCAGGCCCTCCCAGGGCGAGCCGAGCATGACGACGTTGTCGACCGGGATGGCGATGGTCTGCCCGTTCTGGACGACCGTCCACCCCTGCTGGACGGGCAGTCGCCCACCGCCCGGACCGTCCACCACATAGAGAATGAGGTCCGACCCGGTCGCGCCCCGCCGCTCGACGGCGCTGGTGATGTACCCGTTCAGGGCGCCGACCAGGTAGAGCGCGAGCTCCTCGCTCTCCAGGTGGATCACGGAGAGGCCGATCTCGTCCTGATCTTCGGCGTTCACCGTCATGCGTTGGGTGACGCCGACGCGGCGCATCTCGAACCAGGGCATGCTGGTGATGTTCTCGGCCGGGGCCGGCACACCGTGCTCTTCCGGCACGGCGCGCGAGTATGTCGCTGCCACGCGGCGCGCCGAGTCACGCACACCTCGCGACAGCGCACGCACACTGATCGAGACTCGCGAGATGCCGGCGATGTCTTCGTAGACGCGGAAGGCGTCGCCGATGTACTTGCCCCCGTACTGCTCCTGGAAGCCGGGCGTCTGACGGAGGAAGTCTCCCTTCTGGTTCATCCGACTCTCGTGATACTCGGTCACCCGCACGCCGGTGAGGTGACCGTCCGGCGACATCCCCACCACGGCGCGGATCGGACCACTGTAGCCGACCACCTCAGGAGGGAAGTCCGAGGTGAGGAACACGTAGCCGAGGAACTCTTCGCCTCGATACGCGCGGCGGACCGGGGGATCGCCTTCTGCGGGATCGAGCCGATCCGCTTCCGGCATCACCTCCCTGAGGAGCCGGGCCGAGACCCGGTCTACCCCTTGGGCTGTCGCAGCCCCAGGCGCGAGTGCGACGAGCGCCAGGATCAGGAGCGCAGTGAGCCGGAGTCTAGGCATGTGGAGGGATCCCGGAGGAAGACGCGCCCGAGCTTACGGCCCACCCGTCGCCGGCGTCAATTGCGGCGGGTGCCGAATACGGCGGCTACGTAAGGACACCCGTGGACTACGAAGCGTTACGTAGATCTGGCGTAGATGCGACTTCCGAGCTTGGAGCCCACGCGGGCATCTGGCCCGTCGCAACCCGTTCCTAAGGAGACTCACCCATGCCACGACGTTTCTTTTTCCTCTTCGCGCTCGGGGCGGGGCTCGCCGCCTGCGCGGACGAGCGGCCGACCCCATTCGAGCCCCAGCTCGCAAGGGTACCTGGCGAGCTCGGCGAAGCACCGCCCTTCGAGGTCTACTCGCAGAACGTCTACCTCGGCGGCGATACCGGCCCACTCTTCACGCTCAACTTCAGTGACATTCCCGCGGTGATGGCCGCAACGAACCGGTTCTGGCAGGAAGTGCAGCAGAGCAACGTGCCCGAGCGCATGGCAGCGATCGTCGACGAGATCGAGGCGCGCCGCCCCCACGTCGTGGGCCTCCAAGAGATGCTGCGTTTCGTGGTCGTGCAGGGCAGCACTCCTGTCGGCGTCTTGGATCTGCTCGCGCTCATCGAGGCGGAGATCGCGTCGCGCGGCCTCCCCTACGTCACCGAGGTGGTGCAGCCGGCCACGTCGGCTGCGTTGCCACTCGCGATCACGAGCACGGGACTCCGGGCTCTGAGCTTCACCGATCGGCTCGTGGTGCTCCGTCGGAGCGACGTGACGCTCACGTCGGAAGCGAGCGGACTATACGCTGCGGTGGCACCGCTCGGGCCGGTCACGCTCAAGCGCGGCTGGGCGAGGGTGAGCGTCAATCACGACGGGGCGCCACACCACTTCGTCACGACGCACCTCGAGGTTCAAGCGCTCAGGCAGGTGCAGGCGGGTCAGGCACAGCAGCTCCTCGGTCAAGTACTCGCGGGACTCGACGGCGTCGTCGTGCTCGCCGGTGACCTCAACTCGGACGCCGCCGCGCAGCCCGGCGACGTGTCGTGGACCGACACCTATGACCGCGTGCGGGCCGCAGGCTTCGACGACCTCTGGGAGCTCGCACCACCGGCGAACCTGGGGGACGGCTTCACCTGCTGTCAGGCGAACGACTTGCGCAACGCGGTCTCCGAGCTGGATCAGCGCATCGACTTCGTCCTGGTGCGGCCGAGTACGCCTCTCGGCGGCGGTCACGGGGTCGGGCGTGGACTCCACCGCATCGACGTGGTCGGCGACGAGGCTGCCGACCGGACGGCCGGTGGGCTCTGGCCTGCCGACCACGCGGGGTTGGCGGCGAGCCTCCGCACGACGCGCACGGAGTGAGAATCTCGGGGGGTCGCCGGGCGCGTGCCCGGCGACCTACCCGCGAGGAAGTGCAGTCGGGCCCACCTAGATCATGCCGATGTCGGCGCTGCGCAGGGCGTCCGTCACGTCGGCCGAGAACCAGATGCCCTTCTTGGCCTCGAGAATCTTGAGGCCTTCCTCGCGCGTGAAGCTCTCGCGGTAGGCGCGCGACTCGAGGATGGCGATCCACGCCTCGGAGATCCCGACGATCTGCCCGCCCAGTGAGATCTCGTCGCCCTTCTTTCCCTTCGGGTATCCGGAGCCGTCCCAACGCTCGTGGTGCTCGTGCACGTACCGGATGGTGCGGCCGAGGTGCCTCATGGGCTCAAGGATCTCCACGCCCCGATCGCAGTGCGAGCGGATGATGGCGAACTCGTCTGGGGTGAGCGACTTCGGCTTGTGCACCAGGGCGTCTGGCACCGCCATCATCCATGCATCGTGCAATAAGCCCGCGATGCGCACAGCCTCGACCTCGTTGTCATCGGCGTTCATCGTGTGCGCGATAGCCGCAGCCTGCAGCGCCACCGCCTTGCTGTGCCCCTGGAAATGCGGGCTGCGCATATCTAGCGCTTTTGCCAGGGAGGCCAGCGTGCTCACGGTCAGCTCGCGCAGGGCATTGCCGCGCCGGTCGAGCTCCTCTTTCATCCATGCGAACATGGCGCGGTGGTGCTCGTGGGCGGCACGCTTGTGGAACGCGCGCTGCACGGAGCGCTTGAGCGCCTCCGGGTCGGGCGGCTTCTTGATGTAGTACGATACGCCCATGCGGAGCGCCGCCTGCGCCGTCGCCTCGTCGCCGCTGCCGGTGAGCAGGATGACCGCGATGTCGGGGTCGTGCTCCTGGGCGGCCTGGGCCAGATCGAGCCCCGACATGCCGCCCATGGCAAAGTCCGTAACGAGGATCGTGGGCGGGGATTTCACGAGCTCGGCGAGCGCGTCCTGCGGTGTGGCGAACTGACGCACCTTGTAACCCACGCCTTTCAGGATACCGGCGTTGAGCGTACCCGAGGTGCGGTCGTTGTCTACCACGAACACGACGCCCTCGCTCGAATCCGGAAGCTCGAACCTGAAATCGCTCGGCTCGACGATGTCGTCGAACGGCGAGGTGCCCCGACTGGATTCGCTCAAGCTCACGCCCCCTCACACCCTGGAAGACGACGCGGCCGACCGATGGGCGGCCGACGCCGTCAAGACTCCTGCACATGTCTTTGCCTGGGGGGCGGATACGACTGTGCGCCGCCGTGCCACGCGGTGTCAAGCTTGGCGAGACGTCCCGTGGGGTAGCCGGGACGCTCGGCGGCCGCTGAGGGCTACACCATCAGTACCGTCGAGCCGACGGTCTTGCGCGCCTCGAGGTCGATGTGCGCCTGCGCCGCATCCTTCAGAGGATACCGAGCGCCGACGTGCGGCCGGACCTTGCCCGACGACACCATGTGGAAGAGCGCGGCCACGCCGTCGGCGGCCTCCTCACGCACGGCGTAGTAGTGCCCGATGGTGGGGCGCGTCAGAAAGAGCGACCCCTTCTGCGCGAGCAGGAGTGGCGGGATGGGCTCGACCGGCCCCGATGCGTTGCCGTAGGAGACCATCATCCCCCGCGGGCGGAGCGAGTCGATGCTTCCCATGAACGTCGACTTGCCGACGGAGTCGTACACCACATCGACGCCTCGCCCGTTCGTGATCTCCTTCACGCGTTTGGCGACGTCCTCGCTCTGATAGAGGATCGTGTGGTCGCAGCCATTCTTGCGCGCGAGCGCCGCCTTGTCCTCGGAGCCGGCCGTACCGATGACGCGCGCGCCGATCGCCTTCAGCCACTGGCAGAGGAGCAACCCGACGCCTCCGGCTGCGGCGTGCATGAGCACCCAATCGCCCGCCTTCACGGGGTACGTGCGTCGCACCAGGTACTCGACCGTGCACCCCTTCAGCATGATCGCCGCCGCGGTGACGTCGTCGATCTCGCTGGGCACCCTGAAGAGCCGCGCGGTCGGGAGCACCCGCGCCTCCGTGTAGGAGCCCGCCGGCCCGTTACCCGTGTAGGCCACCCGGTCGCCTACCTTCAGCTCGGTCACCCCGCTCCCGACCTCGGCGACGACGCCGGCCGCCTCGACGCCCGGCGAAAACGGCAGTGCCATTGGATAGAGCCCGGTGCGGTGGTAGACGTCGATGTAGTTCAGCCCGACCGCCGTGTGGCGGACCAGAACTTCTCCCGCGCCGGGCTTCCCGGGGCTCTTCTTCGCCCACTCGAGCACCTCCGGTCCGCCGTGCCGGCTGATGACGATCGCGCCGTCCATCGTGCCTCCCTTGGTCTATTCTCGAGTCCTGCCGAAGGACGTACGCTACCCAGTCCTGCCGCCGACGTCCGCCGACGTCCGCCGACGCGCGGAAGTCCGCGGAGGGCCGCGGAAGTCCGCCGGGGTCCCGCACCGTGGCCGGCCATCCTAGCGAAAAGGGCTTTCCGCGTCACGCGACGCGCGCCTAACTTCGGGCTCCCCGTCGCATCGAAGGACGAGTCCTGTATGCCGCGCACCGCATCGCTCCCGAGGCCGGCCCTCGCCCTCACGGTCCTCGCGGCCCTGACGCTCCTCGCCGGCCCGGTCCGCGCGCAGATCCCGTGGCTGCCGGTCGCCGACGGCTTCCCGACCACGGCCGCCGAGCAGAACGGCTTTCGGGCGCATACGCGTCACCTCGAGATGTGGGACTACCTGCGTGCCCTCCGCGGTGCGACCACCGAGATGCGGCTCGGCACGTACGGGCTGACGCAGCAAGGCCGCGAGCTTCCGTTCGCCATCTTCAGTCGGCCTCTCGTCAGCGACCCGTTGGAGGCCCAGGCGCTCGGCCGCCCGATCGTGGTGCTCGCAGCGAACGTGCACGGGGGGGAGCGCACGTTCCGCGAGGGGCTGCTCATCCTGATGCGCGACCTGGCGACGCCGGGCACGCGAGTCAACCAGCTGCTCGACGAAGTGACCGTGATCGTGACGCCTCAGCTCAACCCGGACGGCTTCGAGGCGAGCGCCCAGGGACAGCGCGGGAACGCGTGGGGCATCGACCTCAACCGCGACTACGTGAAGCTCGAGGACCCGGCGATCGCGGCGCTCGTCGCGAACGTGGTGGCCGAGTGGCGCCCGCACGTGTTCGTCGACGGACACAACGGCGGCTCGCGCCCTTACAACCTCAACTACCAGTGCCCGAGCCACGTCGACCCGATGCTCGAGCTCACGCTCATTTGCGACCGAGAGATCTTCCCCGCCATCGACCGGCGACTGGCGAGCGAAGGGTACCGAGCCTGGTACTACACCGGCGGCAATGAGCAGGAGTGGCAGGTCGGCGGCTGGCAGGCGCGCATCGGCCGCAACTACGTGGGCTTCCTGAACTCGATCGGCATCCTCTTCGAGGCGCCGACCCAGCAGCAGGAGAGCGGGGCACGCGCGGGATACCTGGCCTACCTGACCGTCCTGGAGTTCGTGACCCAGAACGCCGAGCGCGTCATGGGCCTGGTCGACCGCGCGCGGGAGGAGACCGTGGCCATGGGCGCGGGCCCGAGCGGCGAGGTCGCCGTGCAGATGGAGTACGCCCCCGAGGAGTATCCGGTCGACTACTTGGTGATTCGAGGAGGCGGGCGCGGCAACGGCACGCGCGAGGACACGGTCCAGGTGCGCGGGGCGCGGCTCATGAAGAAGCCGGTGGCGACGCGGCTCCGCCCGCGCCCGTGGGCGTATATCTTACCGCGGGACGCCGTCGCCGCGGTGGCGATGCTGCGCCGCCATCGCATCCACGTGGAGCGGCTGGTCGCGCCAGCGACCCTCGATGTCGACGCGTACACCATCGACGACGTGACGTACGAGCAGGCATACAACCACGCAGCCGCGATGCGCATCGAGGTGGGCGACGTGCGCACCCTCGAGCAGAACTTTCCCACCGGCACGTACATCGTGCCCACCGCGCAACCGCTGGGGCGACTGGCGGCGCACATGCTCGAGCCCGAGACCGACGACAACGTGATCTACTGGAACACGATGGACGCGTGGGTCCCGAGACCGGGTGTGCGGGCAGCCGGCGGAGGTGGACTCCCGAACGCCGACCGAGAGCCCTCCCTGCCGTTCACCGGCCCGCTGCTCGTCCCGATCTACAAGCTCATGCGACCGACGCCGCTGACGTCGGCAGTGGTCGAGTAGCGGGCTGCCGTCTCATTGGACGGCGCCCGGCCGTCCTGCCGGTCGGCGCCCGGCCCCTTCTACTACGCGTTGATCCCCAGCTCGGCCAGCTGTCCGAGGGCCGCGGTGCAAGCGTCCTTCGCGGACTCGAACAGCCGTCCGGCCTTCGCGGCGTCCTTCGCCCTGGCGGCGCTCTCGAGCTCCTGCAGCAGTCCGGCGAGCTCGCGCGCACGCACGTTGCCGGCCGAGGACTTGAGCGCGTGCGCCGCGCGATTGACGGCCTCCAGGTCTCCGGCGGCCATGGCAGCCTCGAGCGCGTCCATTCCCTTGGGCGCCTCCTGCGCGAACAGCTCCAGCATCGGTATCACGATCTCCTCGATGCCGGACGCGCGCATCGCAGCGCGGAACTGCTCGACGTCGATGGGGGGCGCCTGAGCGCTCACGCCTAGCGATCCTCCAGCGCGAAGACCCAGATCACCCCGCCCTGCGGCACGATGGTATTGGTCCCGCGTGACTGGTCGATGCGGCGCGTCATCGAGGCCGCGTCCACCCCCCAGCCGGACTGCACCGCGATGTACTGCACGCCATCGACCGAGAACGTAGACGGAACGCCGATGACGCCGGAGTTGGTGCGGAACTGCCAGAGCTGCTCCCCCGTGCGCGCATTGAAGGCGCGGAAGTAGCGGTCACTCGTGCCGCCGGCGAACACCAAGTCGCCCGCGGTCGTCAGCACGCCGCCCCAGTTGTGCGACTCGAACTCGCGGGTCCACACCCGCTCGCCGGTATCCATGTTCCAGGCCTGCAGCTCGCCGATGTGATCCGCATCGGGTCGCACGGTCATCTGCGAGCTAGCTCCCGTGAACGAGCTGCCCGGCCGGTACTCCACTTCGGATCCTTCGATGGTGCCGCAGTGGTTGTTGTTCGCCGGGATGTAGACGAGGCCCGTGCGTGGGCTATACGCCGCAGGCGGCCAGTCTTTGCCACCCCAGAGCGACGGGCAGAACGGGGTCACCGTGCCGGTCGCGGGCTTCTTCGACTCGTCGTAGGTGGGGCGGCCAGTCTCCGGGTCGATGCTGGTGAACACGTCCTGGTAGACGTAGGGCACCGCGTCCACGAAGGAGATCGCGTTGGCGTGACGCTCGAGGGTCCAGAGATACCCGTTCCGCCCAGGGTGCACGAGCGCCGGGAACGTGCGGCCGTCGCGACGGACGGGCATGAGGATGGGCGTGGAGACTTCGTCCCAGTCCCAGGAGTCGTTCCAGTGATACTGATGATATCCGCGGATCGCACCGGTCCTGACGTCGAGCGCGAGCACCGAGTTGGTGTAGAGGTTGTCGCCGGGGCGCTGGTCGCCGATCCACGGGCCCGGGTTCCCCGTGCCCCAGTAGGTGAGGCCGAGCTGGGGGTCGTAGTGACCCGTGATCCACACGGGGGCGCCGCCGGTCCGCCAGCTCTCGCCCGGCCAGGTGTCGTTTCCGGGCTCGCCCGGCGCGGGGATGGTGAACGTGCGCCACACCTCCCTGCCCGTCTCGGCGTCCAGCGCGACCACGAAGCCGCGAATGCCGAGCTCGCCGCCCGAAACACCCACCATGATCTTCCCGTCGGCCGCGAGCGGGGCGAGCGTCATGTAGTAGCCCCTTGCGTTGTCCTCCACGCTGGTGCTCCACGCCACGTTGCCCGTGCGCGCGTCGAGGGCGACCACGCGGGCGTCGAGCGTCGCCGTGTAGACCTTGTCCCCCCAGAGCGCGACGCCCCGGTTGGTGTCGTGATAGGCGACGAGTCCTTGGGGAAGCTCGTGGGCGTAGCGCCAGAGCAGGTCCCCACTGCGCGCGTCGACTGCCAGCACCTGATTGCGCGGCGTGGTCACGAACATCACCCCGTCGTTCACGATGGGGGCGGCCTCGTGTCCCCCCGTGACGCCGGTCGACAACGTCCACACGGGACGCAGGTTCGCCACGTTCCGCGTGTTGATCTGGTCGAGCTGGCTGTACCCCCACCCGTCCGGCGTGCCACGATAGGAGAGCCAGTTGCCGGGCTCGGGACGCGTGAGCCGCTCGGCGGTGACGGGCCGGTACGCGGGGCGCTGAGCCGTCGAAGGCAGCGGCGCGAGCAGGCACGCCGCCAGCGCGATCACCGAAGTGAGAAGGACACGGGCCATCTAGGCCTCCCGTGGTAGTCGGGGACGTTGCGGGCGCCGGGACGCGCACCGCGCGTTCCGGTGGGGGGCAACATCCGGTTGCCCCACCCGAGCCGCAAGGCGGACGCCGGTCCGCGCCGACGTTAGACTTGTCGCCATGGCTGAATAGGCTGCTGCGCTGCGGTCCTACTTCGAGGAGCTCCGGGCCAAGGAGTTCGCGCGCCTGGACGAGGTGGGGACCGCCTACCTCGACTACACCGGTAGCGCGCTCTACGCCGAGTCGCACCTGCGTGCGCACGAGGAGTTCTTGAAGCACCACGTGCTCGGGAACCCCCACTCGGAGAACCCCGCGTCCGTGGCGGCGACCGAGATCGTGGATCAAGCGCGCCGCGACGTGCTCGAGTTCTTCGGGGCCGATCGCGCGGAGTACACGGTAGCGTTCGCCGCCAACGCCACCGCCGCCATCAAGCTCGTCGCGGAGAGCTACCCGTTCACGGCCGGTTCCCGCTACACGCTGCTCGCGGACAACCACAATTCCGTCAATGGGATCCGCGAGTACGCCACGCGTGCGGGCGCCGAGGTGACCTACCTGCCGATCGACGGCGAGCTGCGCCACGACCGGCGCACGCCGATCCCGCGGGCCGGTGGCGCGCCGAGCCTCTTCGCGTTCCCGGCGCAGTCGAACTTCTCGGGCGTGCGCCACCCGCTCGAGTTGGTACACGAGGCGCACGAGCTCGGCTACGACGTGCTGCTGGACGCGGCCGCGTTCGTGCCCACCGAGCGGCTGGATCTCGGCGCCGTGCGAGCCGACTTCACGTGCGTGTCGTTCTACAAGATGTTCGGCTTCCCCACCGGGCTCGGCGCCCTTATCGCGCGGCGGGAGGCGCTAGCCCGACTGCGGCGGCCCTGGTTCGCGGGAGGAACGGTCGACTTCGTCTCCGTCGAAAAGCGCCGACACAGGCTCCTCCGTGGCGCGGCCGGATTCGAGGACGGCACGCTCAATTTCCTCGGCATCGCCGCGCTGCCCGGCGGACTCGCCTTCCTGCGCGACGTGGGCATGAGCCGCGCAGCCCAGCGGGTGAAGCAGCTGACTGCGCGGCTCCTGGCGATCTTGCGCGAGGCGAGGCACGCGAACGGCGCGCCGGCCGTGCACATCTATGGACCTCGCTCCGGCGAGGCGCGTGGCGGTACGGTAGCATTCAACCTGCTCGACGCGGGCGGCGCGCCCGTGCCCTATGGCGACGTCGAGCGGGCGGCGAGCGCACGCGGCCTCGCGCTGCGCGGCGGCTGCTTCTGCAACCCGGGAAGCGCCGAGCGCGCGCTCGACCTCCCTGCCGGCGCGATGCTCGACTGCGTCGACTCGATCCCACAAGAGTCGTTCGACTTGGGGGCGCTCGCCGACTGCCTCGGTGGATCGGTTGCCGTGGGCGCGCTGCGCGCCTCGGTCAGCCTCCCCACCACCGACGCCGACCTGGACCGCCTGGAGGCCTTCCTGGCGAGCTACTGGTCGCGGTGAACGCGCAATGAGCGCCGCCACCGCGCTCCGTGGCAATGTGCTCGTATCGCGTGTGACTCCGACGGTGAAGATGGAACTCGGGGAACTCGCGGCGACCTTCCGGGAAGAGCGTGGGTACGATGCGCCCTATTGGGAACTGGTCGACCTGACGCGGGAGGCGCTCGCGACGGTACGCCCGTCGCTGGCACCCGCACTCACCACGGAGGGGGCTTGAGCGGAGTCGAGAGAGGGGTCTTGGGCGGAGTCTCGAGAGGAGTCTTGGCCGGAGTCTCGAGAGGAGTCTTGGGCGGAGTCTCGAGAGGAGTCTTGGCCGGAGTCTCGAGAGGAGTCTTGGCCGGAGTCTCGAGAGGAGTCGACGGCGGAGTCTCGAAAGGAGTCTCCCGGGGAGTCGTGACAGGAGCTGACCCGGGGATCGAGCTGGAGACCCAGGTTCGGCTCGTCGTCGTCGGCGTGCTGGCCGCTGCGGCAATCGCCCTGACACCCCTCTCGAGCGCAGCCCAGGGCACATCCGTGCTCTCGCTCATCCCCACCGAAGGCCGCCAGCTGGAGATCGGCAGCGACGCGACGGGCGCGCTCTCCACCTCGGATCCGCTCTCGCACGACGACCATTACCTCGAGGCCTGGGAGATGCGCGGTCGTGCGGGCCAGAGCGCGACAATCGAAGTGCACTCCGACGCCTTCGACTCTCGCGTGTACGTGGTCGGGCCAGGCTTCGCCGACACGCAGTTCGCCGACGACGGTGCCGGCGGGTGTGACGCGCGCCTGACGATGACGTTCCTGGAGAACGGCACGTTCCGCGTGGTGGTGAGCTCGAACTCGCCGCGCGAGACCGGGACGTACCGGGTCCGAGTCGACGAGCGTCCGGGGCCGCCGCCGGCGTACGGGTGCGGTGAGGCCAATCCGGAAGCGTTGAACGCACTCCCCATCGAGGGACGAGAGACGCTCAGTATGGGATCCTTTCAGTCCAGCCGACTCGACGCGCTCTCCTCGACGGTCCAGAACGGCAGGCCCGCACAGGCGTGGCGGCTGACCGGGACTCCAGGCCAACGCGTGTCGATCCTGATGACCTCCGAGGACTTCGACACCTACCTCTACATGACCGGCCCTGGACTCGACGAGGTGCTCACCGACGACGACGGCGCGGGCAACCTGGACTCCAAGCTCGACGTGACGCTCCCGACTTCGGGGCCCTTCACGGTGGTGGCCGCGGCGCTCTCATCGGGTGCGTAGGGTATGTACACGATCCGCGTCGAAGAGCCCTTCGATCTGAATACGCTCGCCACGGACGGTCGCGTCATCGACTTGGGCCAACAGGTGGCGGGCACCCTCCGCTCGGGCGATCCGCTCGTCACCGACGGCCGACGCGGCCAGGCGTGGGCGTTCGACGGCGTCGCCGGCCAACGCGTCGTGATCGATCTCGAGGCGGAGGATTTCGATGCCTATCTCTACCTGGTTGGGCCCGGCCTCCCCGAGCCGCTCGAGGACGACGACGGCGGTGACAGCCTGAACTCCCAGATCGAGACGACGCTCCCCGGCACCGGCACCTACCGCATCGTCGCGTCGTCGCTCTCCGAGGGGACGGGCGCCTATACGCTGCGGGTCACGAGGCGGTAGAGGCCGATGTCACGGCGAATTGCATGGTGACGCCGGCACCCGAGCACCGAGCCGCGCTCGACGCGCTGATCGCAAGCTCATCGGGCTTGCAGCCCTGGCGGAAGGTGTTGCATGCGTCCGTCTCCGTAGCCGTAGCGGCACTGCTCGTCGTGCTCGAACCGTCGCAGGCGGTGGCGGTGAGCGTCCTCGGGGCGTTCGTGGTCGCCGCCCTCCTCGTCGACGCGATCCGACTGACGAACCCCGGCGCGAACGTGCTCTTCTTTCGGGCGTTCGGCTTGCTCGTCTCGCCGAGGGAGGCGCGTCGCATCGCGTCTTCCACTTGGCACGTCGCGGGAATCCTGCTCGCCGTCGCGCTCTTTCCCCCCGACGTGGCGACCACTGCGGTCCTCGTTCTGGGGCTCTGCGATCCCGCGGCCGCCCTCGTCGGGCGTCGCTTCGGACGCCGCCCGTTCTTGGGCGGGACGGTGGAAGGGACGCTGGCTTTCTTCGCAGTGTGCGGGCTGCTCGTGGGGCTGAGGCACTCGTGGCCCGCCGCGCTCGCCGCGGCCGCGGCCGCCGGCCTGGCCGAACGGTACTCCTGGCCGCTCGACGACAACCTCACTGTCCCCGTCGTCTGCGGCGCGGCGATCCAGGCCGTCGCGTGGATGGGCTTGAGTTAGCCGCTCTCCTCACGTGCGCGGCGTGTGCTTGATCATGCGCCCCTCGACCAGGAAGACGAGGTCCTCGCAGACGTTCGTCGCCAGGTCGCCGATGCGCTCGAGGTTCTGCGAGATGAGCAGCAGCTCGAGCGCGCCACTGAGGCGCTTCGGATCCTCGAGCATGTGCGTGACGAGAATCCGGTACATGGAGCGCCTGAGCTCGTCGACGCGGTCATCGGTCATGACGACCAACCGCGCTTTGGCGGCGTTGCGCGTGACGTAGGCGTCGAGGGCATCGCTGACCATCCCCTGCACCACCTCCGCCATCTCGACGAGCTCGCGGATGCTCGGCAGGGGAGTCGTCTCACTCATCCGCTTCGCCGCGTTGGCGATGTTCACCGCATGGTCGCCCATGCGCTCAAGATCGTTGGCGATTTTGTTCGCGGTGACGATCTGACGCAGGTCGGAGGCCATGGGCTGCTGGAGCGCGAGCAGCTCGAGCACCCGCTCGTCGACGTCCACCTCCAGCTCGTCGATGCGGTCGTCGGCGTCGCGGATCGCGTCGGCCACCGTGCCGTCGCGTGCGAGTACCCCGCCGATCGCTTCGCGAATGACCTTCTCCACGAGACCCGCCATCTCCAGGAGGACTTCCTGGAGCAGGTCGAGCTCCTCGTGGAACCGTCGGCGAGGTGCGTGCTCTTCCTTCGTCATCCGAACCTCCCGGTCACGTAGTCCTCCGTCCGCTTCTCGCGCGGGTTGGTGAAGATGGTCTCGGTAGGCCCGTACTCGATGAGCTGACCCATGTAGAGAAACGCCGTGTAGTCCGAGATCCGCGCGGCCTGCTGCATGTTGTGCGTCACGATCACGATCGTGTAGTCGCGCTTCAGCTCGTAGATCAGTTCTTCGATCCGCTGCGTCGCGATGGGGTCGAGCGCTGACGCGGGCTCGTCCATGAGCACGATCTCCGGCTTCACTGCGAGCGTGCGCGCGATGCACAGGCGCTGCTGCTGGCCGCCCGAGAGCGCGTAGGCGGAATCGTCGAGCCGGTCGCTGACTTCGTCCCATAGCGCGGCCCGACGCAGCGACTCCTCGACCGTGGCGTCCAGGTCTCCATCGAGGCCGTTCATCCGCGGACCGAAGGCGACGTTGTCGTAGATCGACTTCGGGAACGGGTTCGGCTTCTGGAAGACCATGCCGATGCGGCGTCGCACCTCCACGGGGTCGATCCCACTCGCGTACAGGTTCTGGCCGTGGAAATCGACGGTCCCGTCGACACGCGCAGTCTTCACCAGGTCGTTCATGCGGTTGAAGCAGCGGAGCAGCGTGCTCTTGCCGCACCCGGACGGACCGATCAGAGCGACCACCTGGTTGGCGGGGATCTCCAGGTCGACGTTCTGCACGGCGTGCTTCTCGCCGTAGTACACCGACAGTCCGCGCGCCTGCAGCGCGGGCCCCCGTCCGCCCAAGTCGATGCCGTAGACGGTGGCCATGGTCAGCGGCGCGCCAGCGCCCGGTTCCGCAGGATGATCGCAGCAGCGTTCATGGTGAGCAGTAGTAGGAGCAGGACGATGATCCCGGCGGCTGCGAGCTCCCGGAACTCGTCCTGCGGCCTCGAGATCCAGCTGTAGATCTGGAGCGGGAGCACCGTGAACTGGTCCATGATGCCCCGCGGCGTGAACGCCACGAAGCCCACCGCCCCGACGAGAATGAGCGGCGCCGTCTCGCCGACCGCGCGGGAGAGCGCCAGGATTGTCCCGGTGAGGATTCCCGGGAACGCCATGGGGAGAACCTGGTAGCTCACCACCTGCCAACGCGTCGCACCCAGGCCGTAGGCGGCCTCACGAATCGTCGGAGGCACGGCACGGATGGCCTCCTGCGAGGCCATGATGATGACCGGCATCACCAGCAGCGACAGGGTCAGCGCGCCCGAGAGAATGCTCCGGTCGAGCCCCATCGCGCGCACGAAGAGCGCGAGCCCCAGGATTCCGTACACGATCGACGGGACGCCGGCGAGGTTCGCGATGTTGGTCTGGATCACCTTGGTGATCCACCCCTTGGGCGCGTACTCCTCCAGGTAGATGGCCGCCGCGACGGACACGGGAAACGAGATCACCGCCGTCAGGACGAGCAGCCAGATCGATCCCGCGAGCGCCGCGCGCACGCCGGCACGCTCGGGAAAGCGCGAGGCGAAGCTGGTCAGGAGCTGGACGTCGAGCCGTGGCAGTCCATCGATGAGCACGTCCACGAGCAGCACGACGAGTGCGGCGACGCCGACGAGCGTCGCGGCCCCGCACAGCCACGCGAACATGACGCCGAACAGGCGGCGGCGGCGGTCGAACGCCGACTCGGCAGTGCCGATCGGCACGGGCGTACGCTCGCTCACCGGTACTCCTCCCTGAACTTGGCGAGCACCCACTGGCTCAGGATGTTCATCGCGAGCGTGGCCAAGAACAGCGTCATGCCCACCGCGAAGAGTGTGCGGTAGACGATGGTGCCCTGGGGCGTGTCCCCGAGGCTCGCCTGGACGATGTAGGCCGTCATGGTCTGCATCGACTCGAGCGGGTTCAGCGTCAGGTTGGGCAGGTTACCCGCCGCGATGGTGACCGCCATCGTCTCGCCCACCGCCCGCGAGAGTCCCAGGATGAACGAGGCGATGATGCCGGAGAGCGCCGCGGGCACCACCACGCGCGTGGATACCTCGAGCTTGGTGGCGCCCAGCCCGTAGGCGCCCTCGCGCAGGGAGTCGGGCACCGCGCGCAGCGCATCCTCGGAGAGCGACGACACCGTCGGGATGATCATCACGCCCACGACGATGCTCGCGGCCGCCGCGTTGAAGATCTCCGTCTCCGGAAGGAAGACGCGCAGGAGCGGCGTGATGAACGTGAGCGCGAAGTAGCCGTAGATCACGGTGGGCACGCCGGCCAGCACCTCGAGCACAGGCTTGAGCGTGCGGCGGAGGCGCGGGCCCGCGTATTCGCTCAGGAAGATCGCGGTGAGCAGTCCCAGCGGCAGCGCGATCACGCCCGCGCCCGCCGCAATGAGGAACGAGCCCGACAGCAGGGGCAGCACACCGAAGTGCCGGTCCCGGAACATCGGCTCCCAGCGGGTCGACGTGAGAAACTCCACGAGGGAGACCTCGCGGAAGAACCCTATCGTCTCGCCGAGCAACGCCGCCACGACGCCGACCGTGACGAGCGTGGACGCTGCGGCGCACGCGAAGAGCACGCTCGCGATGGCACCCTCCTTCAGCCTGCGGGAACGCTTCGCGGCGAGCACTCCGGGCCCGACCGTGCTGGACATGGAGATCAGGTGGGGCCGTCGGTCCTCAGCCCGCCACCGCCTGGATCGCCGCGAGCGCGGCCGAGTACTCCGCCGCCGACAGCGCGTGGTAGCCCGTGGACGGCACGATGGTCGCGGCCTCGTCGAGCATGAACGTCACGTAGGCGCGCACCTCGGGCCGCGCGAGCGCCGCGTGCTTCACGTAGACATAGAGGGGCCGGGAGAGCGGGGCGTACGTACCGTCCGTGATGGTCGCGTCGGAGGGCGCCACACACCCCGTTCCACCATCGATGGCGACGAGCTTCAGTCGGTCCGCGCTCTCGGTGTAATACGCGTAGCCGAAGTAGCCGAGCGCGTACCGGTCGCCGACGACCCCCTGCACGAGGATGTTGTCATCCTCGCTCGCCTGATAGTCGGGACGGCTCGCGCCCGCCTCGCCGTTGATCGTCTCGGTGAAGTAGTCGAACGTGCCAGAGTCGGTCCCCGGTCCATAGAGGTTGATCTCCTCGTCCGGAAACTCGGGACGCACGTCACGCCAGGTGCTCACGACACTCCCCGGCTCCCAGACGCGCTTCAGCTCGGCCGTGGTCAGACAGGTGACGAAGTCGTTGGCGGGGTTCACGATCAGCGAGAGACCGTCCCACGCGACCTCGAGCTCGGTTAACTCGATGCCGGCGGCTGCGCACGCCGCACGCTCGGTGTCGTTGATCGGCCGCGAGGCATTGGAGAGGTCCGTCTCGCCGCCGCAGAAGCGCTTGAAGCCGCCCCCCGTGCCGGAGAAGCCCACGGTCACGCGGACGTCCGGGTTGGCGATCTGGAACTCCTCCCCCACCGCCTCCGCTATCGGGAAGACCGTGCTGGAGCCGTCGATCTCCACGGCTCCGGCCAACGTCTCAGTGCCCTCCTCCCCTCCCCCACACGCCACGGCAAGAAGGCCGATGCCGGCTACGACGACGATCGATCGGAACGTCCTGAACACGAGATATCCCTCCGAGGTGGTTTTCAGTCTTGGCGGGCCTTTCCGGGCCCCCATGACCGTACGTCCAACCGGAGTCGAATCGGCGACGGATTTGTAACGAAACGGCTACGGGCCCCTGCCCAGGGGCGCTGCCGCCCGTCGCGCGCGCGTCCCGCGCCCGTTGCGGGACCGCGTCGCAGGCGCTCGTCGCGGGAGCTCAGCGAAACAGGGTGCGGCCCCGCGCTCAGTCCCGCGGCAACGTGATCCGGACCGTGGTCCCGCGCCCGAGCTCGCTCTCGGCCGCGACCTGCCCGTCCATCGCACCCACCAGGTGCTTCACGATCGCGAGCCCGAGGCCCGTGCCGCCGGCGTGGCGGTCCCGCGCCGAGTCCGCCCGGTAGAAGCGCTCGAAGATGCGCGGGAGGGCCGCCGCTGGTATCCCATCGCCGTCGTCCGACACCGCAACCTCGACGACGCCCTCATGCTGCTCCGCGATGGTGACGCGGACGTGCCCGCCCGCCGGCGTGTGGCGCACCGAGTTCTCGAGCAGGTTGCGGAAGACCTGCACGAGCCCCTGCCGGTCCCCCCGCACAGCGCCCTCACCCTCGAGCTCGAACGCCACCTTGGGTGGCTCACGCGAGCTGACCAGGTCCCACGCCTCCTGCACCACCTCCGGGACCCACACGCTCTCGATGCTGGCGGTCCACCCCCCCGACTCGAGGCGCGAGAGGTCGAGCAGGTCGTCGACGAGCCGCTGGAGTCGGAGCGTGTTCTGGAGGATCGACGCCAGGAATTTCAGCCGGACGTCCGGCGGCGGCTGGTCCTCCGTGAGCGCCTCGGCATATCCGCGAATCGAAGTGAGCGGCGTCTTCAGCTCGTGCGAGGCGTTCGCGACGAAGTCGCTCCGCACACGCTCCATGCGCCGGAGCTCCGTGATGTCGAGCAGCGTGACGACGGATCCGCCCTGGTCCAGGGCTCGCGACGCGAGGAGGATGTGCCGATCCCCTACCCCGATCTCGTGTGCCTGCTCGGGCCGCGTGACGGAATCCTTGAGCGCGTCGCGGAGCTCGGGGTGGCGGATCAACGAGCCGATCGGGGTCGCACCGTGGCCCTCGGGAATCTCCAGCATCGCGCGCGCGGTGCGGTTGGTACGCACGAGTCGACCGTCTTCGCTCAAGGCGACCACACCCTCGGCCATGCAGTCGACGAGGGTCTCCACGCCGTCGCGCTCCCTGCCAAGCTCGGCGAGGCGCGCGCGCAGCTCGTCGGTGAGTCGGTTGAAGGCGACGGAGACCTCATGCAGCTCGGCCACGCGGCTCTTCGGCATCGAGGCCGAGAAGTCGCCGGCCCCTAGTTTGCGTGCCTGGTCCGCGAGCGCCACCAACGGTTGTGACACACCCACGCTCAGCGCGTACGCAGCGATCATCCCCAGGAGCATCGCCACGACCCCTGCGAGGGCCACGGCCCGCTGCACGCGCCCCACCGTCCGGTCGACGTCGATTCGCGGCGCGGCGATGCGGAGCACGACCGGTCGTCCGTCGAATGTCGTACGGTTCGCAGCGTACACGAAGGGCGTGCCCAGCGTCGAGCTCGTGCGCTCGGCGATGGCGACCGATTGGCTGCCGTCGAGCACCCGCTGCACTTCCGCACGCGTGGCGTGGTTCTCGATCCCCGGGACGCGGCTCGGGTCGACGTAGGAGTCGGCGATCACCACGCCGTCCGCGGCGATCAGCGTGACCCGGTATCCGATGCGCTCCGTGATCGCCCTCGCGAGTGCGTGCGGGTCCGTCCCCTCCGACTCCGACACCAGCGTATCCCCGAGGGCGAGCAGGCGGGTGAGCTCGGTTTCCGCGGTCGCGCGGATCTCTCGGCTCAAGCCAGGACCCACGAGCAGCACGACGAGAACGACGAGCCCCCCGACGATCCCGATCGTGCCGGTGAGGAGGAGCGGGCGGATCCTGAGGCGCATGGGCTCCTAAGCTAACGGGCGCCGGCTAGTCGATCCCTTCGGGCACCTTCAGGCGATAGCCGAAGCCGCGGATGGTCTGGATCCAGTGCCCCGCCTTGCCGAGCTTCGAGCGCAGCCGCCGGACGTGCATGTCCACCGTGCGCGTCTGGATGCGATCGGACGCCCCCGCATCGACGTCCCATGCCTTCTCCAGGAGCTGCTTCCGGCTCTGTGTGCGGCCGCGCCGCTCCATGAGCGCCTGCAGGAGCCGGAATTCGGTGGGGGTGAGGTTGAGCTCCTCGCCGTCGAGGCTGGTCTGGTGCGACGCCAGGTCGAGTCGGATCGGGCCGGCCCGCAGGATGCGTCCGCCGGAAGTCATGCCCGCTTCTTGCACGCGCCGCAGGATCGCCTGAGCCCTGAGCACCAGCTCGCGTGGGCTGAACGGCTTGGTGAGGTAGTCGTCCGCACCCAGCTCGAGCCCCTCGATGCGGTCTTCCTGCTCGCGTTTCGCGGTGAGGACCAGGACCGGGATGTTCGCAGTGGCGGGCTCGGTCTTGAGCTGCCTCAGCACCTCGTCGCCCGAGAGTCCGGGAAGCATGCGATCGAGCACGACCAGGTCCGGGATCTCCCGTCCCACGGCGGCCAAGGCCTCGGAACCGCTGCGCGCGGTCTCCACACGGAAGCCCTCGCGCGTGAGCTGATACGCGATGAGGGCCGCGATGTCCGGCTCGTCCTCGGCGACGAGGACTCGAGGAACGGCGGCAGCGGTGGGCTTGGCTTCCATGACTGCACCTGGTCGTCGCGTCGGGGCGTCGATCATGTCAGGCACCATACGACGCGGGCGTAACCGATCCGGAGTCGGAATGTAACCGCGTGGTAACAGTAGTGCCCTCACCCGTCGCCGCGATCGCCCCAGCGCACCCGGCGATTCGTTGCGACGCCGTCACGTATCGGTTACACGCGGCTCCTATCCTGGTTGAGCCATCATCCCAGGAGTCGCCATGACCGGTTCGACCTCGATCGCCAAGAGCCTCCTCCGAGCCATCACCCTGCTGGCGCTCGCCGCCACCGTCGGCGGTGCCCAGGAAAGCGTTCCCTCGCAAGGCCGCATCATCGGTCGCGCGATCGACGCCGAGTCCGGACGGCCGCTCCCTGGGACGCAGGTGACGATCGAAGGCACGGCCCTCGCCGTGCTCGCAGGCCTGGATGGCCGCTACCTCCTCCAACGAGTCCCGCCGGGCACGGTCGTGGTGCGGGCGAGCATGATCGGCTTTGCGACCAAGACGGTCACGGGCGTAGTGGTGCCGGCCGGAGCCACGGTCGAGCTCAACGTGTCGCTCGACCCGAGCGCGCTCCTCATGGACGAGATCATCGTCACGGCCGCCGCCGAGCGCGGCTCCGTCGCGCGCGCGCTCGACGAGCAGCGCACCGCGGTCAACGTGGTGTCCGCGCTCACGAGCGATGAGATCTCTCGCAGCCCGGATGGCGATGCCGCCGAAGCCGTGAAGCGCGTGAGTGGAGTGACGGTCCAGGACGGCAGATACGTGTTCGTGCGCGGTCTCGGCGAGCGCTACACGACCACCTCTCTCAACGGCGCGCGCGTCCCGAGCCCCGAGCCGGAGCGGAGGGTCGTTCCGCTCGACCTCTTCCCGACGGGGCTGCTCGAGACCATCACCACGGCCAAAACGTTCACGCCCGACCTGCCCGGGGACTTCTCGGGCGCGCAGGTGAACATCCAGACGCGCACCTTCCCGACGCGGCGCCAACTCACCTTCTCGGCTTCGACCGGCTACAACTCCGCCGCGACGAGCCGCGACATCCTGTTCGCCCCCGGGGTAGGCGGCGAATGGCTCGGGCTCGCGGCCCGGGACCGCGGCCTCCCGTCTTTCGTCGAGCAGTTCGGCAATTTCCAGACGAGCGCCCCGTCGCAGCCGCAGGTCAACCAGATGGTGCGGAGCTTCCGCAACGCCTGGTCGGCGGGCAGCCAGAGCGGCCGCCCGAAGTCGTCGTTCTCGGCTTCCGTCGGTGGCAGCGACCCGCTCTTCGGCCGCCAGCTCGGGTACCTGCTCTCGGGCACGTACTCCTACAGCGAAGACGCCAAGATCGAGCAACGCCGCGCGCAGGCTCAGCCGACCACCGGCGGTGCCACGCAGGAGGTCGACCGCTTCGTCGGCAACACGGGCGGGCGCTCGGTGCTCTGGGGAGGCCTGATGAACCTGAGCGCGCTCGTGAACCCAAGCAGCCGCATCCTCTTCAATGCCACCTACAACCGCACGGCGGACGACGAGGCGCGCGTAGAGAGGGGCAGCAGCGAGAATCTCGGCCAAGCGTTCGAGATCCAGCGACTCCGGTACGTGGAGCGCGTGGTGGCTTCGGGGCAGCTCGAAGGTGAGCACCAGATGGGTGATGCGCATCGCATCGACTGGAGCGGAACGGCTTCGCGCGTGACGCGCACCGAGCCCGATCGCTCCGAGTTCGTCCGCCAGCTCGACGTCGACCCGTCCGGCAACCCGCTCCCGCCGGCATGGTTCAGCGTCTCCAACGAAGGGGCCGTGCGCACGTTCTCCGACCTGAGCGAGTCCTCCTACGAGGGGTCGCTGGCGTACGCCTTCTCCTTCGGCAGCTCGGACGCGCCGAGCCGCCTGAAGCTCGGCACGATGAGCCGCTACACGACCCGCGACGCCTCCAACCTCGCCTACGCGATCTCCGGCACACTCGACCAGGCCAGCCGGGAGCTCTCCGCGGAGGAGATCTTCGATGGGCGCTTCGCGGCCGACACGGCGCAGGTCTTCCGCATCACGCCCGTCTCGCAGGGCGGTTCGTATGCCGCCCGAGACGGCATGATCGCCGGCTTCGCGATGCTCGACTGGGCGTTCTCGCCGAGCCTGCGCATGATCGCGGGCGCACGGGTCGAGTTCTCGAGCGTCGAGGTCGACGCGCAGAGCACGCTGGGCCAGCCCGTGACGACCACGCCGAGCGACACCGACGTCCTGCCGTCACTCTCGCTGAACTGGACACTCTCCGAGACGCAGACGGTGCGCCTGTCCGCATCGCAGACGCTGTCCAGGCCCGAGTACCGCGAGCTCGCGCCGGTCCAATACCGCGACGTGCTGGGCGGGGACAACGTCGTGGGGAACCCGGATTTGGTGCGCGCACTCATTCGCAACTACGACGCGCGCTGGGAGTGGTACCCGACCTCTGGCGAGGCGCTCAGCGTCGGCATTTTCGCCAAGGACTTCCGGAACCCGATCGAGCGCGTCTACCTGGGCACGTCGGGCACCCGCATCGTCACGTTCGCCAATGCCCAGAGCGCCTGGAATTACGGCGTGGAGGCAGAGGCGCGGAAGCACCTCGGGTTCGTCGCGGAAGCACTCGAATCGACGTCGATCTTCGCCAACGTCACGCTCATGCGCTCGGAGATCGAGCTCGGGCAAGGGCTCGCCGAGCGCCGGCCCATGGTTGGGCAGTCGCCCTACGTGGTGAACACCGGCGTCAGCTACCTACACCAGGACACCGGGGTGAGCGCCACGGCCCTCTACAACATCGCCGGACGTCGCATCACCAGCGCCGCAGAGGCGCCGCTGCCCAGCGTGTACGAGCAGTCGCGACATGGCCTCGACCTCTCGCTCCGCTTCCCGCTGATGGCGGGACTCAGGGCGAAGGTGGACTTCGAGAACGTCTTCGATAGCCCCTACGAGCAGGTGCAGGGCACGGTAGTGCGTGAGTACTACCGCACCGGCCGCACCCTGGTGTTCGGGGCGAGCTGGCAGCCCGGCGCCTGACCGGTAGCGGGCCGCGTGCGCTGTGACCAGACCGTCACATGAACGTAGTCCGGGCGTCGCCGAGACTGTTGATCCTTGTGTCGTGAACGAGTCCCAGAACGGCGATCGAGGTCACCGTTAGCCAACTACACTGAAGGAGCAACATTCAAATGCGTCGGTATCCCACCCAGCTTCGGCTCGCCGTCGCGGCGGCGGTTCTCGCGGGCGCAGCCTGCGGCGAAGACAACGGCACCGGCCCCACGCCCGGCCCCCAGGCCGCAGTCATCAGCGCGAACATCACGGCGAACCGCACCCTCTACGCGGACACCGTCTACACCATCAGCGGGTTCATCAGCGTCGGGAACGGCGCCACGCTGACCATTCAGCCGGGCACGGTCATCCAGGGCGACTACAACGTCCTCGGCTCGTCGCTCTTCATCCTGCGCGGCGCGAAGATCGACGCCCAGGGCACGTCGGCCGCTCCCATCGTCTTCACGTCGAGCCGGCCGGTCGGGCAACGCCAGGCCGGCGACTGGGGTGGGCTGATCATCGTCGGCAACGGGATCATCAACCGCACTGGCACGATCCAGCTCGAGGGCACCGGCACGGGCGCGAGCAACCCGGCCATCAACTACTCCGGCGGCACGGACAACGCCGACGACTCCGGCACGCTGCGCTACGTGAGGGTCGAGTTCGCCGGTTACGCGACTGCGGCCGATGCGGAGCTGAACACGTTCACGTTCGCGGCGGTGGGGAGCGGCACGGAGCTCGAGTACCTGCAGGCGCTCAGCGGCCTCGACGACTCGTACGAGTTCTTCGGCGGCGCGGTCGATGCCAAGCACCTCGTGTCGTACGACGCAGGCGATGACCACTTCGACATGTCCGAGGGATACGTCGGTCGCCTCCAGTACCTCATCGCCTACCAGACGCGGCAGATCATCCCACGGACCGGTGCCGGCAATGTCTCCGCCGATCCGCAGGGGATCGAGAACGACGGCTGCAACGGAGCGGGATGCGCGAACGGGCAGAACACCACGCCGTACACGATCCCGCTCGTCGCCAACTTCACGCTCGTCGGCCCTGCCGACGGCGTCTTCTCCGGTACCTCGGGCGGCATCGGCATGATGCTCCGTCGCGGCACCGGTGGTTACTACGTGAACGGCGTGCTCGCCCGCTGGGAGCGCGCCGGCATCTCGCTCCGCGACCAGTCCACCATCGACCGTTCGAACGCGGGCGACCTGCTCGTCAGAAACGTCCACGTCGCCGACGTCGGCGCGACGTTCCAGACCGGCGGCTCGTCGGTGCAGGGCACGCTCGACACCACGACCAACTCGATCGTGGCGGGCACCGAGACCGCGCTCACGCAGCTCTTCGCGGCGGCGCCGACCAGCCCCACCAGCGGCGCGCAGCTCGACTGGACGCCGGCGACCTCGGCGTCGATTGCCACCGGCGGCCTGGCGACGTTCACTGGAGCCGTCGCGACCAAGGCGGGGACGTACGTGACGGGCACCGTGTACCGCGGCGCTGCCGACCCGGCGAGCGCCGACTGGTGGGCCGGTTGGACGAACTACGCGGACAACTGAGCTCTCGATCCACCTGTTTCGAACCGGCCGGCGCCTCCGGCGCCGGCCGTGTTCGCAGGGGGACAGCTGACGTGACGATTCGAACCATCAGCCTACTCGCGACCGCGATCACCTTGGCGGCGCTCACGAGCGCGGCCTGCGGTGGCGAGGCACCCGCCGGGGACGCACCGCCCCATCACGACGCCACCCCTCTTGCCACCCCAGCGCCACCGACGCATGCGCCCGTGCACGTCGACAGCATCTTCCCGATCGAAGAGTCGCTGCGACGCTTTCGTGAGGCCTCGGAGCCTGCTCCAAACATACTCGCCGGAGGCGCGCCCACTCGCGACGCGCTCATCGACCGCTTCGTCGAGGCGCTCGCCGCCTCGGACACGGCCGCACTCGTGGGCATGCTGATGTCGCGCGAGGAGTTCGCGTGGCTCTACTACCCGCACACGCGCTTCACCGCGAGGCCGTACGAGCTGGCACCAGAGCTGCTCTGGTTCCAGTTGCAGAACGGGAGCAGCCGCGGGCTGGGGCGCCTGCTCGATCGTCTCGGAGGCGTGCGCTTCGAGGCGCAAGCGCCGAGATGCCCATCCGTGCCGCTCCTCGAGGGACCGAACCGCTCATGGGAGGGATGCACCCTGGGCGTCGCCCTGGCCGGCGGGGAGCCTGCGACGATTCGACTCTTCGGCACGATCCTCGAGCGCCGCGGCACCTTCAAGTTCGTCTCGTACTCGAACGACTTCTGACGTCCGTCGCCTGACTTTAGGCTTCTGACATGGGGCGGCGAGCCCCGCCGCCTCTTGGCAGCGCGTCTCGGTGCGCATCATTTGATGCGCCGTGGCCGACGCACCTACCGCTGCGGCCACCGTCGCCCCTGCAGCGCAGAGGTCCTCCCATGTCCGCACCCACCCCCCGCCGCACCTTCCTCAAGCGCGCGCTCGCAGCCGGCGCGGCAGTCTCGACCCCCGGCGCGCTCGCGGCCGCCGAACCGCAGCAGCAGCGGTCCGGCGTGGGCGCGCTCGACCACGTCGCCGTGCCCATGCAGAACGTGGACGCGATGATCGCGTTCTATCGCGCGCTCGGGTTCGTGGTGCGCGAAGGCGCGAGCATCGTGTCCGTCCACTTCGCGGACCAGAAGATCAACTTCCACCGCCCCGCGCTCTGGCAGCGCGCCACGTTCACGCTGCGGGCAGCCGCGGCCGCCCCGCCCTGCGGCGACTTCTGCTGGGTGTGGAACGGCACGGAGGCGGAGCTGCGAAGTGCCATCGCGCGCGTGGGCGCGGCCATCGAGACCGAGGGACAGCGCGACGGCGGCCGGAACGGCGGCGACGCGGTCGGCCAGAGCATCTACATCCGGGACCCCGACCAGAACCTGCTGGAGTTCATCCGCTATGCGTGAGGCAGCGATCGCGTGCCTCGCAGCTTCACTCTACCGACACCTTCACGTAGGCGTTGGTGAAGCAGCAGTGGAAGCCGAAGGAATTGCCGTCCGCCCAGTCCACCGCCTGTAGTCGGAGCACGTAGTCGCCGGGGCTGGAAAACCGCACGCTCGTCGTATGGCGTACCTCGCGCGCCCCGGACACCACCTCGTCCTCCTCCTCGATGCTGACTGCGCCCGGACCCTGATGCAGCGTCCAGAGCATCCGCACCCGGAGGTCGTCCCCGGCCCCCGGACCCGCCGCCACTCTGGCTGAGAGGGGCACACGCTCGTCGACTCCGGCACGAAAGCCGCGACCGGCATCGACGTGATTCGAGCGTCCACGGACTTCCGGACCCGCCACCGGTTCCAGAATCGCGACGCGCGGAGCGTGAACGGAGCGCGACGCTTGATCCGGCTCATCGATTCGGTAATACGGTGACCCTGTCGCCCTGGCCTCGAGCGACACGCCATGCGTGGTCAACCTCCACACCACCGAGTCGGCGCCCTCGGCGCTGCGAACGTTCACCGTGAATGCGCAGAAATGACGGCGGTACTCGGGGGGGACTTCGTCGAAGTGCGTCGGCTGCGCGCCGTCCAGAGCGCGGGGCTCCAAGAAGTTGTCCGGGCCGAGCGGCACGTCCACGTCTTGGTCGAGGTTCAGGCTGTGATACCCGTAGCAGAGCGACACGGTACCGTCCGCCTCGTGGTACCAGCCATCGAAGATCGGCGCCACGGGCTGCTCCGAAGAACGCAGGTTGCGAATCATCATGCCGCCACCCACGCTGACGCCCGGGATGTCCTGCGCCGAGGCGTCCGGCGCCCATCCACCGGCTGCCATCGCGGAAAAGGCGCTCCCGAGCAGCAGGTGCGCGACGCGACCCGTGGGCCTCATCTACATGCCTCGGCGTAGGCCACCCTGAGCTCCCCGATGCGCCTATCTTGCGGCGTCGGCCACCGGTGTCCCGCGGCGCGCGGCCAGCAGAGCCTCCCGCTCCCGGACCAGCCGCTGGAAGTCTTCCTCGTTGTTGAAGTAGTTGATCCCGATCCTCGTGTGTGACATCTCGTCGATGGTCCGGTCTCCCCGCACCGCCCACTGGTCGGGAGCCGGATTGCGTGGGTTGTTCGCGGTATTGTCGAAGACGTTGGTAATCATCAGCACGGTGCCCTTCGGTAGCAGGGGCATCGCGTGGTCCTCGTACAGGAACGCCGTCTGCCAGCGGTGGTCCCAGTTGAGCTTGTTCAGCACCTCCCACCTGCCATCGGGATAGATCGCCTCGATGATCTGATACTTGCCCCTCAGGTGCATGTGGCCGCGAATGCTGTAGATCCGCGCGGGCCGATCCAACACGTAGACGCCGCGGTAGGACACCACGCTGTTGGGCGGAATGAGGAGATCGGCCTGCCGCGGCATCTGCGGCTCGGTGCTCACGCCTAAGTTCCCGCCGCCGCTGCCTCGAGCCTCCGTCACGAGCGCCGGGCTACTCGCTTGGCTCTCGAATCCGAAGCCCGTGCTCTGGCTGGCTTCGAAGATCACCTCGCCTGGTGTGACGAACTCGGGACTCTCTCCCTCGGGATAGAGCCAGAGCCCCAGCTGCAGCGTGGCATCGACGTCCCGATCGATCGGGAAGAGGTGCATCGACCAGGTCAGCTGGGCATCGGGCTCGAGCAGCTGTCCCGTGTCGTCGGGAAAGATGTAGCCGACCGTGCCGGCAGACGCCTGCCCGATACCGAAGTTGCCGCTAGCCTGCCGCACGCTGGGGTTGGCGTGATGGAACACGTACCGGGTCTCCGGATCGGCCGGCCTGACTTCGACGCCGCGAACCCACCGCGCGGTGCCCACCGGGACATCGACCGTCAATTCGGGCCAGTGATCCAGCTCGTTCGCCGGCACTCGATACGTGGGTGACGAGATGACCAGATCGGGGGGACGCCCGAAGTGCTCTTCGTACTCCCACTCGCTGTCGAACCTTCCCCAGGTGAGCGGCGGGGGGAGACGCGCGGGGTCGCCCATCGGGGTGCCGCCATCGACCCACCGAGTGATGGTGGCGATCTCCTCGTCGCTGAGCGAGATGTCGTTCTTGAAATCCTGAATGCCGATCGTCTCGTCCAAGTGCCAGGGCGGCATTTCACGGCTCGTCACTTTCCTACGGATCTGCGACGCCCAGCGTCGCGCATCCTGGTAGGACGTAAGTGACATGGGGGCGATGGAGCCCACCCGGTGGCACGTCTCGCAGTTCTGCTGCAAGATAGGCGCGACGTCGACGTAAGTAGGTACCGCTTCGCCTGTCGCTTGACCGGACGCCTCCGACGGCGCCGACGCGCCAACGAGCACGAACGCAAGAGAAGACAAGACCGACCCGATCGGGTACCTCGTGCTCATCTGGGTGATTCTCCTATGCTGTGGGACTCCAGCATCCTCCGCATGCCCCCTATCTTACCTGCCGGAGGATCCCTGCGAAAGCCGGAATACGTAGAGGACGTTGCTCTCCCGCACACGCAGCTCCGGGGTCAACAGAATCCCGATCCGGTGCGCGGTGCCTCCACCTGTCGCGGACGCCACGGCCAAGTACTGCACCCCGTCGATCTCGAAGGTGGTGGGGTAACCGCCCACGGGACCGCTCAGCCGCGTCTCCCAGAGCACCCGTCCGGACGCCACCTCGTAGGCCCGGATCCACCGGTCGAACCCACCCGCGAAGGCCACGCCACCCGCGGTGGTGAGCGCCGCCGTCAGGAACGGGGCACGCTGCTCGACGCTCCACACTTCCCGCATAGTTCCGACGTGGTACGCCGCGAGCCTTCCGAAGCGCCCGTCGGTGCCGGGCATTTCCATGTAGGCCCGACCGGCCCCGACGTCCCCTGCCCCGATCTCGAAGCTCGGCTGGTTGCCGCTCATCTCCATGCAGCTCTGGCCCATGGGTATGACGAGCAGGCCGGTCGGCGGGTTGTAGGAGCTCGCGTGCCAGTTGTGCGCGCCCGCCGTCGAGGGGCAGGCGGACACCCACTCACCCGGCCGCGCGTTCACGATGTCGTCGCGATAGAGCACGGCGCCCGTCTCGGGATCGACCTCTTTGAAGACGTTCTGGATGCCCGAGTCCCGGAGCCCGAGGAACCTCCCGTCTCTGCGATCGAGCTTCCACAGGATTCCATGCTTGCCCATGGTCAGGAGCGCGGGCGTGCCTTCGACGTCCACCAGGACCTGGTCCATCGCCTCGTCCAGGTCCAAGCTCTCGCCCGGAACGTGCTGCCGGTACCAGACGATCCGACCGTCGTCCACATCGAGCGCCAGCGTAGAGTTCGTGTACAGCGCCGAATCCGCAGGGGTGATGCCGCGACTCGCGGCCACCCACGGCTTCGCCTGGGCAACGCCGAAGTAGACGAGGCCGAGCTGCGGATCGTAGCTCCCGCCATTCCAGACGTCGCCGCCCGCCCGCAGCGCCAAGGGCAAGTCGCCCCAAGTGTCGCCTCCGGGTTCGCCGGGGGCGGCAATGGTGTGGGTGCGCCAGACCTCTTCACCCGTCCGAGCGTCGAGCGCGAAGATGAAGCACTTGGTCTCGAAGCGGTCCTGGCACCCGTTGATACCATCGATGACCTTCCCGTCCGCGACGATCGGGCCGGTGCTGTTCGTGAAGCCCTGCGACGAGTCCGCCAGGCGGACCTCCCAGCGCACGCGGCCGGTGCGGGCATCCAGCGCCACCATATACGCATCGCGGGTGCCCACGAAGACCAGATCTTCCCAGATGGCCAGCGTCCGGAGGTTGATGCCGGCATCGCTCCTCGGAAAGATCCGACGGTACTCCCAGAGGAGCGTGCCGTCCTCGGCGTCCAAGGCCTGAACCACGTTCCTCGGGTTGCTCAAAAACATGACTCCGTCTCGGACGAGCGGACCCTGCCAACCCCGCAGCTCGTCGACCTCCATCTGCCACGTCCACACGAGCTCGAGGTCGCCGACATTGTCGACGTTGATCTGCGTCAGAGGGCTATAGCCCCAGGAGGACGTATTCCCTCTCCAATGCAGCCAGTCACGCGCGGGGGGCGAGAGCAGCTCTCGTTCCGATACCGGGACGAATCCGGCCACCGCAGAAAACGTTTCGGTGCGAGAGGTGGGCGTCTCCCAGAGATCTCCCACGACTTCGGGGGCACTCAGGACTGCCTGCGGCGACGTCGCGTTGCCCACCCGACCGGGAGTGGGAAGAAGACGCGGGGCGCCGCGCGCTTCATTCGGCCCGCCGGCGACCTCGATCGCCACGCCCCCCGCGGAGGCGACGAGCGGCTCTGCGGTGGGCCGCGCGCCGTTCGCGCGCATCAGGTAGGCCACTACCTGCAGATAAGCTTCGTCGCCAAGGGAGCCCGGCGCGCTGGGGGGCATCCCCTTCGCGAGCGTCACCAGCTCAGCAACCGGCCGATTGGCCCAGCGACTGCGGAACATGGTACCCGCGAGTCCGGGTGCCTCGCCGTCCCCGCCCAGGTCGAGACGGTGACAGCCAGCGCACTCGGCCCGGTACACCTGCTCACCCGCGTCGGCCTGCGACGCGCTGAAAGCCGCCTGTCCACCGCCGGCCGGTGCGCTCTGCGCGGCTGCGCCACCCGATCCCGGCCACGCGCAGCATATCTGTAGGACAAGGACGACAGCCAGCTCGTGCGCTCGATGCCGACTCACCGGGCCACGCTCACGTTGCGCTCCGCGAAGACCTCTCCAGCGATGCCGGCCGCATTCGCCGCCGTCGGCCAGCCCGCGTAGAAGGCCACGTGCGTGATCACCTCGGCGATCTCATCCGGAGTCAGGCCGTTGTTCAATGCCCGGCCGAGGTGGCCGCGGAGTTGATCGGAGGCGTAGGCGGCTTGGGCGACCGCAATGGTGACCATGCTGCGGTCCCGCGGAGACAATCCGGGGCGCGACCAGACGCCGTCGGTCTCGCCGAACAGCACGCTCCGCGTGAGCGCCGACAGGTACGGAAGCGCGGGATAGCTCGGAGCCTGGCCGCGCAGGTCGATCTCCATGTTCACGGGACTCGCGGGGGGCGGCAGAGGAATGCCTCGAGTCTGGAAGACCTCCATCACCACGCGCGAAGCGTTGGAGCCGGTCGGCCACCCCGCGTACATGGTCACGTGGGTCACGAGCTCCGACACCTCGTCGGGCGTCACGCCCGCGTCGAGCGCTCGATTCAGGTACTCTCGGAGCGCGTCGGTGTGGAACAGCGCCTGCGTGACGGCGACGGTGACCATGGCGCGATCCCGCTCGGACAGTTCGGGCCGCTTCCAGACCTGCCCGAAGAGGACGTTCTCCTCCAGCTCCGCCAATGCCGGCGCCCCGGCGTAGCGGTCGAGGGTCTGATCCGACGCGACTCCACTCGCATCGGTGCCAGCCGATGATGCCACGTCACTGCCTGGGCCACAGCCCAGAGTCCCTCCCGCGCCCCAAACGACCACCAGGATCACGCCGATCCGCTTCATCCGCGCGAGACCCTCGAGCTTGGACAGCCACGGAGCCGCGAGGAGAGAGCTGGCCATGCGACCTCCCGGATAAGGTGCCTGAGCACCTCAGGTAGGCGCTCTGCATCAGTCCCGCAACCCCTCTCCCGTCGCGCGTCGCCGGCAGTTCCGGGGTGCGACGCCGTCGGTTCCGGGGTGCGACGCCGTCGGTCCCGGGGCGCGACGCCGTCAGCCGGAAGTCGAGAGGCCCTCAGTACCCGATCGACGCCTCGAACGCCAGCGCCCGGTAGACGTAGAACGCGTCCACGCCGAGCGGCCCTTTCTGCAGCCACACGTGCGGCCCCGCGAAGGGCAGCACGGGTGTCTTGTCGGCTAGGTCGATCAACTGCCCGTCGTATCCCGTGAGCAGTCCGATGCGGTAGCCGACGCCGAACTCCAGCCCGACCAAGCGCGCCCGGTACCAGTCGCGCTCGAGCCCGGCGATGAGGGAAAGGTCGTCGTAGGAGTTCATGAACGCCCCCCCGTACCAGCCGCCGTACTGGATGCCCCCGCCGCGCGTCCAGAATAACTCGAGGGACTGCCGGTCGAAGAAGTGCATGCCCCAGAGACCGGGGATCACCCGGCGCCGCTCCGACGCGACGCCGAAGATGCCGCCTGACGCGCTGTTCGGCGCATCGTCCGCTCGCGCCGCCTCCCCGGCGCCCGGAATGGTCTCGTCGGACGCTGCGCTCCCTCGGTTCTGCTGCGCCGTGGCTGCCTCGACCGACGGGAGCATGAGCGCAAGTGCCAGTATGACCGCCCGTGGAGCCACGGCTCAGCCTCGCCGGAGGAGTGTGGGCTGCGGCGATTTGCTGTCGTCGGGCCCCGGGTGGTCGAGGTTGTAGTGCAGTCCCCGACTCTCGTGGCGAACCTGCGCCGAGCGGATCATCAGCTCCGCCACCAGGGCCAGGTTGCGCAGCTCGATCAGGTCCGGCGTGAGCTTGAAGTGCCAGTAGTAGTCGGCGATCTCCTCCCGGAGCAGCTCGATGCGGCGGCGAGCGCGCTCGAGTCGCTTGTCGCTCCGCACGATGCCGACGTAGTTCCACATGAAGCGGCGGATTTCGTCCCAGTTCTGACTGATGATCACGGCTTCCTCGCTCACGGTCGCCTCCCCTTCCTCCCAGGGCGGCACCAGCGCAGGATCCGGGCGTTGGATACGCGCGAGACGCCCGGTCGCCTCGGTTGCCGCCGCGGAAGCGAACACGACCGACTCGAGCAGGGAGTTCGATGCCAGCCGGTTGGCGCCGTGCAGCCCCGTGCACGTCACTTCGCCAGCCGCGAACAAGTTGGTCACGTCGCTCTCGCCGTGCAGATCGGTGCGGACGCCGCCGCAGCAGTAATGCGCTGCGGGCACGACCGGGATCGGCTGCGCGGTGATGTCGATACCGAACTCCAGGCAGCGCTCGTGAATCGTGGGGAAGCGCGAGCGGACGAAGTCGGCCTCGAGGTGCGTTACGTCCAGCACGACGTAGTCGTCCCCGGAGCGCTTCAGCTCAGTATCGATGGCACGCGCGACGATGTCGCGCGGCGCGAGGTCGGCGAGCTCGTGATATCGCCGCATGAACGCGTCGCCCGCGCGCGTGCGCAGGATCCCCCCCTCGCCCCGCACCGCCTCCGTGATCAGGAACGACTTGGCGAGTGGATGGAAGAGGCAGGTCGGGTGGAACTGCATGAACTCCATGTTGGCGATGGTCGCACCCGCCCTGTACGCCATCGCCATCCCGTCCCCAGACGCGATGTCGGGGTTGCTCGTATAGAGGTAGACCTTCCCCGCACCCCCGGTCGCGAGCAGCGTGACGCGCGCGAGCAGCCGCTCGACCCGCCCTGTCGGGGCGTAAAGCGCATAGGCTCCGAGCGCGCGGTTCTCACCGGGTAAGCGCGCCTTTCGGGCGGTCAGGAGGTCGACCGCACAATGGTTCTCGAAGAGCTCGATGTTCGGATGCGCATGCGCGCGCGCGAGCAGAGAGCTCTCGATTTCGCGCCCGGTCGCGTCCGCCCTGTGCAGAATGCGGCGGCGCGAGTGTCCCCCTTCGCGACCGAGCGCGAACTCGCTCCCCCCATCCCCCTCGCCCGCGCGATCGAACTCGACTCCATACGCTAGCAGCGCGTCGATCGTATCGGGTCCGCGCTCGACCACGAAGCGCACCACCGCCTCGTCGCACAGGCCCGCCCCGGCCACCAGCGTGTCCTGCACGTGGCTCTCGAAGGAGTCGTCGCGGCCCTCGACGGCGGCGATGCCCCCCTGCGCCCAGTTCGTGGCCGAGTCCGCCGCGCCCTTCTTGGTGATGATGCCCACCCGCCCCGACTCGGCGGCGCGCAGCGCGAAGAAGAGCCCCGCGATGCCGCTCCCGATGACCAAGAAGTCGAATTCGCGAAGCTCCGGCGACTGGGTCGGCTGAGTGGGCACGGGCTCGGTCCCCCTGGGGATCGCGTATCGTGGGGGGCCAAGGGTCACATGCGAGTGGCGACCGTGCAAGGAGCCGCCTCCGCCCGCCAGAAAACCCCTACGCCGCCAACGGAGGCTCTCCGATCCTGCCCCGACTGGCCGTGGCGCGATCATGTTGGCGTAGGCGTCTTCGCCCGAAGGAGGGCTCCATGACCGCCATGACACATCACACCATTCACATGCCGGCCGCGGTGACGCCGGCCGTGCACTGGCTCGAAAAGTTCCTGGGCGCGGTCTTCTTCACGGTGCTCGCACCGCTCGCGTTCGCGATCTTCATCCTGTCCGGGATGATCCTCGCGCTCGGCCTCGCGAATCTGTTGTAGCGAGCGCCCCGGCGGGCCGTACGGCACGAACCCCTCCCGGCCGGATGTGACACAGCCGGGAGGGAGGGAGGCGGTGCGGCGTCCGTTGCTCAGCGGTACAGGTACAGGTGCAGGAACACCCCGTGTCCGACGACGGTCAGCGTCGGGATCACCAGGCTGAGCGAGGCCACGAGCGCGCCGCGCAGACCGCCTCCCTCGAAGTTGCCACGCACATCGATGACCGAGTGACCCGGCAGGTCGTCGAGCGTGACCGCGTCGGCCGGGTGACGCGGGTCGTACACGATCGCCTCCTGCGCATCGTCGAGCAGCCGGTCTACCTCGTGCGTGGTGGCGACCACCTGGTACGTCCCGCCGCCCTCGGCGACGAACTGGAACGTGAGGCGGTGCACCTGCTTGTTGTTCACCTGCATGCTCGTGGACTCGTCCGTCTTCAGCGTCCCGAGCGCGAGCTGCCCCTCGGACAGCAGACGGCGCGCACGAAATCCGCCGCGCAGTCCGCCGCGTGCGAGCGCCAGCCCGATGAGGGGGATGATGAATACGAACGCGATCACGAGCCCGACCGGGCTCGCGCGCATGTCCTTCAGGCGCGAGACCGTCGGATTCGAAGGCCGATACTCGACGGGGAGGCGCGTACCTTCCGGCACGTAGTACCCCGTCTCATACGACGCGCCGGTGTAGGTCTGCCCTCCCACCTCGAACGCGTACGACGTCTCGTAGACGCTCACGTCGTTGATGCTGAGGCTCAGCTCGCGCCACGCAGTGGTCGTGCCTTCGACGACCTCGAGATCGCCGGCGAACTGGATCGCGGACACGACTGCGCGATCGGCACCGAAAGCCCACACGAAGATCAGACCGAAGCCGACGAGGAACCACCCGACCTGGGAGAGCGGCCCGAGGACGACCCGGATCGAGAGCGTGAGGGGAACGCGCCGTGGCGGCGGCGACAGCCGTCGTTCCTTCGCGAAATCCACCATGGCGTGGACCTCCCAAAGAAAGAGCCGGGAGCCCGCATGTGCGGGCTCCCGGCCAGTACTACCTACACGAGGCTACTTAGCGGGCCGGCCACGCCGCGCCCTGGTGCCGCGGCACGTCGGTGATCCCGAGGTAGACGAACTTGTGCAGCCGGCGACCCTCGTAGGTCTCGGTCGCATAGATGTTGCCCTGCGAGTCCGTCGTGAGGCTGTGCACGGCCTGGAACTCACCCGCGTAACGGCCACCCGTTCCGAGGGTCGAGACCTCCTGCATCGACTGCCGGTCGACGATGCGGATGCGCGCGTTCTTGCCATCCGCGATGTAGAGGAAGCTCTGCTCGGGGTCGGGCGAGAACCCGATGTCCCACACCGCCCCGTCACCGAGTGTCGCCGGAGCGAAATACGCCTCGCGCACGTACGTGCCGTCGAGACGGAAGACCTGCACCCGGTTGTTCGGACGATCGCAGACGTAGAGCAGGCCGTCGTTCGACGGATCGGCGCAGTGCACCGGGTTGCGGTACTGCTGCTCGTTGAAGCGCTCCGCCGACCAAGGCGGGGTCTGCCCGGCCGCGCGGGTGCCACGGTAGGTCGGCTGGTCGATGGGCTGATTGCCGTACGCGCCCCAGAATCGCTTGATCTGCCTGGACGTGATGTCCACCACGGCTACACGCTTGTTGCCGTATCCGTCTGCGAAGATGGCTTCGTTCGCTGCGAAGTTGAACGAGATGTCGGCCACCTGGCTGAAGTGATTCCGAGCCCTGCTGTTCGGCGCGTTGCCCGGCTCGCCGTACGTCCCGAGGTACGTGCCATCCACGGTGAACTTGAGCACGTGCGAGTCACCCCCGCCGTTGCCGCCGATCCAGACGTTGCCTTCCTGGTCGATGCCGAGCCCGTGATTCGAGGCCGGCCATACGAAGCTCGCCTGGCCGACCGTGACCGGTCCCGGCGGATGGCCCCACGCGCGAATCAAGTTTCCGTCGGCGTCGAACTGGACGAGCGGGGGCGCCGAGCGACAGCACTCGGCAATGGGGGTGTCACCCTCGGCACCCGCCTCCGCACCAGTCACACCGCGGTGCACGATGTACACGTTGTCCTGCGGGTCGGTGGCCACGCCGATCACGGTCCCGTACACCCAATTGTTGGGGAGCGGCTTCGGCCAGTAGGGGTCGACCTCGAACTTCGGAGCCCGCACCATCTGCGTGGCCGCAATCGCATCGAGCTTGGACTGGGCGAGCCCGACCACCACGATCGAGGCAATCAGCCCCCCGCCGATGAGAATATTCCGCCGGTTCATCACATGCCTCCTGTGGCTTGCGGATGGAGAGGACCGAGCTCGGGACCGGCCACCGGTCCGACGCCGATGTACCGGAACTTCTGCACCTTTCGACCCTGACCGTCTTCGGCCGTGTACACGTTGCCCTGCTGGTCGACGGCGACGCCGCCGAGCTGACGGAAGTTGCCGGGGTAGCGACCGCCGATGCCGAACGACGTCTTCAGCGTCAGCGTCGGGCGGAAGAGGATGTGCACGCGCTCGTTCATGCCGTCCGTGACGTAGATCCAGCGCTGGTCGGGGTCGCTCGAGAACGCGATGTCGCGCACCGCACCGTTGCCCCGCGTCGAGCCCTTGAGCACGACCTCGCTCACGAAGGTGCCATCGGTCTCGAACACCTGAATGCGGTTGTTGCCCTGGTCGCAGACGTACACCAGGCCGTCATTGGAGAGCTCGGCACAGGTGACGGTGCGGAACTGCTGCGAAGGCGCGGCCGACGGATCGTACGGCCCCTGCGGCGCGTCGTCGGGCGCGTTGCCGTAGGCGCCCCATGAGCGCTTCACGGCGCCCGTAGCGACGTCGAGCACGACCACGCGGTGGTTCGTGTACCCGTCGGCGACGAACACCTCGCCGGCATCGGCGTCGAACGAGAAGTCGGCCGGGCCGCCGAAGCTGTTCGTGCTGGAGCTGTTCGGCGCGCTGCCCGGCGTTCCGATGGTCGCCAGATGCTCACCCGTGCGCGAGAACTTCAGGATGTGGCTGTCGTAGACCGGGGCCGGGGGCGTCGGAGGAGGCGCGTTCGGGTCGGCCGCGGCGCCACGGCCGCGGCCACCGCGGCCACCCGCCGGAGCCGGCTGGTACCAAGCTCCGCCGATCCAAATGTTGCCATCCGGGTCGACGCCGATGCCGTGCGGCCGCGACGGCCAGGGGTATCCCTGGTCCGGTCCGCCCCACTGGCGCACGAGCGAGCCGTCCGGAGCGAACTCGAGCACGGCCTCGGTGGGCGTGCAGCACTCGCCCGTGCCGGTGTCGACGTTGATCTCGTTGGCGGCGCTGAACTGATCCAGGCTCGTGATTGTCACGATCAGGATGTTGCGATCGGGCGCTACGGTGACTCCCGATACCGGCCCCAAGATGGTCGGGTACTCGAGCGGCTGCGGCCACAGGGCGTCCACCTCGAGGAGGGGAACGGTCCCGTCGTCACTGATCCCACAGCCGGCGAGCGATCCGGCCACTACCGCGGCGGCCGCCCCCCGGACGATCAGCCTCTTCATCGGCCATCTCCCAAAAAAAAGAAGTCCCCCTGACCACGGAGGACGGAAATGGTACGTGACGTGCCGGCGCCCGTCCAGGCAGCGCGCCGGCGGAACTCCTCGGTTCGCCGCCCGTATCCTCGTCAGTTCGAGGGGCACGTCCGCCCCGCCGACGATCCAAGGAATCGATGAGCACCGCAACGGCCTCGCCACGTTCTTCCTCCATGCCGGGCCTCGGCGTCCTGACCGCGCTCTTCGTGCTGTCCGCGCTCGCTCCCTACGAGCTCGTTGCGCAGGGACAGCCGAGTCCGAACATGAACTTCTTCGTGGCGCCGACCGGACCGAACGTCCGCGCGGGCCAGGCCGCGCTGCCGCTCGCGGATCAGCTCTGCGGAACGCTCGCGTACGCTCAGGGCTTCGGTCACCTGCAGTGGAGAGCCTACCTGAACGAGGGCAGCCAGGTCGCGCGCAGCCGGATCGGATCGGGGCCGTGGTACAACTACTATGGAGTGCCGATCGCGGAGAGCCTGGCTCAGTTGCACAGTGACGACAACAACCTGTGGGCGGAGTCGGCCGTCACCGTGACCGGCGAATATGCACCACAGGGCTTCGCGATTCCGCTAGGCTCTCAGCTGGACGGGGGCGACTTCACGCCCCGTGGCCCCTTCCTCTGCTTCGGGGTGCCGTGACTCTGCAGTAAAGGTCCCGTAAGGGGGCTAGCGAAACGAGGCGCTCGGCAGTCAATAGAAGACGACAGTTCGAGTGTAGTTCGCTGCGGCCCCTAATTAAGGATGTACCATGCTCACTCGACGCGACTGGCTCCGGGTCACTGCCGGTGCGAGCGCAGCGATCGGACTCGATCACGACTTTCTCGCCGCCCTCCAGGCGCAGCCGCTCATCACGCGATCCATCCCGTCTTCGGGTGAGCGACTCCCGGTGATCGGGCTGGGAGGGGCGAATACGTTCTCCGAGACCGCAGGGCGCGAGGAGTTCGGCCAGATCGGTTCGGTGCTGCGTGCGCTGGTGGATGGGGGCGCCATCGTGTTCGATACGGCGGCCGGGTACGGGGCGTCCGAGGAGGTCTCGGGTCGGGTCGCACAGGAGGCGGGGATTGCCGACCGGATCTTCTGGGCGACGAAGATGAACGTCGCGGGCGGGCGCGGTGGCGGAGGTGGCCGGGCAGACGTGGCCGCGGCGCGCGCGCAGGTCGAGCGATCGTTCCAGCGCCTTCGCAGACCCGTGATCGACGTGATCAACGTGCACAATATGGGCGATCCGCCCACACAGCTCGGCGTACTTCGCGAGTTCAAGCAAGCCGGCAGGATCCGCTACCTCGGCATCACGACCACGAGCGAGAACCAGTACGGCCAGCTCGCCGAAGTGATGCGCAATGAGCCGATCGACTTCATCGGCATCGACTACGCGGTCGACAACCGCGGCCCGGAAGAGGTGATCTTCCCGCTCGCCTTGGAGCGGCGGATCGCCGTGCTCGTGTACCTGCCCTTCGGACGTAGCCGCATGTGGGCGCGCATCGGGAGCCGGCCCGTCCCGGACTGGGCGGCAGAGTTCGACGCGCATACTTGGGCCCAGCTCATGCTCAAGTTCGTGCTCGCCCATCCCGCCGTGACGGTGGCCACGCCCGGCACCAGCGACGCGGAGCACATGCTCGACAACATCGGGGGTGGCCGAGGCCGTCTGCCCACGCCCGAGCACGTCCAGCGTATGATTCGGCTGGTGGAGAGCCTTCCCAGCGCCTGACCCCGAAAGCCAAGGGCCGGAACGTTTTCATTGCGTTTCCGGGCTCCCCGGGAGCATCTTTTACGCTGTAAACAGATGTTTTCTGGGGGGAACTATCATTTCGGAGGTGATCACATGCGTCGTCTGCTTCTGACGGCATCGCTGGCGCTCGTGGGCGCCACACTCGCACGTCCCGTGGAGGCCCAGCTGGGCTAAGGAATTCAGGGTGCGGCCCTGACCGGTCTGCAAACCGTCGTGGGAAGCGGCACCGGCACGACCGTCGCGGACCTCGACGCGACCTACGGCCTCGGTGGCAGGGTCACGTTCTCGCCCCCGATCCCGGTGCTGTCTCTCGCGCTGGTCGGGCAGGGCGTCTACTACTTCCCCGAGAACGGCGACTACATGTCGTACGGGATCGGGGCGAAGTTCGGCCTCAGCCTGCCCGTCATCAACCCGTACGTGATCGGCGGCTGGCAGTGGCGCCGGAGCGGGGGCGGCGGCTCGACGGTGACCGAGAACGGCATCACCGCCGGCGCCGGCATCCAACTGGGCCTGGCGATCCCGATCTTCGTCGAAGGCACCTTCGAGATCGGCGAAGACATCCCGACCGGAGTCCCCGACTACGACAACACCGCGCTGGTGATCCAGGCCGGTGTCATGTTCGGCGGCTGACTCCGCCTCGCGGTTTCGCGTCGACGCGTTAGGTACAGCGGGGGGTCGCCAAGGGCGACCCCCCGCTCTTTTTCCCTGCCGCCTCTGTCAGCAAAGCAGCAGGCGCGCGTGTCTCCTTGCGACCTGTCGAGCCTTCGACCTCGCCTCTGCCCCCGAGTCCATGTCCTCGCACCACCCGTCGTCGCGCCGGCTTGCTTCCCGGGCGCTGGGGTCCGGACTCGCCCTCCTCACCCTCGCGCTCCCCGTTCCCAGCGCTTCGGCTCGGGCTCAGGAGCCCGCGGTCGCGGGGGCGGTGGAGCGCACGTTCGCCACGCTCCGCTCCGGGGACGTTGGTGCCGCCCGCGCAGAGTATGCACCCGGCGCTACCGTCTTCATCGAGCGCGGCGAGCTCATCGAGCTGCAGATCGATGAGTGGCTCGAGGCGGCAGCCGGGTCGGCATGGACGACATCACAGGTCGAGAGCCGCGTGCTCGGCGCGATGGCGGTGACGACCGCACAGGCGAACGGCACCCTGAGACTGCCCGACGGCGTGACGTTACAAGGCAGGTTCCGATACTCCGATTCGCGCATACGGAGCGGTGACTCATGGAGTATCTCGCAGCAGGTGATCACGGCGCTCGACGTCGTGGCCACAAGTCCGACGCCGCCGGCCGGCGCACCTGCGGTCCCGGAAGGCCGCGAGCCCGCCCCGCCCGTCCGTCCGGCACCGGCGCCGCGCCCCGCCCCGCAGGGAGCCGCGGCAGACACTCGCGAGGCCGGTGCGACGATCGAGATCGACGGCCCTCCTGCCCCCACGGGCAACGCGGTCGTCAATCAAGCCCTGGGGGACGGAGTGACCATCCGCGCGGTCCGCGTCAGCGAGCCCATCTCCGTCGACGGGGTGATCGACGAGCCGTTCTACCGCAACACACCCGCGATCAGCGAGTTCGTCCAGACGGTGCCAGAGAACAACGGACAGCCTTCGCAGCGGACCGAGGCTTGGATCGGGTTCGATGACGACAACGTCTATGTGTCGGCCAAGATCTACGACACGGAAGGCCCCGACGGGTGGATCGCGAACGAGATGCGGCGCGATTCGCCACAAATCCGCACCAACGACAACTTCGGCGTCTGGTTCGACACGTTCTACGACCGACGCAATGCAGTGGGCTTCTACGGCAACGCGGTGGGCGGGTTCTCGGATCTGCAGATCACCAACGAGGGGAATCCGAACTTCGACTGGAACCCCGTGCGCGAGACGAAGACGGCCCTCTTCGACGGCGGCTGGTCGATCGAGATCGCCATCCCCTTCAAGTCGCTCCGGTATCGGCCCGGGCGTGAGCAGGTCTGGGGGATCCAGCTGCGCCGCTCCGTGCTGCGCAGGAACGAGTGGGAGCACATCGCCGCGCTCCCGCTCTCGGTCGCGGGCCAGGGGTCGCAGGGGATCTTCCGCGTCTCGATGTACGGAACGCTGGTCGGTATCGAGGCACCCGAGCCGAGCCGCAACCTCGAGGTGAAGCCCTACGGCATCAGCGGTGCACGCACGGATCGGCTGGCCAACCCGGCGTTCACCAACGACGGCTACGCCGACGCTGGCCTCGACGTGAAGTACGGCATCACGGAGAACCTCACGGCGGACCTCACGTTCAACACCGACTTCGCGCAGGTCGAGGTCGACGAGCAGCAGGTGAACCTGACCCGCTTCAACATCTCGTTCCCGGAAAAGCGCGAGTTCTTCCTCGAGGGACGCGGCATCTTCAGCTTCGGCGCGAGTGGTAACTTCGGCGGTGGTGGTTTAGGAGGGGGTGGCGGTTTCGGAGGCGGTGGCGGTGGTGGAGGCGGCGGTCCGTTCGGTGGAGGTGCGGGTCCGCAGCTCTTCTACAGCCGGCAGATCGGCCTCCAGAACAACGCCGAAGTGCCGATCATCGGCGGCGGCAAGATCACCGGTAAAGTCGGCGCCTTCGACGTCGGGGTCCTCAACATCCAGACACAAGGACCTGACGGCTTCTTCGACATCGATGGACCGCGGGCGACGAACTTCTCCGTCGTTCGCGTCCGGCGCGATGTGTTCGCTCGCAGCTCCGTCGGCGCGCTCTTCACCAACCGCTCGCAGTCGACGCTCGGTACGGGCGACAATCAAGCCTATGGCGTCGACGGCACCTTCGGCATCACGCAGGAGTTCAACGTCTCCGGATATTACGCGCAGAGTCGCACCGACAACCTGAATGGCCTCGACGCCGCCTATCGCGGCCAGGTGGGATACAGCGGTGACCTGTTCGGCGCCAGCGTCGAGCACCTGGTGGTCGGAGACGACTTCAACCCCGAGGTGGGCTTCGTCCGCAGGAAGGATTTCCGCCAGACCTCGGGCAACATGGGCTTCCGCCCCCGCCCGGACGTCTCCTGGATTCGCCAGCTCACCTTCAGCGTGGACGGCGAGTACATCGAGAACGAGCAGACCGGCTACGTCGAGAGCAAAGGATACGGCGGCCGATTCGGGCTCGAGTTCGAGAACAGCGATCAGTTCAGCTTGAGCTGGGGGTACAACTACGAGGGCTTTCTCGCAGCCGAGCGGATTTCCGGCGCGCTCATTCCCGCGGGGCGGTACGAGAACCCCGAGTGGCAGGCGAGCTACAACATGGGCCCGCAGCGCCGCTTCCAGGGCAATCTCTCCGTCCGGCGCGGCGACTATTTCCTGGGCACCATCACCTCGCCCTCCATCCGCGGCCGCATTGAGGTTTCGCCGCAGATCTCCGTGGAGCCGAGCGTCTCACTCAATTTCATCGATCTGCCGCAGGGTCAGTTCGACCAGCACCTGGCGGTGACGCGCGTCACCTACACCATGACGCCCCGCGCATACGTGAGCGGCCTGCTCCAGTACAACTTCACGGGCAGCGACGTCGGCATCAGTGGCAACGACGCGCTCAGCGCGAACTTCCGCTTCCGCTGGGAATGGGCGCCCGGTAGCGAGCTCTTCCTCGTCTACACCGAGGACAGGAACCCCGACGTGACGGCCAGGTGGTCGACGCTCCGCAACCGCGGCTTCGTGCTCAAGATCAACCGGCTGCTCAGGATCTGACGCGGCAGGCCAGTCGCCACGCCGAAGTGGCATGACCGGGGCCGCGGTCCGGAGCCTACCCCGCCTTCGGCTCCGACCCCACCTCTTTTCGTTGCTGGAGCGAGACCCAGGGATCTACCTTGCGCGCCGATCGAGACGCACGAGGCCATAACCCCGCGGAGCTTCGCCGTGGCAGAGAACACCCCGACAACGAACACGTCCCTCGAGGAGCTAGCCGGACAGATCTCCCGCATGGGAGCAGGCGAGGCGGCGCAGGCGTTGGAAGCCCTCGAAGACGACTTGGCGCTGAAGGTCCTCGAGCGTCTCGCCCCCGGGGTCGTGGGCGACATCATCCCCCATCTGGGCGACGATCGTCGCGGTCGGCTCTTCGCCGCGGGCCCGTCGGCGTTGACCCACCAGTGGTCGCTGAATCAGGCCTTCCCGGAAGACTGTATCGGCCGGCTGATGGAGCCCCCCACCGCGGTGTTCCACCCCGACGAGACGGTCGCCGAGGCGTCGGAGAGGGTGCGGGTTCTCGTCAAGAAGGTCTTCGTCACATACTGCTTCGTCACGGACGCGGGCGGGAAGCTCGTCGGCATCGTGACCATGCGAGACCTGCTGGTCTCGGACGGCGCCGCCCGACTCGCCGACGTGATGCTCAAGGAGCCGTTCTACCTGAGCCCAACGACGAGCCTAACCGACGCGATGAACTCGGTCGTCTACCGACACTACCCGATCTACCCGGTGTGCGACGACCAAGGAGTGCTCATAGGGCTCGTGCGCGGGCAGGCGATGTTCCAGGAGCAGACCTTCGAGATCAGCGCCCAGCCTGGACGAATGGTCGGCGTGGGAAAGGAAGAGCGGCTCGTGACACCCTGGCCGAGGAGCTTGCTCTTTCGTCACCCATGGCTCCAGCTCAACCTGCTCACCGCGTTCGTCGCCGCCGCCGTAGACGCGCGATCCTAGCGGCTCGTCTGGTGCGGCCCTCGGTTCCGCCACGGACTTCGGGGACGAACCACTCGCAGCAAAGGGGCTCAGGACAGGTCGGTCACGTCCAGACGGACGAGGGCACCCCGGCTCGCACGCACATGCAACCCGATGGGGTTGCAGCAGACCTCGCAGTCCTCGACGTACTCCTGGTCGGGCTCGCTCAGGTCGAGGAGCATCGAGATCGATTCGCCGCAGTAGGGGCAAGCGAACGCGTGCTCGACGAGCCCGCCCTCGTTCGACTCAGCGTCGTCCCAGCTCATCTCCATGTCATGGAAAGTGGGACGGGCCGTGCATCGCGGCCACCGAGCGACGCTGCCAGCCGTCCACTGTAGGGGAATTCCCCACAATAAGCCGCGGCAATCTCCTCTCTCTCGCAGGTCCGAGGGTCACTTCATCTTGGGCCTCATCGGTCGTTTGGTCCGTTCGGCTACGCACACGGAGAGAGATCATGCGTCGAACCACACTGTCCTCGCTGGGACTTTGCGCCGCAGTTGCTGCCACGACGCTGGTGCTGCAGGGCGAGGTCGCCGCGCAGAGCGAAGGCGCGCAACACATCACGTACTCAAATCAGGTTTCGCGGATCTTCCAGTCGAACTGCCAGATCTGCCACCAGCCTGGCAACATCGGGCCGATGTCCCTCATGACGTACCAGGAAGTCCGCCGGTACGCCACCCGTATTCGCAACCTGGTGGCCACCCGCGAGATGCCGCCCTACCAATACGACACGGACGTCGGCATACAGGAGCTCTACAACGACTGGCGCATGTCCGCCGAAGACATCAAAACGGTAGTCTCGTGGGTGGACCAAGGAGCGCCGGAGGGTAACCCCGCCGACCTCCCTGCTCCGGTCGAGTTCCCGGTGATCGGCGAATGGCGCCTCGCGAGCAAGTACGGCCCGCCCGACCACATCATCAGCTCGACGCCGTGGGACGTCCCGGCCGAAGGCACGGACCTGTGGTGGGAGCCGCTCGTCGACACCGGCATTACGGAGGAGCTTTGCATCAAGGCGATCGAGACGCTGCCCTCTGCCGCGGCGCATGGCTCGACGCACCACGCGAACTCGATGTTCTACAAGCAAGACGAGGAAGGTAAGTGGGTGCAGAACACGCGCCTCTCCGAGTTCGCGTTCGGGAAGCTGGGTGAAGAAGTCCCGCTGGATGCGTGCCGCGTCGCGCCGACGAACTCCAAGGTCGGCTGGAGCATCCACTACTACCCCGACGGCACCGCGGTTCCGGGCGACCAGGTCCAGGTCGGCATCTGGTACCACGACGAGGACTTCGACCGCTCCAAGGCCTATCGTCAGGATCTGCGCTCGTACGCGCTGCAGGGCGGTGACTTCGACATCCCGCCAAACGGCAAGCTCATGACGCAGGGCTTCCAAACGTTCGATCACCCGGTGCGCCTCGACAGCTGGCAGCCGCACCTGCACCTGCGCGGCGTGGCGATGTCGATCGAGGTCTTCTACCCGGAGACCGGCCGCACGGAGATGATCAGCTCGGCGTCCAACTTCAACGCAGGCTGGAACCACAGCCACATCTACGCCGACGGCCATCAGCCTCTGCTCCCCGCCGGCGCGGTCATCATCCAGAAGGCGTGGTACGACAACACGGCCGACAACCCACGCAATCCGGATCCCGACCAGTGGGTCGGCATGGGTCAGCGGACGACGGACGAGATGTCGCACTCCTGGATCGCCGTGACGCACCTCGATGAAGAGGGCTATCAGCGGCTCCTGGCGGAGCGCGAGTCGCGGCCCGTAGTGGACGCGGGAGGTGCCCGATGAACGCCGCGCGGATGGTAGGAACAGGGAGCCTGGCGCTGGCGCTGGTGGGTTTGGCCGGTGGCTCGCTCGAGGCGCAGCTGCCCCCCGAGCTGAGGGAATACCCCCTCGGCACGCTCCACAAGTCGGGCGACCTGGTCGCGCCCTTCTTCGACGGCTGGTTCGACAACGGCGACGGCACGGTCACGTACACCTTCGGGTTCATGAACCGGAACACCGAGGAGATCGTCGACATCCCGCTCGGCGAGAACAACCACATCGAGCCGGTCCAATTCGATGGCCGCCAGCCCACGCACTTCCCGGTCTACGATCGTCGGGGACTCGTCGGCAAGCGTGAGCGCCAGGTGTTCGGCGTCACGGTGCCGAAGGACACCGAGGTCGTCTGGACGCTCACCCACGCCGGGCGCAGCTACTCCGTGCCCGGCCGCGCGACGTCGACGGCGTACGACATGGGCAGCTTCACTCAGACCGCGGCCAACGGCTCTCTCCACCCTGGCATCCGCTTCACGCCGGAAGGCCCCATCAGCTTCGGGCCCGAAGGGACGACCGCACCGCGCGTGAGCGCGCGCGTCGGGACACCCGTGACCTTGTCCGCAATGGTTCAGGACCGCGGCGAGCGCTACGGCCTGTCCGAGCAGGAATTCTATCCCGTGAACGCGACGTGGATCCTGCATCAGGGTCCGGTCGGAGCGCGGGTGCAGTTCGGGCCCGAAACGAGCCAGCTCGACACGGAGGGGTGGGGTCAAGCCACGACCCAGGCGACGTTCCCCGTGCCTGGCGAATACGTGATCCGGCTCCGCGTGGACAACTTCGGTGCACCGGACAGTCGCTTCGACAACCAGTGCTGCTGGTCCAGCGCCTTCTTGCCCGTGACGGTGCGGTGAGGGCCACCATCTGACCACCGAGGAGGCGAGCGCTCCGGACTGTTCACGCGGTCCGGAGCGCTCGACGCACATGCGACTCCAAGCGACGATAGCCAAGCCCGCCCCGATCTCCGCGTGGTGTGACGAGTGCCAAAAGCACGTGGAGCTCACCAATCTCCGCCCGTGGCCCGAGGGCGTGCTCGCGATCGGCGAGTGCCCCAGCTGTCGCTCCAAGCTCGCGGCAAGAAAGCCGATGGAGTGGGGCGGGCGGACGTCGGGACGGGGAGTGCCGCCCGCGGCCTGAGCCGGTGGACGGCCGAGAGGAGCTCCCTCCGAGCTTCCCCAGTATCCTGAATCGGGAGTTCGCTTGCGACAGCGACCTTCCGAATCAGGACACTAGCGCGAGCAGCTGGCGCTCATGTCGCGCTGCTCGGGCGGGAGAATGGCGAGCCGGGTAGGCCGATTGGCGACCGTGCTCATGATCTCGTGCACGAAGCGCCCCACCCGAGCGGAGTGCTCGTAGTCGATGTACTGGGGCTCGTCGGTCGGCATGTGGTAGTCGATCGAGTACCCGGTCGAGAAGTAGGTGACCGGAATCGTACGCCGGAAGTAGCTGACCTGGTCGCTCCGGCAGAAGCGATTGAGCGCGTTGGTGCGGTCCCAGTAGTAGTCGATCGCCATGGTCTCGTCGCGAACGGCGTTCAGCGAGTCGATCACGTCGCCGAACTCGGCCGAGAGCCGGCGCGCCCCGAGCATCTGCACCTGCGCGGGACCGCCGAAGCGTACGTCGGCGACGCCGCCGTTCCCGAGCATGTCCATGTTGTGCGCCGCGACGATCGAGTCGAGCGGAACGGTCGGATTGGCGACGAAGTGCCGCGATCCGACCAGTCCGGCTTCCTCGGCGGCGTGCGAGATGAAGATGACCGAGCGACGTGGCGCAGGCCCGCTGGCGAAGCGCTCCGCGATCTCGAGGAGCACGCCGGTACCCGAAGCGTCGTCATCGGCGCCGTTCATCACCGTGTCGGGGCGCGGCGGTCGAATCGAGCGCGCGTACGCGATCAGGGAATCGATGCGGGCCTGCTGCTCGGGCGTCGGCGGCCCGGGACGGTCGTTGGCGCCCTGGGGCCGCATGACCCGGTTGTAGGCGCGCAGGGCGTCGTGGTCGATCGCCTGCTCGAGCAGACCCTCGTGGTCGTTGTGCGCACCGACGAGCACGTATTGGCCGCGCAGAGCCGGATCCGACCCGGGCAAGATTGCGATTACATTGCGGGCTGGAGTGCTCGGATCTGCGCCATCGACGGGAACGCTCTGGAAGAACGTGCCGTTGTCGCCGGCCGGCCGGAGCCCGAGGCGCTGAAACACCGAGGCGACGTACGTGGTCGCCATGAAGTTGCCGCGCGTCCCCGCCGCCCGTCCCGCCATCGAGTCCGCCGCTAGCTGATAGACGTGCGTGCGCAGGTCGTCGGCGATGATCGAGGGCTGCGTGGGCCTCGGCGGCCACGAGAACGGACCCTCGTCCGGCCACACCCGGGGAGGATCGGCGCGCTGCGCCGAGACACCCGGCGCGGCGAGTGCGGCACCGAGGAGCACGTGCAGAGTGGTCCTTGCGATCGTCGGAGTGCGGCGGAACGTCATGGGCGCTCTTTGCTCGGCGTGGACTTGGCGACACCGAGTTGGACACTGCAGGGCGTCGCTTGTTCGCCTCACCCCATCGACCAAAGGTGGGCGCCGATGATGGCCCCCCGCCCGATCCAGCGGTCCACGACCGTCGTGCGCGCCGACGGAACCATGTCGCGGGAGGAGTGGCGCGCAGCCCCGAACGCGCCGATCGACTGCTTCTACGCATACCCGACGGTGTCGACGGATCCAGGGATGAACAGCGACATGACGCCCAACGAGGCCGAGCTGCGCGTGGTGCACCAACAGCTCGCGCGCTTCGCGTCGGTGTGTCGCGTATACGCGCCCAGCTATCGGCAGGTGACGCTCGCCGGTCTTCGGGAGCGCCGCGCCGGCGGTGCCACGAACCTCAGTCAGGGGCTCGCCTACGACGACGTGCGGAGTGCCTTCCATCACTACCTGGAGGACGACAACGCGGGGCGCGGGTTCGTGCTCATCGGCCACTCGCAGGGCTCGTATGTCCTGACCTCCCTCGTCGCGCAGGAGATCGACGGCAAGCCCCTCCAGGATCGCATGGTGTCCGCACTCCTCCTGGGCGCCACGGTTCCCGTGGCGCGGGGCCAAGTCGTGGGCGGCGCGTTCCAACGCGTCCCGCTCTGCTGCTCGACCACGCAGACCGGTTGCGTGGTCGCCTACTCGGCTTTCCGCTCGACGGCACCACCGCCCGGGGGCACGCTCTTCGGGCGCGTGGCCGACCCATCGATGGCCGCCGCGTGCACCAACCCGGCTGCGCTCGAGGGTGGCAGCGGAGAGCTGCACGCGTACCTGTCGGGACCTGGCTTCACCATCGTGAGCGGGCGCGGGGGCGGTTCTGCGTGGACGAGCTCGAGCGCACAAGTGACCACGCCGTTCGTCAGTGTCCCCGGCCTGTTGACCGCACGCTGCACGTCGAACGAGTTCGCGACGTACCTCGAGATCACCGTGCACGGCGATCCCGCCGACCCCCGTGTCGACGACATCCGCGGCGATCTCACTCCCCCGTGGGGTCTTCACCTCGTCGATGCGAACCTCGCGATGGGGAACTTGGTCGACCTCGTGCGCACACAGTCGGCGAGCTGGCGGAGCTCGCGGTAGCGCCGCGAGACGCCGGGCCTTCGAGACCCTCGAGAGACGGGCGTTTCCTTCAGGGCTTCAGTGCCGCTGCTCGCGACCCTCAGGACGCCGGAAGTCGCCTCGCAACGGTGAGGTGGTATACCGTCTGCTGTCGCTCGAAGAGCACGAGCGCGATCCCCTCCTCCTGAGCCTCGTCGAGCAGGCGGCCGAAGATCTGCCCCAACTCACGCGACTTACGCGCTGACACGGACTCGAACGCCAGGTCGACGAGTCGCTCCATGTGAGGGCGCAGCTCGGGAGGCACGCCGCCAAAGACCTCCTCCGGGCGTGCGGCGGGTGGGGCGAAGGCTGCGTAGGACACGTCCACGGTGGCGCCGAACTCGTGGGAGCTGACCCCGGCCGCCGCGTTGGCGTTGTCCTCGCGCAGCTCCTGCTGCCGCTCCGAGGTCCGCAACGAGCTCGTGATCTCGAGGCGATACGCGGGCAGGTCGAGGGCTCCGAGCCGCTCGTGGAAGCGCTCCCCCAGGATCGTCAGCAGCTCGCGCACGTCGGGTAGGACGTACGCCGGCGACGACCCCCGCCGCACGATCCAGTGCTCAGTGCTGTCCTCCAGCGCCACAAGGCGCCCCGCCGCCACCAACGAGTCCACCATCGGCTCGCTAGTCACACGCACGCCCAGCGCCCGGGCGCGGGCGACATGCACGCCATTCTGGTAGCGGCGAAGCGCGTCCTCCTCCCCGGGCGTCATCACCGGACGCGGGCTCAGGATGCGATCAGCGCCGTCGGCGAGACGATCCGCTCGGCCGATCGCCCCTGCCAGCACGCGCTCTATCTCACCGAGCGTCGCAGCCTGAGCGGCCTCGACGGCGGCTGCGCGCTCCCTCTCCGCCCGCCCGCAGGCGACGAGGGCGAGAACTGAACCAAGGACGAGGGCTCGCATGGATGCCTCCTGCCACGACGGGTACCTGAGCCATCTTGGGCGGCCCCGGCCGGGTGTGTCCAGCGGGAGGCTCACGCGCCCCTGCGCCCGCGACGTGGGCCGCGGCCACCCATCCTCAAGGGTTGAGCCAGTAGCTCACCTTGATCATGAATGTGTTTGCGGGCTTGATCCGCAGGAGCCGTTCGGCATCGCGGCCGAACTCGAAGCCGCCATACGTCCCCTCGGAAAACCCGGTGGACGTCGGGCGCTCCGAGCGCAGCTGCTGCCAAACCAGATACAGCGTGCTGCCGGGGCGCCACTCCCACCGCAGCACCGCGTTGCCGATGAGCGAACGGACGTTGAAGTCCCGGTCGGCGATCGTGAAGGTCTGCACGGCGTCACCCACCGGATCGATCGTGTACCGCCCGTCGGTTCCGCGCGAAATCGTTCCCGAATCGGACCCGTACCGCAGGAAGTCGAACGTTCGTGGAGCCGCGAGCTCGCCGAGCGGTCCGTAATCGCCGCTCGAGAGGAAGGGCTGCATGTAGACCTCGAGCGAGAGGCGACGCGTGAACGTCAAGTTCACGCGCACGTCCGTATCCAGCGTCGTCTGATCGATGGGCGCGAAGACGTACCGGCTCCCGAACGTCGCCGAAGCCCGCGCGTCGGTGAGCGTCGTCACGTACTGCGCCGCCGATCGGCTCCGACTCAAGTTCGCGCCGAGGACCACCTCCGAAACGCCGCGAAAGCGCATGGTGAGACCAACGTCCACGGACTTACGCCAACCTCCTGCATCGTCTCGCGAGTAGTTGAAGCCGAGACGGGGTTGTACGGGCTTCTGGGGTGGCGTGTTGAAGCTCAGGCTCGACGACCATCCCCCCGGCGCACGGGCCAGTGGCCCTCCACGGGTCAGTCGGTCGTCGAACGCGTCGAAGCGCTTGTTGAGCCTCGCGTTGAATCCGTACTGCGAGACGTGCGTGGCGCCCACGGAAAGACCCAAGTTCTTGGCGAGCGTCTCGCGGCCGAAGTTCTGCGTCAGATCCGTCGACGCCGAGACATTGAAGTTGCGGAAGCGACGCCCGGTGGTCGGCATGCGGTAGCCGAAGTCCGCGCCGTAGTTGATGCGATCCGCCGCGTTCTGGAAACCGAAGTCGTTCACCTCGTAGCCGGGGCTCGTAGCATCGACCGTGACGCCGCCGGTCCAGGCGCCGCGTTGCCTCCCGCCGCTGATCGTCGCGAAGTATCCCGAGAGCGACGTCGCGGTCGAGTCGTAGGTGAGATGGTCTGCATCGACCCGCCGGAAGTAGCGAGCCGAGCTGCGCTGGGTACGCGCGATCGCGGCTTCGTCGCCCGTCACGCGGCTCCCGGCCAGAGCCCCGCTCAGCGCCCACGACCGGTTCCCCCACTGCAGCTGGCCGTCGAGCCCGGCCGAGTAGCCGGCCGCGTGCAGCTCGTTTCGCAGCGCGGCCGCCGAGAGATTCCGATTCACCGCGGTGGCGAGCACGCCGAACGCTTTGGTGCCTTGGTCGAGATCGCGCCTGACCCGGCCTGCGAAGTAGTTGGTGAGCGGCTCGATCTCCGTCTCCGAGCGCGCCGCGTTCACGTCGACCCATGGCACGCGCGCACGATTGCTGACCGCCTCCAGCAAACCAACGGACCATCCGCCCGTAGGACGACCCGTGAGCCGGGCCGCCCCGAGAATCGTCGTGGACGTCGGCACGTCGGCGTACTTGGACGCGCTCGGAAGCGAGCCCTGCGGAGGCCGACCGATGCGCCGCGTGTTCACGAGCTCCGAGCCACCGCCCGCGCCTTCACCGAAGCGGAAGATGTCCGCGCCTTCCACGAAGAACGGCCGACGCTCGTTCACGCGTGTCTCGAACGCGGTCAGGTTGATGACCGCGGGGTCGGCCTCGACCTGGCCGAAGTCCGGATTCACGGTTCCGTCGAGCGTGAAGTTCGTGCCGAGGCGGTACTTCAGATCCGCGCCCGCATTGGCGAAGTAGTCGCTGCCGCTCCGGAACGGATTGTCGAAGCTGGTCCCGGTGGCCCGTGGAATCTGCTTGTACTCTGCGCGCGCGGTCGTGTAGGGGAGAATCTCCAGTCCCCTGCCGGGACGCAGACCCTCGAAACCCTCGAGGTGCCCGTAGCGCGCTACGCCCTGCGGCTCATCACGTGGGAGGAACGCCCACATGGTGTCCTCGCCGTGGCGGCGGATCTTCCTTTCGATCTGCAGCCCCCACGTCTGCGAAGGCGCGCTACCGAAGCGGAGCTGGCTGAACGGAATCGCGAACTCGACGAACCACCCCTCCTCGGTGACGGTGGAGGCCACGTCGTAGACCGGGTCCCACGAGGCGTCGGACGTACCTCCGGTGCCCGGTCCGCCGCCTCGAGCGCCCACGATGAACTCGTCGCGGATCCATCCGGCTCCCGGGGTCGTGGCGACGCGCACCGCGGTGCGGTGGTCGTGGTATCCGTCCAGGTGGACCGCGAAGATGTCGATGTCTCCCACGCCCTGGTCTCGGCGGGCCAGGCGCGAAAGGATCTGGCCGTCGTCCCACATCCATCCGCCGATGTAGAGGAAGGTGTCGTCGTAGAGGAAGCGGACCTCCGTGGGCTGCGTGATCGGCTCGCCCTCGTTGGGGACGACCTGGTAGAAGTCGGTCACCGCCGGGGCACTCGTCCACGCAGGCTCGTTCATGCGGCCGTCGACCGACATACGCGCCGTCGTACGGACGGCTCGAGCCGTGGGCGCGGCGGCATGGTCGTACGGCCGCGCCTCGCGGCCCGCGCCGGCGGCGCGGCCGGCAGCGGGGCCTTCCGGACGAACTTGGGCCCCGACCTGGCCCGGGGAGGACAGGCCGAGCAGCGCCCCCAAACAGAATAGGAGGGCAAGCG
>VGVR01000015.1 GCA_016873995.1 Gemmatimonadota bacterium
CCTCGAGGTTGCGCCAGGGACCACGCCTGCTGATGAGCTCGGTCTTGTAGAGACCGATGATGGACTCGGCCATGGCGTTGTCGTAGGAGTCGCCGCGGCTGCCGACCGACGGCTCGATGCCTGCCTCGGCCAAACGCTCGGTGTAGCGAATGGACAAGTATTGAACCCCGCGGTCGCTATGATGCACCAGCCGCTCGGCCGCGTCGTCTTCTGGCTCCGCGATCGCCTGCTCGAGCGCGTCGAGCGCCAGGTCGCTCCTGAGCGAGCTCGACACCCGCCAGCCCACGATCCTGCGTGCGAACACATCGATGACGAACGCCACGTACACGAACCCGCGCCACGTAGCCACGTACGTCAGGTCCGACACCCAGAGCTCGTTCGGCCGGCTCGCCGTGAACGCGCGCTCCACCAGGTCCCGCGGACGCTCGGCCAGCTCGCCCGGGATCGTCGTCGTCTCGAACGCACGGTCCCGGACCACCCCCCGCAGGCCCATCTCCTTCATCAGGCGCGCCACCGTGCAGCGCGCCACGACGATCCCCTCCCGGTTCAGCTGCTTCCAGACCTTCTCTACACCGTAGACCTGGAAGTTCATGTCCCACACTCGCCGGATCTCAGGACGCAGCTCAGCGTCGCGCTGCGCCCTGGCCGAGCACAGCGACGGATCCTGCTCCATCGCCTTGTGCGCGTAGTAGGTCGACGGAGCGATCGGAAGCACCCGGCAGATCGGCTCGACTCCGTACTCGACCCTATGGTCGTCGCAGCACCCATGTGCGAAGCGTCTGCGCCGTGCAGCCGATCTTCTCCGCAATCGACTCAATCGCCGCCCACTGCGAGCTGTACTCCTCTGCGTGCTCCTGTACTAACCGAACGGCCCTCTGCCTCGTCTCCGGGGAGTACTTCTTTACCTCGTTCATGACCCCATCCTCTCAAAGGATGCGGTCTCCGACAATCCCGGCGCAGTTCACGGTATGCCAGCGCCCACTTCTTACCGGCAACCCAGCGGGGACAAAGCAAAAGGGAGCGGGCCGTGTGGGCCCGCTCCCTTTTGGGTGCGTGCGGCCGAGTCGCGCCGTCAGCTGCCCCTGCGTGCCGGGCGGTTCGCCTCGAGCCAGGCCTTCTGCTCGGCGGTGAGTACGCCCAGGACCGACTGATAAAGGGCCAGGACGGCGGCACGAAGACTCTGCGCGATGGGGCGGGCCTCCACCATGATTGCGCGGACTTCCTCGCGCGTCTGTCCGGCGGCGCGCGCCGCCTTAGCGCGCTCCATGACAGCCTTGAGGGCCGCGAGCTGGCTGGCGCGGGCGGCCTTGAAAGCCTGGCGCAGCGCCGAGATCTGCTCCTTTTGCGCTGTCGTCAGCGCGAGTTCGGCCGGCAGGCGCCCGGGGCCCTGGGTGCGGCCATCGTACGCATGCGACGTCTGCGGGCCAAAGGTGGTCTCCAGAACCACGCCTGGGTCACCGAACAAAACGAGCGCGTAGTCACCAGTGTCGAGCACGGGGGGCTCGGTGCCCGTGTCACAGGCCGCGAGCGTGACAGCAGCCACGGCCATCAGGTCGAATCTGCGCATCGAAGACAGTCCTGGAGTTTGGGTATGATCCAAAAATCTTGCACGTCTCTATCTTGCACGTCTCTATATTTGGAGCGCAACAGGCACCGCTCCGTTAAAAGACCAGAGCGGGCGCGTGGCTTGCCCCCCTATGGGTGTCGGACCAGGCCAGTCTCGAGCAGGAGGTCGTATGAATGCCCCACGGGAAGACGACACTGGTCCGGTCGGCCCATCGAGGCGACGCTGGATCGCAACCTCGGCCGCTTTGGTCGCCGGGAGTCTGGCGGGCTGCAATACCAGAGGCGGTGCATCCGGCAACCCCGACATCACGACGCGTTCATCGGGCGAGGGGCCACCGATGGCGCTTCCGGGCTTCGACGCCGAGCGTCGCACCGACCGGCTCACCTCGACCGTGGGGCCCGAAGAGGATCGCTTCGTTGCCTGGAACGCGGCGCTTCGCGCTTCAGCTGGGGGCCGAGAATCCGCCTTCGTCGACCTGGACGCCGTAGATCACAACCTCAGGCTGGTCGGCAGCCAGCTCGGCTCGAAGTTCGCGCTCCGCCTCTGCGACAAGAGCCTGCCGAGCCTACCCCTCCTCGAGTACATGATGCTGGCCGCCGGCACGAACCGGATCATGGCCTTCTCGGAGGAGATGGTCCGGGAGCTGCTCGTACGCTGGGAGAGCGATGTCGACATCCTGCTGGGCCGACCGGCCTCGGTGGAGGCGCTCGCGCGCACTTTCGCGACCCTGGACGAGCTCGGCAGCGAGCCGAACCACGCGGGTACAGTGCGGTGGCTCGTCGATACCCCCGAGCGCATGCGACAGTACGCGGCTTTCGCCGCTGAGCGGGGCGAAGCGATCAGCGTCTCGGTGGAGATCGACGTGGGGCTGCACCGCGGAGGAGCGCGCGACGCCGACCAGCTCCGAGCCATGCTGAGGACGATCGCGGAGTCCGGATTCCTGCGCTTCACCGGCTTCATGGGCTACGAAGGGCACGTGCCGTTCGTCCCCCTGGATCGAGGCACTCCGGCCGCAGAGTTCGAGGCAGTGCAGCGTCGCTATGCGGAATTCGTGCGCGTGGGACGAGAAGCACACCCCGCGCTGTTCGAGGGACCGCTCGTCTACAACAGCGGCGGGAGTCGTACGTACCACTCCTACACCGACGACCTCGACACGCCGGTCAATGACGTCGCGATGGGCTCAGTCTTCTTCTACCCGAGCAACTTCCACAACCTGCCCGAGGTAGGACTGCGCACGGCGACGTTCTTCGCGACGCCGGTGCTCCGGCGCCTGGACCCGGCCGAAACGTACCCGGACGCCGAGTTCCTGCCCGGCCTCGCCCGAGGCCAGGCCGACTTCGCGGTGTGGTACGTCATGGTCTCCGGGGGCTTCCCGGGCGATCGACACCATCCCAAGGGCCTCATCCCCAGTCCGACCTCCACCGGCGACCCGACCCGCATCGTGAACATGATGCCGAACCAGGGCAGGTGGCTGGGTGCGCGCGACGTGCCGCTGGACGTGGGCGACTTCATCTTTTACCAACCGTGGGAAGCGGACGCCGTGCGTTGGCTCGCGTACCTGGACGTCTTCCGCGGCGGGCAGCTGCTCGATCAATGGAAGACGTCTCAACCAGGAACTCGTCTCACGTGACCCACGGACGACGCTCCGCGATGCGTCGAGCGCGCCGTCTATCGACTCTTGCCTGGACCGCGGCCTTGGCCGCGACCGCATCCTGCGGGACGCAAGAGACCGGCGGATCACCCCAGGCCAGTGCAGAAGCAACCACTCTCCGCCTCTACGTCCTCGACTGCGGGAGCATGACGGGCGATCTGACGCGGTTCCGTCTGCTACCGGAAGAGGTGCCGACGAACGAGATGTCGATCCCGTGCTTCCTGGTTGCGCATCCTAGGGGCATGCTGCTCTGGGACGCGGGAGCCGTGCCCGATCAGGAATGGGTGCCCACCGGGAGTCCGGTCCGGCACCACCTCGTGCTGCCCGACGCGAGCGAGCGCGATCTCACCCTCCGGAGGCCGCTGCTCGCCCAGCTCACCGAGCTGGGGTACACGCCGTCCGGCGTCGACTACCTCGCGCTCTCGCACTACCACTGGGATCACGTCGCCAACGCGAATGCCTTTGCCGGTGCGACCTGGCTGGTGCGTCAGGTCGAGCGCGACGCCATGTTCGCCGAGGTCCCCCCGGTCACGCTGCCCGCGAACTACGCGCGGCTGAAGGACAGCAATACGGTCCTCATCCAAGACGACGACTACGACGTCTTCGGGGACGGAACCGTGATCATCAAGAGTGCGCCGGGCCACACGCCGGGCCACCAGGTCCTCTACCTGCGACTCGCACGGACGGGCGACGTGCTGCTCTCGGGCGATGTCTATCATTTCCCAGCTTCGCGGACGCTTAGGCGTGTACCGACCTTCGATTTCGACCAGGAGCAGACACCGGTGACACGCGAGGCGATCGAGGCATTCCTCGAGAGGACCGGCGCACAGCTGTGGATTCAACATGACGCCGTGGGTAACGCGCTGCTGAGGAAGTCGCCGGAGTACTACGAATGAGACGGTGGACCCGTCGGTGAGCTGATGGACCCCGGGCGCAAGCAGCGCGTCTTCGAGGCGTCGACCGCTGGCGTACGCAATTCCTACAGGGTGGCTCCGCTGGTCACCCATGGAGCGACATGAAATGGATCCCATGGTCCGTTCGCAGGCGGCCGACGTGCCGTACAACATGACGACCACCGGCTTCGACCTGCCCGGATATCGAATCGTGTCGTGCCTGGGCGTGGTGCGCGGCGTCGTCGTGCGGTCGCGATCCGTGTTCGGCACGATCGGCGCCGGCCTCCAGACGCTGTTCGGCGGAACGATCTCGCTCTTCACGGAGCTCGCAGAGCGAACCCGGCAGCAAGCGTTCGACACCATGTTGCTCCAGGCGGACGTGGCCGGTGCGAACGGGGTCATCGGTATTCGCTATGACGCGACGGAGGTGATGCAGGGAGCGACGGAAGTGATCTGCTACGGGACCGCGGTGCACGTGGAGCCGGTGGGGGAGTGAGCCTGGGCGCAGGGGCGAGGCCGGGCGACGCCGATGTTCCGGTCTCGCGCGGGTGAGTCGGTCCGCACGTGGGTCCCCGTGCCGACCCTGTCACGCACGGACGTGGTCGATTTCATCCTGCGAGGGCTCGAGCGACCGTACCTGAAAGGGACGCCGCGACTCCTGCGCTGAGGGGCACGCCACCCGCGTCCCCGCGGAGCCCAGCTCGCTGGACCGGCCGCCGCATGCGCTCGAGCAGCGCCCGGAACCGCGGCTGGGAGCGGAGCGGGGCATATTGGGGGAGCAGCAGATACGGCATGTTGGGGTCGTGTGTCGCGTAGCCACGCTCCAGCCAGTCCATCGCATGTGCGAGATCGCCTGCGACCAGGTAGAGAGTGGCCACGTCGGTGGGCACCACGTACTGCCCGGATGCCCGCGAGGCCAACGCGTCCGCCGCCTGGTGCATGGCCGCGGGGTAGCCGCTCTCAGGGAATGCCTGCGCCACGATGGCCGCGGCTTCCGGCTGGCCGGAGGCCTCCAGGTAACGCGCCGCAGCCTCCGCAGCAGCGTCGAACCGGTGCAAGGCATCGTTCGCGAGCCAGAGGGCATTGAGCGCCACCGGGTGGCCGGGGGTCATCTCGAGGGCGCGGCGCGCTTGGGCGTCGGCATCCTCCCAGCGTCGCTCGAAGACGAGGTCCGCGGCGTCGAGCGCGAGGAAGAGCGGATTCAGGGGATCAATCGCGAGCGCTTGGTCCATCTGCCGCCTCGCCTCCGTGGGACGGCCGAGGATATTGAGCAGATGCGAGTAGAAGGCGTGGGCATCGGGGAAGCCGGGGTTGATGTCGAGCGCGCGGTGGAACTCCGCCTCGGCGATGGCCCAGTCCCAATCGGACTGGATCGAGATCAGCGCCAGGTTGTAATGACCCTCGAGCAGCAGGCTGTCGAGAGCCAGCGCGCGCAGCGCCTCGGCTCGCGACTGGGACGTGGCTTCCTCCGGCGCGGCGAACCCCATCTGCAGACGGCTGATCCAGACCATGGAGAGCCCGGCGTGGCCCAGCGCGTTGAGGCTGTCCTGCCGCAGCGCGAGCTGGAAGTACTGCTCGGCGGCATCGAGGTCCTCGGGCGTGAGTCTGTAGGTGTGGAACCGGCCCCTGAGGTACGAATCGTAGGATGCCGGATCCACTTCCCGGGCGGACGCGAGTCGGGCCGCTTCGCCTGGCGTGAGCGGCGCCTCGATGCGCGTGGCGACGGCCCGGGCCACGTCGGTGTACACGCCGAGGACGTGCCGCAGGTCGCTCTGGCTGGATCTCCCCGGAGATGTCCAAGAAGGTCGAGCAGAGTCGCGCGCACTTCGATCGTCTGTATCTGTATCCGCGCTCGTCGCCGCCGATCACACTCGACCACCTCGGCAAGGCAGTCTACCCGCTGCTCGCGTTCTTCGCGCGCGTGCTCGAGTTCCAGTCCCAGAAGGTCTTGCGCAGGAAGCTCGACGAGGAGGTGCTCACGGCGTTGGGTAATAGCCTAACGGCCGCAGCGAGCGGGCCCTACTTCACCGACGCGGAGCTCCAGTCGCTGTTCGGGCGGAGCAGGGAGTCGATGCAGGTGGTCGCGGGCTTGTGGCCGCGCATGAACCTGGCGGCTCCGGATCTGCGGGAGTTGCTCGCGGACGTCTCGCGCGAGTTGATCCCGCGGGGCGATCCCGCCTCCGCTACCTGGAGCGAGTGGGTCGGCGCGAGTCCGGAGCAGCTCGAGGCGGCTACGGAGGTGTTCCGCAGGGTCTCGACCGGCGAGGTGTGAGGCACACGAGCTCGTGATCTTCGGACTGCGGCCGAGCGGGCCGGCCAGTGACATTCGGGGCCGCCCAGCCGAAGTTGACGCCCATCCTCGACCACTACAGGTGAGACAGCGCCCCGCATGACCGACATCTTTTTGGGTAAGGGCGTAGGCGAGGGCGACCAGCCCGTCGGGATGATGGGATCCACATGATCAAGCTCAGCAACCTCGAGAAGTCGTACCGCACAGGAGCGGGCGAGACGTTCGTTCTGCGCCGGATCAGCGGCGAGATCCGGAAGGGCGACTTCGTCACCATCATGGGCCCGTCCGGGGCGGGGAAGTCGACCCTGCTCGCCATCCTGGGCATGCTCGACGGCGACTGGCGCGGCGAGTACTGGCTGATGGGCGAGCCGGTGCACGCGCTCAAACCCAAGCAGCGCATCGAGCTGAACAAGCGCTACGTCGGGTTCGTCTTCCAGCAGTACCACCTGATCGACGACCTGAACGTCTACGAGAACCTCGAGATCCCGCTGTCGTACCGGAACGTCCCCAAGAAGGAGCGCCAGGCGATCGTCGCCGACGCGCTCGACCGCTTCCAAATCGTGGGCAAGAAGGACCTCTTCCCGAGCCAGCTCTCGGGAGGGCAGCAGCAGCTGGTCGCGGTCGCACGCGCGGTGATCGCGGAGCCGTCGGTGATCCTCGCCGACGAGCCCACGGGGAGCCTGCACTCGAGTCAGGGCCGCATGATCATGGATCTGATGAAGTCGCTGAACGCGGAGGGCACCACGATCATCCAGGTGACGCACAACGAGGAGTGCGCGAAGTACGGCAACCGCGTGATCCAGCTCAAAGACGGCTGGATCGTGGACGAGTAGGGCGGCGCTCGGTGGCCGCGCGGGTCCTCGTCGCCGACGACCAGCCGGACGTGCTCGAGGCGCTCCGTCTCCTACTCAAGGCCGAGGGGTGCGAAGCGGTGACGGCGAGCTCACCCGCCGAGGTGCTCAAGCTCGTCGAGAAGTCTCCGGTCGACCTCGCGCTCATCGACTTGAACTACACGCGCGACACGACCTCGGGGCGCGAGGGACTCGACCTGCTGGCCAAGCTGCGCGGGCTCGACCCGACGCTGCCCGTCGTGGTCATGACCGCGTGGGGGAGCGTGGAGGGCGCGGTCGAGGCGATGCGTCGGGGGGCGCGCGACTACGTCGAGAAGCCGTGGGACAACGAGCGCCTGCTCGCGACCGTCCGCACGCAGGTGGCGCTCGCTCGTGCGCTCCGTCGCAGCGAGCTGCTCGAGGGCGAGAACCTGCACCTGAAGGGTGCCGAGGGGAGCAACGTGCCCGAGCTGATCGCGCGCTCGGCGGCCATGCGGCCGGTGCTCGACATCATCGAGCGCGTCGGCCCCTCCGACGCGAACGTGCTGGTGGTGGGTGAGCACGGCACCGGCAAGGAGATCGTGGCGCGCTGGCTGCACGCCGTGTCGCCCCGTGCGCCGCACGCGCTGGTGGCGGTGAACGCGGGCGGGTTCAGCGAGGGTGTCTTCGAGAGCGAGCTCTTCGGGCACGTGCGCGGCGCGTTCACGGATGCCAAGACGGACCGCGTGGGGTGCTTCGAGCTCGCCGACGGCGGCACGCTCTTCCTCGACGAGATCGCCACGGTGCCGCTCCAGCAGCAGACCAAGCTGCTCCGCGTGCTGGAGACGCGGGAGATCCAACGTGTCGGCTCCTCGAAGGTGCGCAGCGTGGACGTGCGCGTCGTGTCCGCCACCAACGCCGACGTGGGCGGCATGGTCGCCCGCGGCGAGTTCCGCGAGGACCTCCTCTATAGGCTGAACACCGTGGAAGTTCGGCTGCCGCCCCTGCGCGAGCGGGGTGGGGACGTTCTGCTGCTGGCCGAGCACTTCCTCCGCCAGCAGGCGGCGCGCTACGGCCGCGACGTGGAGGGGTTCTCGCCGCATGCGGTAGAGGCGCTGGCGGCGCACGCCTGGCCGGGGAACGTGCGCGAGCTGCGTCATGCGGTGGAGCGCGCGGTGCTCATGTCCCGCGGCCGCACCATCGAGGCCGCGGACCTCGGGCTTCGGCGGCGGGACGACGGCTCGGCCCGCATCGAGGAGCTCACGCTCGAGGAGGCCGAGCGACTCATGATCGAGCGTGCTCTCGAGCGCCACCAGGGGAACGTGACCAAGGCGGCCGAAGCGCTCGGCGTGAGCCGGAGCGCCCTCTACCGGCGGCTGCAGCGTCACGAAGAGGGAGAGGGGCGAGGCGAGGAGCGCGAGGAGGTATAGATGGCGCTCGGCCACGAACGCCGCATTCTCGCGTTGGCGGTCCTGGTCGGACTCCCCGGCGTTGCCGCCGCCCTAGCGCTCCTCTGGCTGGGCGATTTCGCCCCCCGAACGGTGTGGACGGCGACCGCGCTGCTCCTGCTCGCCTGGGTCGGCGCGGCCGTCCTGCTCCGCGACCAGGTGGCGCGCCCGCTCGGCACGCTCGCCAACATGCTCGCGGCGCTGCGCGAAGGGGACTTCTCGATTCGGGCGCGCGTGCCCGGGGGTGGGGCACCCGATTCGCTCTCGCTCGCCTACGCGGAGATGAACGCCCTCGAGAGTCTCCTCCGCAACCAGCGGCTGGGGGCGGTGGAGGCCACCGAAACGCTCAGGAAGGTGCTCGAGGAGATCGACGTCGCGGTGTTCGCATTCGATCCCGACGTCGTGCTGCGCATCGTCAACCGCGCCGGGGAGCGATTGCTCGCGCAACCGGCGGATCGCCTCATCGGGCGGAGCGCGGCGGAGCTCAGGCTCGCGGAGACGCTCACCGGCATCGCCCCGCGTACGCTCGAGCTCGCGCACGCCGGCGGGGCGGGCCGGTGGGAACTCCGCCGCAGCGTGGTGCGGCAGGAAGGGTATCCGCTCCAGCTCATTGCCCTCTCCGACCTGAGCCGGGCGTTGCGCGAGGAAGAGAGGGCAGCCTGGAAGCGCATCATCCGTGTGCTCTCGCACGAGATCAACAACTCGCTCGCCCCCATCAAGTCGATCTCGGGCAGCCTGAAGGGCATGCTCGCGCGCGAACGGCTGGCGGGCGATCTCGGCGACGACGTGGAGCGCGGGCTCGCCGTCATCCAGGGGCGGGCGGAGGCGCTCGGCCGCTTCATGGCGTCGTACGCGACGTTGGCGCGCCTTCCGCCGCCGGAGCCGGTGGACGTGGACGTGGCGGTCCTGGTCCGCCGGGTGGCCGACCTCGAGACCCGCCTTCCGGTCGAAGTCATCGGCGGGCCCTCACTCACGCTGCGGGCGGACCAGGACCAGCTCGAGCAGGCGCTCATCAACCTGGTGCGCAACGCGGTCGACGCGACGGTGGAGGCGGGAGGAAGCGCAGGCGTGAGCATCCGCTGGATCACGCGCACCGGCAAGCTGCATCTGTTGGTGGAGGACTGCGGGCGCGGCCTGACCGACACGGCGAACCTCTTCGTCCCGTTCTACACAACGAAGCCGGGGGGCTCGGGGATCGGGCTCGTGCTGTCCCGCCAAATCGCCGAAGGGCACGGGGGGACGCTCGAGCTCGAGAACCGGGGGGACGGTTCCGGGGCCCGGGCGCGGATGATCCTGCCGCTGGACGCGTCGGCCTGAGCCGGCGGCCGGGGCGCCGGGCCGTCGGCGGTCCGTATTGCCGCCGTGGTCACCGCGTGCACCCTTTCATTTTCATTACCTTGAGGCGACCCGCACCTCGCCGCCAGAGCGCGGCGCGGCCCCACAACGCTTCCCCCGGGGTGAGCAGCTTGCAGCACCGGCCCATCAAGGTCCTGCTCGTCGAATCCGACGAGGACTACGCGGCCGAGGTGCGCGATAGCCTTTCCGGTGGAAAGGCCGCAGGCCTGGAGATCGAGGTGGCGTCGGAGCTCAGCCAAGCGCTGGCTCGCCTGAGCCAGGGCGGGGTCGATGCGATCCTGCTCGCTCTCGACTTGGCGGACAGCCGGGGGATGGTCACGTTCGACCGGGCCTTCGCGCTCGCCCCCGACTTTCCCATCATCGTCCTCACTGGTGAGCCGGACGAAGAGGCCGCGGTCGCGGCGTTGCAGGGCGGGGCGCAGGACTATCTGGTGAAGTCCGAGGTGACCCCCGGCATGCTCGTGCGCGCCGTGCGGCACGCGATCGAGAGGCACCGGCTCTTCTCCGCGCTCCGGAGCCTCTCGCTCATCGACGATCTCACCGGCCTCTACAACCGCCGGGGGTTCGCGGACCTGGGCGAGCAGTACCTCAAGCTGGCCCGCCGCTCGGGTCGCGGCGTGACGATGGTCTACTTGGATCTGGACCGCTTCAAGACCATCAACGACTCGCTGGGCCACCACGTCGGCGACCGCGCGCTGCTCAAGGTCGCCGACATTCTGCGTGCCACGTTCCGGCGGTCCGACATCATCGCCCGCCTGGGGGGCGACGAATTCGGTGTCCTGGCGCTGGAAGCTGCCGACGAAAGCTCCGACCTTCTGGTACAGCGTTTGCGGGAGCGGGTGGTCGACTTCAACCGCAGCAGCCCGGAGCCGTATCAATTGTCGGTCAGCATCGGCATGGCCCGCCACGACGACGACCTGCGCGTGCGCCTGGATGACTTGGTCGCGGAGGCGGACAGCGCCATGTACCGTGAGAAGCACGGCAAGCGTGCCGCGGCCCTGAGGGAGAGATGAGCGAGGACACGCCGTCCGTCGAAGCCCCCACCCGGGCCGGAGCGTCGGCCGCGGATGACGCGCCGCGGGCCCCCAAAGGCGCGCTGCATTGGCTCGTCCGCATCGCGGAGCGGGCGGGGTACGCCGAGGCGCAGCGGCCCGACGTCCCGGTGGGCGCTGCGGCTCCGCTGGCCTGGAGCGAGGTCACGAAGGCCTACGGCGTCACCGATCCCCAATTGGCCGAGCTGGTCGCCGAGTACTTCCGACTGAGCGTTGCGGACATCAACCGTGCGGATCCGAATGCGGCGCTCCTCGTGCCCGAGGTGATGGCGCGCAAGCATCACGTCTTCCCGCTCGGCGAGGACGACCGGCAGATCGCGGTAGCTACCTGCGATCCGACCAACGTAGAGGCCGAGCGCGCGCTCGGGTTCGCCACCGGCCGCACGCCGCTCTTCAAGGTGGCCGCTCCGCGCACGATCCAGGACGCGCTCGACCAGCGCTTCTCGCCCGAGAAGGCCGTGGACGCGCTGCTCGGCGGGCTCGCCGACGACGTCAGCGAAGACGCGGTCAAGCTGGTCGAGGAGATGGGCCCCGAGTCCATCTCGGAGGACGACGTCACGTCCACCCCGGTGGTGAAGCTCACCAACCTGATCATCCGCGACGCCATCACGCAGGGGGCGAGCGACATCCACCTGAAGGATGTAGCGGTGCTGGGGCGCGCCGCGATGGGCCTCGCATGGGTCGCAGGGTGGCTCTGCGCGCCTATCCCCACCGCGGCCCAAGACGCCACGTGTCGGCTGCTCTGTGCGCCCGACTTCAAGTTCGAGCCGACGGTCACGCTCGAGAATCTCGGCAGCCGCGCGCGCGTCGACGTAGGCGGGCAAGTCGAGCAGACCGAGCGCGAGACGGTCCTAGAGCTCATCTTCTCGGTGGGGATTCCCACGACGATTCCACGAGTCGGGTTCACTCTCGAGGCGATCTTCGCGCCCTTCAAGGGCACGGACGAGCAGCCGTTCACGGGAGAGACGGCACAGGGCCTCGGTCGAGACGAGATCAGGGACAACCTTCCCGAGATCGAGTCCGAGCTGAACTTCGACCTGCTCACCGGTGGTGAGACCGGCGGATGGGTCTCCTCGCACGTCGACGTCGTCGACAAGTTCAGTCCCGGTGAGCTGCCTGGGGACGGCGGCGCCTACACCCACAAGCTCAATTTCGAGTGGGATACGGCGCTGCACGTGTTCAACTTCCTGCCCGAGGGACGCTGGCTGCGAGAGCTGGAGCTCGAGTTGTCGATCGACTACATGGCGAGTGGGATACCGAAGGCAGGGGACTTGGTTGGAGGCGAGCTCTACCTGGACGACGCGAGCCCCTGGTCGGCCTCGCTGGTGTTCGTGATGCCTCTGGCCCCTCTGGTCCCATGAGCGTATCGGACGTGCACCGACCGCCAGGGGCGGGACGGACGCGGCGGCCCGCGGGCGACCGACGCTTCGTCGCGCTATCCGGGGTGCTCGCGCTGCTCGGCTGCGCGGGCGTGGCGCTGGGCGCGGCCCCGAGCGGGCAGGCCTCGTCCGGGGGCGACGGATTCTCGGGCCGGGTCACGGGCGGATCGGGTGCGTCGGGGGTGCGCGGCGCCACGGTGCACCTCGTCCCGGTCGACGGGATGGACCTGTCCAGCAACATGACCGCCAGCTCGATCTACCTTGCACCGTATCCCGCCGAGGCGTTCGACGAGCCGCTCGAGGACGCGATTCGCGGGGCAGGCGATGACTTCCCGCGCGCGACGACCGACGCGAACGGCGCCTTCACGATCGACCTCGTGCCCGACGGGCGCTTCTTCATCCACGTCACGCCCGCAGCGGCGGACGCCGAACACCTCCCCGGCGGCGACCAGAGCCGGCGCAGCCACGCTGCCGAAGATCTGCGCGGACGCGAGATGACCATCCGACTCTCGGACAACCCATCGCCCGCAGCCCGCGCGGTGGGGAGCTCGCGGTGTCTCGAGTGTCATGCCGAGCAGGAGCACTGGGCCCAGACCGCGCACAAGCTCGGGTGGACGCCGCCGCACGCGCCCGGAGCGCTGCAGGACTTCTCGCGGCACCCTGAGTGGGGTGCGGCTCTCGCGTCGTTTCCGGCGGTGGGCGACTACACGCGGGGCACTCGGCTCGAGCTGGGCGACTACGATGCGACGCGGGGTGACGACAAGTTCAAGCTGAGGGTGGCCGGCGATGCCCGGCTCCCCATCACGACGACGTTTGCTGACGTCTACCTGTGGAGGAGCACGAGCGATCAGCGCTTCTACATCACGCTGGTGAACCGACTCAACCCGCAGGATCCGAACAGCCCGGCCCACCTGCCGATCGAGCTCGTGTACGGGGGCGTGGTGCACGACCAGCGCTACATCGTCTCGGTCCCTCGCGGGCTCGGCGACCGGCAGGGTTGGTACACGCTGCTGCGCTACAACTCGAGCGGTCGCGACGAGCGGCTGAACCGCACCCGTCGCGTGTGGCACGACTACAAGTTCTGGATGTGGTGGTCCGCAGGCGGGGACGGCGCGTACGGGAGCGCCGACGACGTGCTCGCGGCGCCTCCCATCAACAACAACGCCATCCAGACGATGTGCGCGGGATGCCACTTCACTGGTTGGGAGCGATACCAGGATGCGGCGTCGGGTCAGGTGTTGGCGAGGGCCGTCGACGATCCGGCCGGCGAGGCCAACATCGACGACGACCCCGCCATGGACGAGATCAACATAGGGTGCGAGAACTGCCACGGTCCGGGTTCCGAGCACGTGGCCAACCCGGCGTCCGGGCGCATCGTGTCGCCGCAGGACCTCTCCGCGGAGCGCGCGAGCGTCGTGTGCGGTCGCTGCCACGACCGCCGGCAGGGGTACGGCGGCCCATACGTAGGGTACACGCAGGCGGTGAGCGAGACCGGCGAGATGGCGAGGCCCGGCGTCAGCCGGCACGAGCTGCTCACGCGGTACACGGATCCCGTCAAGAAGGGCCCCACCATGGCGGGCCCGGGCCGGGAGAACAACATCTGGCCCGACGACGTGCACTCGACGCAGCCGCACCAGCAGTACTCGGACTTCCTGAAGTCGACGATGTACCGCAACGACCGTATCCTCGTGACGTGCAGCGACTGCCACGAGATGCACGCCACGACGCCGTATGCGCGCTTCCTGCGCGGCGACGCAGAGGACCCGAACTCGGCGCTCTGCCAGCGGTGCCACGTGGTGGACCTGCTGCCGCACATGCAGACGAAGGCCGGCGCCACCATGAAGGGTGAAATGACGCGCTGCATCGACTGCCACATGCCGGGCACCGCGAACACGGGTGGGATCGCGGGGGACTACGGGCGCATGCTGCACACGCCGCCGTACGCGAACGCCGCCGAGGAAGAAGCGAACGCCTACTGGGAGAGCCCCATCAACTCACACGTGTTCGACGTGCCCCGGAAGACGAACGTCGCGGTGGACGGCGTTCCACCCGGCCGGGCCATGCCGATCCCGTACACGGCGGCGTGCGGCACCTGCCACCTGGTGGACGAGCTGCCGTACCGCTAGCAGGTGCTCGCGGAGCGACGACGCGAGCACCGGGGGCACGTCCCGCGGCCGGATGCCTCGGCGCCGGGGCAGGACGCCCCGCCCAGGCCGTGCCCGCGCGAGCTACCGTCGCTGCCTCAGATCCTGAGCTGCCACTGCACGCGGACCTGGTCCGCCGACGTCCCGTCCGTCTCGCTCTCGAGGCGTAAGTAATCCGCCTGGAGCTTCATGTTGTGACCCTGGAAGTACCGAGAGAGCGAGACGCCTTTCTCGGTCCGGTCCGACGTGACGGCGTCACGCGTGTCGGGGTCGATCGTCCCGTAGCGGCCCGCCAGCTCGTACCCCGGCCGGACCACGTATCCGGCCTGCACGTACCAGCCGTTCGTGTCACGCGTCGGATTCGTGTCCGACACGAGCTGCTCGAGCACGTACTCGCCCACGGTGTTGAACCCCTGCACCTTGAACGCTGCCTCGAAACCCACGCGGCGCGCCGTGTACGCCGTGGTCCCGTACCGGGTACTGAGCGCCGCCACGCCCAGGGAGAGCAGCGGCGACTCGGGGTAGTCGAGCGCGCTCTCCTCGAGCGCGAAGGGCCCGAGGGGGTTCCACATCACGCGCGCAGCCTTGAGGTACTGCCCGTCGTCGTTGGTGAGCTTGAGCCCCTCGCCGTTGAAGATGCCCGCCGAGTAGCTCACGTCTCCTGCCGCACCGCTGACCCAGGCTCCCGGCTGGCGCGCCGGGTTGAAGCGAGCGTCGAGGATGCCGCGGTCGACGAACTGGAGCCCTGTGTCCGAGGTGAGCTGCTGTCTGCCGAAGGGGGCCTTGGCTTGTCCGGCGGACACGCTCAGTCGCGGGTGCAGCTCGGTGGTGATCCAGCCGTCCACCAGCCGGGTCGCGGCGCCGGCCATGTCGATCTGGATCTGATAGCTGAACCGCTCGTGCGCATCGCCGCGCAGCGTCAGGCGCGCGCGCCGCACCCGGAAGGAGCCCTGCGAAGTGCCCCCCTCGGGGGAGACCCACGCCCACTGCGGCTGGAGGTAGAAGCTCACGCCGACGGTGTTGCCGCCGACCTGGATCTGGGCCGCGATCGTCGCGGGAGCGGCCGTGAGGCCGAGCACTCCGGCGACGATGAAGAGCGGGAGACCGAAGATCCGAGCGCGGGCGGTCGATCGCATAGGGTATGGCGCGACGGGGGTAAGGACGGCGTAAGGGACGACGGACGGCGAACCCTAGGCGACCCCGCCGGATCTGACAAGCCGCGCGGGCCGCACCCCCCGGGATCGCCCCGCGCTCCGATTGACACCTCTGGAGGCCAGCCGCAGGTTTCCCTGCTGCCGCAAGGCCTGCCGGTGCACGATGTTCGAGCCGGCGCCGCCGCGGCTCATCTCGCCGAACTTCGCTCAACTGACGCGCCGCATGTTCAAGACACTCCGGGGCCGCATCGTCACCATCGTCGTCATCGTGGCGATCGCGGCGTGGCAGCTCATCGCCCACCGGAACAACACCGGGGACTGGCTGAAGCTCGGCCTCGACCTCCAGGGGGGCATGCACCTGGTGCTCGAGGTGGACGATCCCCAGGGGACGATGACGAGCGACGCGCGCGCAGACATGATCGCACGCGTCGAGATGATCGTGCGGACGCGCATCGACGAGTTCGGCGTGGCCGAGCCGCTCATCCAGAGGGTCGGCAGTGAGCGCATGATCGTCGAGCTCGCCGGCGTATCGGACGAGGAGCAGGCCAAGGGAATCGTGACGCGGAATGCGTTCCTCGAGTTCAAGCTAGTGCAGCAGTCGGCGATGGATGAGACCGCGCTCCGCAGGGTCGATCGCGCCATCGTGGCTGCCTTGGGCGTCGACTCGATCCGCGCCATGGGACGCGCGGTCGAAGATCGGGGCGAGACCGTGGAGGACATCCTCTTCCGGCGCGATTCGACCGCCGCGGACAGCGCGGCAGCTGCGGCGACCGCGGCGGCCGACAGTGCCCAAGCGGCAGCGGATGCATTGCGCCCGTTCTCGTCACTGCTGGGGTACGGTGATATCCCGGGCACGTTCATGGTCGACGTCGAGGACGTGCCGGCGGCTCAGCACTTTCTGGGCCTTCCCGAGGTGCAGCGCTCGCTGCCGCGTGACGTGTCGCTGCAGTGGGGTACCGACCTCGTGCCTCGCGGCGTGCGGAACTACCAGGCGCTCTACACGCTCACTGCGGACGCCTTCCTGACCGGTGACCAGCTCGAGAACGCGAGCGCGCAGCGCGACCCGCAGTTCAACCAATCGATCGTCAACTTCGAGCTGTCCCGTGAAGGCGGACGCGAATTCTCCAGGTTCAGCGCGGCCAACGTAGGCAACTACCTTGCGATCGTGCTCGACGGCGAAGTCATGAGTGCGCCGGTCATTCGTGACCGCATCGGCGCACGCGGCCAGATCGAGATGGGGCAGGGCACGCCACTCGAGGTCGCCCGCGATTTGGCACTCGTCCTGCGTGCCGGTGCGCTTCCGGCCCGGATCAGCATCATCGAAGAGCGCACGGTGGGTCCGTCCCTCGGGCAGGACTCCATCGACGCGGGCGTCATCGCGGGCGTGGTCGGCACCCTCGCGGTCGTGATCTTGATGATCGGGTACTACCGGCTCGCGGGTGTGCTCGCGGTGGGGGCGCTCGCCTTCTACGTGCTGCTCATTCTCGGCGGTATGGCTGCGATAGACGCGACGCTCACGCTGCCGGGCATCGCCGGAATCATCCTCTCGATCGGAATGGCCGTGGACGCGAACGTGCTCATCTTCGAGCGCATCCGAGAGGAGCTCCATGCCGGGCGCGCGACGCGGACTGCGGTGGACGAAGGCTTCGCGAACGCGCTGTCCGCGATCGTGGACTCGAATATCACCACGCTGATCACCGGCCTCGTGCTCTTCCAGTTCGGTACCGGTCCGGTACGTGGCTTCGCGGTTACCATGTCGATCGGCATCCTGGCTTCGTTCGTGTCGGCGATCTTCGTCACCAAGACCCTCTTCCTCGTATACCTGCAGGGGAAGAGGGCCTCGGACCCCATCAGCATCTAGGCTGCCAGATTCTATGTTCCGCGTCTTCGAAAACGCCGACTACGCCTTCATTGCGAATCGCAAGAAGGCCTATGTAGTGTCCGCGGTAGCCACGATCGTCACTGTGCTGGCGATGGCCTTCAACGTCGCCACCCTGGGCAGCTGGTTGAACTACGGGGTCGACTTCACGGGGGGATCACTCGTCCAGGTACGCTTCGAGGGCCCGGTCGAAGACAGCGAGCTGCGTACCGCACTCGGGGGAGCCGACGCGCCGCCGATCACGCGCTTCGGAGAAGCCGCGCAGCACGAGTTCGTGATCCGCGCGCCGCTCGCCGAGGGCGCATCGATTACGGCGGTGGCCGAAGGAATCCAAGCGCAGATTCGGGACGGACTCCCGGGTCGCAACTTCGACGTGGTGCGCACCGAGCTCGTGGGCGCGAAGATCGGCGGGGAAATGCAGGGGCGTGCCGGAATGGCGATCCTGATCTCGTTCGTGCTGACGCTCATCTACCTCGCCGTGCGCTTCGAATTCCGCTTCGGTGTGGCGGCGGTCATTGCGACGGCGCACGACGTCATGCTGACCTTGGGAGTGCTGGCGCTCCTTCGCATGGAAGTCTCGCTCGCCACGGTTGCCGCGATCCTTACCATCCTCGGGTACTCGCTGAACGACACCATCGTCGTGTTCGACCGCATCCGCGAGAACCTGCACATGAAGGGAGCGCGCAAGCGTGACCCGCTCGAGCTCGTCAATCGGTCGGTCAACGAGACACTCCCCCGCACGGTGCTCACCGGCGGCGCTACGCTCGCGGTACTCCTTGCGCTGACGCTGCTGGGCGGTCCGGTGATCCGCGAGTTCGCCGTCGTCATGATCTTCGGCATCGTCGTGGGAACGTACTCGTCGATCTTCATCGGTTCGGCGGCGCTCATCGAGATCCAGAAACGCTGGGGGATCGGTGAGATCCGCGAGAAGCCGCCGCGTCCCGAGCCCGCGACGGCGTGATCGAGTACTTCGACAGTCACTGTCATTTGACGGACGCCGCCTTCCGGGAAGACCGGGAGGCGGTGTTGCTTCGGGCCTCGGAGGCGGGGGTGAGGCGCATGGTGACCATCGCGTCGGATGTGGCGGATGCGCGCGCCGCGCTGGAGCTCGCGCGCGGGCACTCCGGTGTCTGGTCGACGGTGGGCGTGCACCCGCACGAAGCGGGGAAGGCGTCGTCGTCGGCCGTCGAGGACGTCCGCGCGCTCGCCACGTCGCACGCCGAGGTGGTGGCGATCGGCGAGACCGGGCTCGACTTCCACTACGACCACTCGCCGCGCGACGTGCAGAGAGCGCTCTTCGATGCGCACCTCGCGCTGGGTGCGGAGACAGGGCTGCCGGTGATCGTGCACGCGCGTGAGGCCGACGCGGACATCGCGGCCGCTCTGCGCACGATGCCGCGCGGGACGATGGGCGTGCTACACTGCTTCACGGGCGGGGACGCCGCCTTCTCCGAGGCGATGTCCGCTGGCTGGTACGTATCGTTCTCGGGGATCGCGTCGTTCGGGAGCTTCCGCGCCGCCGACCTCCTGCGCGAGGTGCCCGCAGACAAGCTCCTGGTCGAGACCGACGCCCCGTACCTGGCGCCGGTGCCCTTCCGCGGCAAGCGGAACGAGCCCGCGTTCGTGGTGCGCGTGGTGGAGGCGGTGGCGCGCCTCCTGGAGCGGACCGCCGAGGAAGTCGCCGAGCTCACCACGGGGAACGCGCGCCGCTTCTACGGAGTCGCGTAGGGGTCCGAGATGGCACGGCGCATCCAGGTCCTGCCCGACGCGGTTGCGAACCAGATCGCCGCCGGCGAGGTCGTGGAGCGGCCGGCGTCCGTAGTGAAGGAACTGGTGGAGAACGCGCTCGATGCGGGCGCCAAGCGCATCGAGGTCGTCATGGAGCGCGGCGGCAAGCGACGCATGCGCGTGAGCGACGACGGCTGCGGCATGGGGCGCGAAGACGCGCTGCTCTGCTTGGATCGCCACGCCACCAGCAAGATCGCCGCCGCCGCCGACCTGGAGGGTGTACGCACGTTCGGCTTCCGCGGGGAAGCGCTTCCGTCCATCGCCGCCGTGTCGCACGTGACGCTGGAGACGCGCGAGGGCGACGTCGCCGGTGGCGGCGAACCGGGCACGCGCGTCGTCGTCGAGGGCGGGCGTATCGTCTCCGTCGACGACATCGCGCGCCAGCGCGGCACCACCGTCGAAGTACGCAACCTGTTCTACAACGCACCCGCACGGGCCAAGTTCTCGAAGGCGGTGGCGGCCGAAACGCGCGCGGTGAGCGAGGCGGTCACCGCTCTGGCGCTGGCGAACCCACGCGTGGGCTTCGAGCTCGTGTCGGACGAGCGCACGCTGCTGGACCTGCCCGCGGTGGGCGACGCGGGCGCGCGCATCGCGCAGGTGTGGGGGGGCGAGCAGGTTTCCACACTCGTGGAAGCAGGCGGGTCGGTGAGCGGGTTCGACCTCGGTGGCCTGGTGCAGCGGCCGGACGCCGCCAAGCCGGGCGTGCGCCGCGCGTATCTGTTCGTGAACGGGAGGCCGTTCCGCGCCGCGGGACTGCTGCGCGCGGCTGACCGCGGCTACCGCACGACCATTCCGCACGCGGCGCGGCCGTGGGTCTTCCTCTACCTGAGGGTGCCGGGCGGAGAAGTCGACGTGAACGTGCACCCGACCAAGGCGGAAGTGCGCTTCCGCGACCAGGCGCTCGTGGAGCAGCTGGTCGAGGACGTGGTGCGTGGGGCGCTCGAGGGCGCGGACTCGTCGGCGACGCTCGATCGTGAGGTTGGGATGCCGCGGTTGGTCGTGCGGGATCGGCCGCTACCGGCGTCGTCGCAGTGGCCGACCGCGCCGCCGTCTCCCGCGGCAGCGTCGCCCGGGAGGTCGACGTCGTCCGCCGCATCGGCTGCCGCAGCGGCGGCCTCGTCCGTTGCGCCGGCGGCGCCCTCGTCGTCCACGCCGTCGGCGGCGGCGAGGCACCAGCGCGCCTCGCCCGACTCCCAGATGGCGCTCTTCGTGTCCGGTGCGGCGGAGCCCTCTGGCGCCGCCGAAGTCGCCGCCGACGGCGCGCCGGCCCTCCCCGCGGGTCGCCCGCGCCTCTGGCAGGTGCTCGACACCTACGTACTCGCCGAGACGCGCGACGGGATCCTGATCATCGACCAGCACTCGGCGCACGAGCGCATCCTCTTCCAGCGCCTCATGGATGCGTTCGCGGCGGGCGGCCAGCACGGTCAGCGGCTGCTCTTTCCGCTCACGCTGCGACTCACCGCGCCGGAGGTCGCGCTGCTCGGCGACCTCGAGGGGCTCTTCCGGCGCGTAGGTTTCGAGGTGGAGCCGTTCGGGGGGGACACCGTCATCGTGCAGGCGGTACCGAACCCGCACCCCTGGTTCGACGCCGAGCGGGCGCTGCGCGAGATGGTCCACGAACTCACGCACGGCTCGGAGCTGGTGCGCTCGGCCAAGAACCAGCACGAGCGCATCGCCATGACGTTCGCGTGCAAGAGCGCGATCAAGGCGGGGCAGCGGCTCTCCGACGCCGAGATGCAGCGTCTCTTCGATCAGCTCTTCGCCACCGAGCTGCCGCACCACGACGTGCACGGCCGGCCGACCATCGTGCGGCTCTCCGCGCGCGAGCTGTCGAGAAAGTTCGGGCGCACGTGAGCGCAGGGCCGATGTTCCTGGCCGTCGTCGGGGCGACGGCCACGGGGAAGACCGGCGTGTCGCTCGCCATCGCCGCGCGCGTCCGAGCCGAGATCGTGAGCATGGACTCGCGGCAGGTGTACCGCGGCATGGACGTGGGGACCGCCAAGGCGACAGCGGCCGAACGCGCGCTCGTGCCGCACCACGGCCTCAACCTCGTGGACCCGGACGGGCGGTACTCGGCGGGGCGCTTCGCGCGCGACGCACGCGGCTGGATCGCGGGCACCCGCGCGCGCAGGAGCCTGCCCCTGCTGGTGGGGGGGACGGGATTCTTCCTGCGCGCCGTCACCGAGCCGATCTTCGCCGAGCCGCCGCTCGACCCTGTGCGGCAGGACGCGCTGCGCCGGTGGCTCAGGCGGCAGGACCGGGAGGTGCTGGCGCGCTGGGTGGACGCGCTCGATCCGGACCGCGCGGCGCTCGCCCGCGAGGGTGGACCTCAGCGGCTTTCGAGGACGCTCGAGGTGGCGCTCCTCACCGGGAGACCGCTCTCCTGGTGGCATCGACATGCCCTGCCCGAGGCCGACGGGCTTCCTGGTGTGATCGTGGTGCTCGATCTTCCGCGCGACGAGTTGGATCGCCGCATCGACGTTCGCGTGGCCTCGATGCTGGAGGGCGGCTTGGTGAACGAGGTGCGCGCGCTCCTGGACGCCGGGTACGGCGAAGACGCCCCCGGCATGACGGGGACCGGGTACCGCGAGATTGCAGCACACCTGCGGGGAGAGGTGTCGCTGGAGGACGCGGCGGAGCGAGTCCGAATGAGCACACGGCAGTACGCCCGGCGGCAGCTCACCTGGCTCCGCCACCAGCTTCCGGGGAGTGCGGTGCGTTTGGATGCGACGGCGTCCCTGGAACAGCTGGCGGAAGCGGCGCTCGCGGCGTACGAGCAGGCGGGGGGCGTGGTGTCACGACGGGAGGCGAGGACGTGAAGATCGGGATCACATGCTATCCGACCTACGGCGGCTCGGGCGCCGTGGCCACGGAGCTCGGGCTCGCGCTGGCCGAGCGGGGTCACGAGGTGCACTTCGTGACCTACGCGCAGCCGTTCCGCCTGGTCGGGCTGCACGAGCTGGTCTTCTATCACGAGGTCGAGATGGAGGACTACCCGCTCTTCGAGTACCCGCCGTACTCGCTCGCGCTCGCCGTGGCGCTGCACGACGCCGCCCGCCGCGAGGAGCTCGACGTCCTCCACATGCACTACGCGATCCCGCACGCGGCCGCGGCGTACCTCGCCAAGCAGATGCTCGCCGCCGAGCGCGACATCAAGATCGTGACCACGCTGCACGGGACCGACATCACGCTGGTCGGGCTGCACCCCTCGTTCCGGGCGATCACGCGCTTCTCGATCCTGCAGTCCGACGGACTCTCGGCGGTCTCGCAGTTCCTGAAGGAGGAGACCGTGCGGCACTTCTCGGTGCCGCCGCACCGCATCGAGGTGATTCCCAACTTCGTCGACATCGACGTGTGGCGCCGCGACCGCGAGCCGTGCCACCGGTCGAAGCTGGCGCCCGAGGGGGAGAAGATCGTCATGCACGTGTCGAACTTCCGCGCCGTGAAGCGCGTGCAGGACGTCGTGGAGGTGTTCGCCAAGATCCGCGCGAAGGTGCGAGCGCGTCTCGTGCTGGTGGGTGAGGGGCCCGAGCGGCCGCGTGCGCTCGAGCGGGCCGCCGAGCTGGGCCTGGGAGACGACGTGCGCTTTCTGGGCCGGCACGCCTCGGTCGAGGAGCTGCTCGCCTGTGCCGACCTCTTCCTGCTCCCATCGGCTTCCGAGTCGTTCGGCCTCGCGGCCCTGGAGGCGATGGCGTGCGGAGCGCCCGTCGTCGCGTCGAGGGCGGGCGGCATTCCCGAGGTGGTGGAGGACGGCGTGTCGGGGTACTTGCTCCCCGTCGGCGCCGTCGACGCCATGGCGGAGGCGGGCATCCGGATTCTGTCGGACGACGCGCACCGCACGCAGCTATCGGCGCAGGCGCGCCAGGTCGCAGTCGAGCGCTTCTCGGCCAGCGCGATCGTGCCGCGGTACGAGGCGCTGTACGAGCGCGTCTTGGCCGACAAATGACCTATCTCGAAGCCCTCGTCCTCGGGTTCGTGCAGGGCGCGACCGAGTTCCTGCCCGTGTCGAGCTCGGGGCACCTCGTGATCGCCCAGACGCTCCTCGGCGTGGAGGCGCCCGGTATCGTCTTCGAGGTCGCCGTTCACCTCGCCACGCTGGTGTCGATCCTGGTCGCGTACCGGACGCGCGTATGGGACCTCGGCCGCGGCGCACTCGCGCGCGACCCGAGCGCGCTGCGCTACCTGGCGTTCGTGGTGTTCGCGAGCGTGCCGGCGGGTCTCGTGGGTGTCTTAGCGAAGGACCAGGTGGAGGCGCTCTTCGAGAGCCCGGTGGTCCCCGGCGTCGGGCTTCTGATCACCGGCGTGCTGCTCTGGAGCTCGCGCTCGGCGCTCCCGCGCGCGAGCGGCACCGTGTCGACGTGGACCATCGCCCTCGCCATCGGGGTCGCGCAGGCGTTCGCGATCACCCCCGGCGTGTCGCGCTCGGGTACGACGATCGTCGCGGCGCTCTGGCTCGGTGTGGAGGCGCGCGAAGCCGCGGCGTTCTCGTTCCTGATGGCGATCCCCGCGATCGCCGGCGCGGCGGTCCTCGAGCTGCCGGACCTGTCGGGGGCCGGACTCGACTGGGGCGTGCTCGCGCTGGGCAGCGTGGTCGCGGCCGTCGTGGGCATCCTCGCGATCCGGACGCTGGTGGCGCTCCTCGCGAGCCGCTCGTTCCACGCGTTCGCGCCGTACTGCTGGGCGGTGGGGGCGCTCTTCTTGATCTACCTGGGGGTGCGGTGAAGGGGGCGCGGCCGCTCGAACGCTGGGACGGCGCGCCCGTCGAGTCGTGGCGGACTGCTTGGGGGGTGCCGCGGCTCGAGGTCTACGCGAGCATCGGATCGACGAACGACCGGGCGCTCGAGCTGGCGGCCGACGCGTCGCACGCCTTTGCCGTGGTGATCGCCGACGAGCAGACCGCGGGGCGGGGCAGGCGGGGCGCCGGCTGGCACTCACCGCCGGGGTCGGGGCTCTGGATGTCCGTGGTGCTCCCCTGGTCTCGGCCGGCCCCCTTCGTGACGCTCGTCATCGGGCTGGCGGCCGCGGAGGCGGTCGAGATGGCGGCGGGGGACGGCGTGCGGATCGGGCTCAAATGGCCCAACGACCTGTACGTCGGGGGGCGCAAGCTGGGCGGCGTGCTCTGCGAGTCGGCGGGGGCGGCGGCGGTAGCCGGCCTCGGGATCAACCTCAGACCCGTCGTGGTCGACCGTGCGACGTCGCTCGAAGCGGAGAGCGGTAGACTGTTTTCTGCCAGCGTGTTGGCCGGATCCATCGTAGCTTCGCTCAAGCGGTGTTCGGCGCCGGTGGGCGCGCTCGATGGCGCGACGCTGGCTGGGCTCGGGGCGCGCGACGCCCTCGCCGGCCAGGCCGTGGAGACCGACGAGCAGGGCCCCGGGACCGCCCGTGGGATCGACCGGGACGGTGCGCTCGTCCTGGAGCGGCCCGATGGATCCCGGGTACGCGTGGGGGCTGGAAGCGTCCGCCTGCTCTAGTCTTCCTGCACTCGATCGCTCAGCACTGATCCTTCGCCTCGGAGACCCCGTGCAGCTCGTCGTCGACGTCGGCAACACCGAGACCGTGGTCGGGGTGGCGCCCCGAGTCACCGAGATCAGCGCGTTCTGGCGCATCAGCTCCAACGTGCCGCGCACGGCCGACGAGCTCACAGCGCTCTTGCGCGCCCTCATGGCGGGAGATGCGGTCGATGCCACGAAGATCCGGCGCGGGGTGATCGGCTCCGTGGTTCCGTCGCTCAACCAGGTGTGGTCCGAGTCGCTCAGCAAGGTCGTGCGCGGCCCCGTCGTGTCCGTCGGCCCGCGCTCGGAGTTGCCCATCCGGCTCGACGTGGACGAGCCGCTCACCGTCGGCGCCGACCGCATCGCGAACACTTTGGCCGCGCGCGAGATCTATCAGCGCGACACCATCGCGGTCGACTTGGGCACCGCGACCACGTTCGACTGCATCACGCGCGAGGGCGTCTTCGTGGGCGGCGTGATCTCGCCTGGGCTCCAGGCCGGCCTCGACTGGTTGGCAGCCCGCACCGCCAAGCTCCCGCGTGTGGAGCTCCAGCCGCCCAAGTCCGTGATCGGACGGCGCACCGAGGCGTGCATCCAGAGCGGCGTCTTCTACCAAGCGGTAGACGCGGTTGACGGCATCGTGCGGCGCATCAAGGAGGAGTGGAAGAGGCCCGACGCCTTCGTCGTGGCGACCGGCGGGTTCTCACACGTGATCGGGCCGCACCTCACCACCGTGGATAAGCTGGAGCCCCACCTCACGCTCTACGGCCTCGCCATGGCGGGAGAGCGCATCGGCGGCACGGGAGGCGGCTGAGCCGCGGCCGCGAGTCGCTGCGCCGCGTAGCGTCCGGCGACCGTGAGGCGCACCGCGACCTTCCGGCGGTCGTACATCGTCCAGGGTGCGCGGAAGACGAGGCCCGCCTCCACGAGCGCGTCCAGGTGATACGCCATCGTCGAAGGTCGCACGCCGAGTAGGCTCTTCAACTGGCGTGCGGAGAGCCCGTAGCTGGTTGCGTTGGCCAGGCGGGCGAGGATGAGGACGCGGACAGGGCCGAACGGTACCGGCCAGCCGTGCCCGCGCGCGATCAGGTCGAAGCGATCGGAGGCCAGGCGGAGGACGCGCCAGGCGTGCTCGAGCTCGTCGACGTCGACGCGCTCGCGGGCGGGTCGAAAGTTGGCCGGCCCCACGTCTGCTGCCGCCACCGTCGGGACGTCCATGCCTCCTCCACAGCCATTTTGGGAATGATTCGAAAGTCGAACGATCGACTGTTGCCGCACGGAGGGGTGCCTGCGGCGGCTCCGCAGCGCTCACCCATCAAGCTGCGATTCGCGGCGGGGCGCGAGGATAGCCAGATGGGTCGGGTCCTGAAGTTCGTTCGAACTTCGAAACGTTCTCGAAACGGTTGCGGGGGACCCCCCTAGGGTCCATCTCCTTCGCCCACTCCTACCGATTCAGCCAGTAGGACACCTTCAGCAGGAACGTGTCGTCGGCCCGCAGGTCGAAGAGCTGGCCGAGGTCTTCGAGCCAGGGCCGTCGCTGCTCGTCTGGAGTGTACGCCTCGCGGCCGTGGGCCCACACCAGGAAGAGCGTGGATCCCGGTCGATACTCCCAGCGCAGCACCGTGTTGGTCTTGAGCTGGCGATACGAGAACGACATGGCGGTGCCGGCGGGCGCCGTGTATGCCTGGAAGCGGGCGTCGTACGCCGCAGCCCCGGGAGTGGTCGAAATCTCCCGCACGTCGGAATACCTGCCGCTGCTCACGAACGGCTCCGCATAGAATTCGACGGTGAGGTTCGGCGTGGCCGTGTAGTTCACACGCGTGTTCAGGGAGATCGTGCGCTGGTCGAGGTGTGCGAAGGCGTGGTGGGTCGCGCCGAGTGAGTCGGCGAAGTTGCCGAGCCACTGCGAGTCATCGTCGGCGCGCTAGAGGTTGCCGCCGACCTGCAGCGAGAGGCGGGTCGAAAATCGGGAGTTGAGATAAGGCCCGAGGGAGGACGAACGGCTCCGTCCGCCGTCCCATCGGCCGAGGTTCACCCACATACCCGGCTGCACGGTGCGACGAGCGTCCCCGTTGAATCCGAACCACGGATAGAGCCCGGGGGAGCGCCGGAGCAGAGGACCGCCACGCGTGCAGCGATCGCAGTACGTTGCGCCGAAGCCCGAGTAGGTGCCGCCGCCGTGCACGTCCCAGTTGTTGTGGAGCCCGACGTGGCCGTTGAGGTTCACGGCGCTCTCGAGCCTGTCGCCAGACGTGTTCCAGCGGTGCCAGGTGTTGGCGTTGAACGAAGCCCATCGGTAGACGCTGGTCGGAGACTGGAACGAGAGCGAGCCCCACGTGCTCCAGTCACGTACGTCGGCGCGGCGCAGGAATCCCAGGTCGTTGACCTCGAGCCCAGCCGACTGATACACGAAGCTCGACTCGAAACGGGTGATGCCTCCGCCGTACTTGCCGAGCTTGAGCTGAGCGCCCACTCCGCCGAGCGAGGTAGCGCTGGTGTCGACGCTCAGCGCATCGCCTGGCTGCTGGTAGTAATGGGCCGATCCCCGCTGCGTGCGCGTGATGGCTGCAGGCGAGCCGGCCACGCGTGATGCCGTGACGGAGCCGACCAACTCGAAGTTGCGATTCCCGAACCTCGTCCGTCCCGACAGCCCCGTGACATACGCGCTCTCGTGCAGGTACGGCGTCGTGGAGGGGTCCAGGGAGCGATTCACCGCCGTCCCGATCCACCCGATTCCCGCGTCGCCGTTCCGGAAGTCCTTCTGCACGCGCGCGACCGCGTAGTTCGTGCGCGGCTCGGCGGTCAGGCCGCCGACGCCCTCCACGGGACGGGTGACGGCGTCCAGCACGCCGAAGGAGAGGCCACCCGCGCGCTGACCGGTCAGCTTCACCGCCGCCATGATCGGCGTGGCGGTGGGGGTGCGCCCGTCGCCGTTCTGAGAACGGAGCGCCGGCCTCCGCCCCATGCGCCGCGAGTAGAAGAGCCCCTCGTTGGTGCCGCAGTCGACCACGATGTAACAGTTGAGCTCGAACCTGTAGAGGCCGGTCCCTGCCACGAAGAACGGACGGCGCTCGCCGAAGAACGACTCGAAGGCCGTCAGGTTCACCTCGGCCGGGTCCGCCTCCACCTGACCGAAGTCGGGGTTCACGGTCGCGTCGAGGGTCAGGTTGGGGGTGATCCCGATCTTCACGTCGGCAACGGCGTCGAGCTCCTGCGGATGCTCGAAGCCGCCGCTGTTCTGCGCGCGCGTCACGTTCTTGGTGACGACGTAGGGCGTGATCTCGACGCTGTTCGAGCGGCCGAGCCCCACCAGCCCCTCGAGCGTCCCTAGCTGCGACATGGCGCCCGGGGTATTGCGGTCGTAGTGCGGCCAGCTCACGGCCTCCGGGAGGCGCTCGATGACGCGCCGCACACCGAGCCCGAACGTGTGGCGGTCGGCGGCCTGGTAGCGGAGCTGCGACAGCGGGATCCGAAACTCCGCCGTCCACCCGCGGTCGTCGACCCGGGTGGCGACGTCCCAGACCCCGTCCCACGACTGGTCCTCGCTCGCGTCGTTCGAGATCGCGACGTCCCTCTTCACGCCATCCGGGTTCACCCAGAACGCGTAGCCCGAGCGGCGGTCGTGATAGGAGTCGATCATGAGGCCGATCTGGTCCGACGGGCCGCGCACGTCGCGGCGCGTCAGCGCCCGCACGATGGAGTCCGGACTCGAGTCGAACGCGCGCACGAAGACGTAGAGGTTCTCGTCATCGTACGTGACCGCGAACTCGGTTCGCTGCGACGGGGGCGCGTCCAGCTCGGGGTCGTGCTGGCGGAACGCGCTCACCGCGGTCGAGGCGCGCCACGCCGCGTCGTCGTCGAGTCCGTCGAGTGTGACGTTCCCGGTGGCCCGCGCCGCAGTCGCTACGCTCGACTGTCCCGAGAGCTCGCCCCAAGCGAACGACGAAGCCACCAGGGCCACCATCACCGATCGCCGCATCGTCCCCTCCCGTCGTGTGCTCGGGTCGTCTCACGACCTTGGACGGGGCCAGCCGCCAAATGGTTTCCCCGGGGGGGCTGGGCTAAGTTATCCGAATGACGCTCTCCCCTGTCTTCCGCTCCCGCGAGGCCGTTGCCCTGCTCGAGCAGCAGGGTGTCTGGGCGCGGCTCGCGCCAGACATGGGGGCGCAGGCGGATGCGGTGCGCGCGGTCTACGGCGACCTCGACGTCGTGCTGGGGGCCGAGTTCCGGACGAGGGCCAAGCACGTGCCGGGCGCGGCCGAGATAAGCACGGCTGCCGGGCTCGAGTTCCTGCAGGACTACTTCTTCCTGATCCTCTTCCGCTCGATCTTCGGCTCGCTCGGCGTCGGGCGTGATCGGCTCCGGACGTACACGGAGCTGAACTTCTGCATCAAAGGCACGATCACCGCCGCGGACAACCTCTTCGACGATCAGGCGAAGTCGCTCCTGCCTCTCGACGAACGCGCCGGCGCGCGCTTCATGTCGATCCTGCAGCTGATGGCCTTCGAGCGGCTCGGGCGCCGCGTGCTCGACCGCGGTGAGGCGGCAGGCGCGCTCACGGCGGCCGAGCGCGACCGCGTGCAGCGCGGCCTCCTCGACCGCATGGCGCGCATCGGCACGCTGGAGGGCTCCGAGGAGGGCGGCGTCGGCGACGTGCCCACCCCCGAGGAGATGATCGAGGGGGTGCATCGCGTGCGCGGCGGGGCGCTCTTCGCGCTCGCGTTCGTCGCGCCCAGCGTGCTCGAAGAGGGGGAGGTGGCCCGCAGGCTGGCAGAGGCCGAAATCGCCGTCGCCCAGCTCGGCACGGCCTTCCAGATCGTCGACGACCTCACGGACTTCGAGTTCGACCTCGGGCGCCGCTCGCACAACCTGCTGGTGTCGCAGGTCCACCATTGCGGCACCGCCGACGAGCGCGCCACGCTCGAGCGGCTGGGCGCGGACGGCGACGGCCCGCACGGCGACCTCGTCGAGCAGCACTTCAAGGAGTCGGCGCGCGTCGTGTTGGAGCGCGCGTACGCCGAGGCGCGGGCCTCGTTTCGGGGGCTGCAGGCGCTCGGGTTCTGGCTCGAGCCGGAGCTCGCGGAGGATGTGGTCCACGCCATCGTGGGCCTGGACGGCACGCGCCGCATGGAGGCGCTGACCTCGCCCAGCTAGGCGCGGCACAGCTGGACGTTTCGACTCGGAGACGAGCATGCGCGCACGTACATCCTTCGACACGCTGAGCCGGGTGCGCCGCCTCACGCTTGCGCTTCTCCTTCCCGCGTTGGCCCACGCGACCGCCGCACAGGCCCAGGTGCCAGCCTCGCTGGACTGGGGCGCCATCGAAGCAGAAACGATGCGCCACTTCCAGACACTCCTCCGCTTCGACACGAGCGATCCGCCGGGCAACGAGCGGCCGGCTGCGGAATACCTCCGTGACGTCCTCGCGGCCGAGGGGATCGAGGTCGAGCTGTACGAGCTCGAGCCGAATCTGGTGAACGTCGTCGCGCGGATCCGCGGAAACGGGTCGAGACGGCCGCTGCTCCTGATGGCGCATACGGACGTCGTGAACGTCGACCCCGCCAAATGGACGCACCCGCCCTTCAGCGCCACGCGCGAGGGCGGCTACGTCTACGGTCGCGGCACGGTGGACGACAAGGACAACGTCGTCACCGCGTTGATGCCGATGCTGCTGCTCCAGCGGACGGGGGTGGCGCTGGGCCGGGACGTGATCTTCCTCGCCGAGGCGGGGGAAGAGGGCACCACGCGCGTGGGCATCCAGTACATGGTGAAACAGCACTTCGACCTGATCGATGCCGAGTTCTGCCTCGCCGAGGGCGGGGGCATGACCCGCGAAGGGGGTGAGGTGCGCTTCGCGTCGGTGCAGCTGGAGGAGAAGATCCCTCGGGCGATCGAGCTGGTCGCGCGCGGGGCCTCCGGGCACGGCTCCGTACCGCTGGAGACCAATCCGCTCGTGCGGCTCTCGAACGCGCTCGGACGAGTCGCGGCGTGGTCGCCGCCGCTGCGCATGAACGAGACGCTGCGGTCCTATTTCACCCGACTGATCGGGATCTCGTCGCCGGACCAGGCGATGCGCTACGCGAGCCTCCTCTCTTCGTCCGCCGAATCGCAGGCCGCCGCGGTCGATTGGCTCTTCCGGAACGAGCCGCGGCACGCGGCCATGGTGCGGCCGACGCTCACCCCGACGATGATCGACGCAGGGTATCGTGTGAACGTGATCCCATCCGAAGCGACGTCGACTATCGACGTTCGCCTGCATGCCGACGAAGATCCGACGCGCTTCCTCGACATGGTCCGCGCGGTGGTCGCGGACTCGAGCGTCGAGGTCCGCTACGGCGCGCGCGACGTGCGGCCCGGGGCGAGCAATGGAAGCATCGGCTCGCAGGCGTTCACAGCGATCGAGCGCGCCGTCAGGACCCACTATGGCGTGGTGACGCTACCCACGATGAGCACGGGCGCCACGGACATGGCCTACCTCCGCGCCAGGGGCGTCGAGTGCTACGGCATCGGTCCCGCCACCGACGTGGAAGACGGCCCGCTGGGCTTCGGGTCGCACAGCGACCAGGAGCGCATCCTCGAGAGCGAGCTGCACCGGTTCGTCCGCTTTCACTGGGACGTGGTGACGGATTTGGCGGGGGCTCGGTAGGGTCGAAGAACGCCCATCCCACGGGCGGTTTCCCGTTGACACGTGAGTTTGTCCCCCCGAGCTTTCCCCTTCTTGGCACTCAGTTCATCTGAGTGCCAACAGTGGTCCGTCACACACATTGGCCCCAATCGCAGGAGGCAGGCCTGATGGCTAAGGGAAAGACGAAGGTCACGGTGAAGCCACTCGCCGACCGCGTCGTCGTGAAGCCGCTCGAGGAAGCCGAGCAGATGCGCGGCGGTCTGTACATCCCGGACACCGCAAAGGAGAAGCCCTCGCAGGGCGAGATCGTCGCGGTTGGACCAGGAAAGGTCTCGGACGATGGCGAGCGCGTCGCCCCTGAAGTCGAGGTCGGCGACCGCGTGCTCTATGGAAAGTACAGCGGGACGGACGTCACGCTCGACGGTGTGGAGTACCTGATCCTCCGCGAGTCGGACATCCTCGCGATCATCCCCTGACCCGACGAATCGGAGACTAGGAGACTATAGATCATGGCAGCGAAGAATCTCGTATTCGACGTCGAGGCGCGGGCGGCACTGAAGCGCGGCGTCGACCGGCTCGCCCAGGCGGTGAAGGTCACGCTCGGGCCCAAGGGCCGGAACGTGGTGCTCGACCGGAAGTTCGGCTCGCCGACGGTCACCAAGGACGGCGTGTCGGTTGCGAAGGAAGTCGAGCTCTCGGATCCCGTCGAGAACATGGGCGCGCAGATGGTGAAGGAAGTCGCGACCAAGACCTCGGACGTCGCGGGTGACGGCACCACGACCGCGACCGTGCTCGCGCAGGCGATCTTCGGCGAAGGCCTGAAGAACGTCACCGCCGGCACGAACCCGATGGGTATCCGGCGCGGCATCGACCAGGCGGTGGCCGCGGTGGTCGCCGAGCTGGAGAAGATGTCGACCGACACGAAGGGCAAGAAGGAGATCGCGCAGGTCGGCGCGATCAGCGCGAACAACAATTCCGAGATCGGCGAGCTGATCGCCGATGCGATGGACAAGGTCGGCAAGGACGGCGTGATCACGGTCGAGGAGGCTCGCGGCCTGGAGACGACGCTCGAGACCGTGGACGGCATGCAGTTCGACCGCGGCTACCTGTCGCCCTACTTCGTCACGGATCCGGAGCGCATGGAGGCCGTGCTCGAGGACTGCTCGATCCTGATCCACGACAAGAAGGTCAGCTCGATGAAGGATCTGCTCCCCATCCTGGAGAAGGTCGCCCAGCAGGGCCGTCCTCTCCTCATCGTGGCGGAGGACGTCGAGGGCGAGGCGCTCGCGACGCTCGTGGTGAACAAGCTGCGCGGTACGCTGAAGGTGGCGTCCGTGAAGGCGCCCGGGTTCGGCGATCGCCGCAAGGCGATGCTGCAGGACATCGCGGTCCTGACCGGCGGCAACGTGATCTCCGAGGAAGTCGGCTTCAAGCTGGAGAACACGGTGACGAGCGACCTCGGTCGCGCCAAGCGCGTCGTGATCGACAAGGACAACACCACGATCATCGACGGCCGCGGTGAGGCCAACAAGATCAAGGGCCGCATCGAGGAGATCCGCGTCGCGATCGACAAGAGCACGTCGGACTACGACAAGGAGAAGCTCCAGGAGCGTCTCGCGAAGCTGGCCGGCGGTGTGGCGGTGATCAACGTCGGTGCCGCGACCGAGACCGAGATGAAGGAGAAGAAGGCCCTCGTCGAGGACGCGCTGCACGCCACGCGCGCCGCGGTCGAGGAAGGCATCGTGCCCGGCGGCGGCGTCGCGCTGCTCCGCGCGCAGGAGGCCCTGAAGAAGGTGAAACTCGAGCGCGAGGACGAGCAGATCGGAGTCGAGATCCTGAAGCGCTCGCTCGAGCACCCCATCCGCCAGATCGCGGAGAACGCGGGTGCCGAGGGGAGCATCGTGGTCGAGAAGGTGCGGACGGGGAAGGGTGGCTTCGGCTACAACGCCCTGACCGACGAGTACGAAGATCTGGTGAAGGCGGGCGTCATCGACCCGACCAAGGTCGTGCGCAGCGCGCTCCAGAACGCCGCGTCCATCGCGGGTCTGCTGCTCACCACCGAGGCGGTGGTGGTGGAGATTCCGGAGGAGAAGCCTGCGGCGCCCGGGATGCCGGGTGGCGGTGGCGGGATGGGCGGCATGTACTAACGGGTTAGCGACACCGCCGGTCCGCTGGCTGACCTCTCATAGGCGGCCGGCGGCGGCCTCGCTAACCCGGCCGGCGGATTGCCGACACTGTGCGTCGGCAATCCGCCTCGTATTCGGCATGCATCCGCACGTCGCAAACGGAGCACAACAGGGGGGCTCGGTCACCTCGAGTGGTGGCCGGGCCCTTCGCTCGTCGGGGGCCCGATGGCGATTCAGCATGTCGAGGCACTAACATCACGGCATGCCCGATCTGTCCTGTCCGCGCTGCACGTCCCCGGATGTGCGACGGTTCGCGATTCTCCACAAACAGGGCGTGACGAACAGCGACTCGACGTCGTACGCCATCGGTTCGGTCGGGTCGGACCTCGCTTCCGGCACGATCAGCACCTCGACGGTGTCGACGACGAAGCTCGCGCGCGAGACCGCCCCGCCCGCGCGCAAAGACGTCGTGACCCCGGGCTTCTTCACGATCCTGTCCGCGCTGGGGCTGTTCTCGACCTTCGGCATGCCGGGACCCTGGCGGGTCCGGTGGCTCGTGATCCTGCTCGTCTCGGCCCCCATCTTCTTCTGGCGTAGGCGCTACAATCGCGACGTGGTGCCCGGCTTGATGAGCAAGTGGGATCGATCGTTCCTCTGCATGCGTTGTGGAGAGTCGTTCGAGCAGGTGACGTGAAGAGACGGCCGGTCACCTAAAGGGTGGCCGGGTCTTCCTCCGTTGCCCTCCCGGCGTCCCCGGGTTACCTGGGGTGCAGCTATTCGCCTGCCCAGGAGGAGTTCATGCGTCGCCCACGGATCGCCCTCGGAGTCGTCTCGCTCACGCTCGTCCTCGCGGGAGGGCTCGCCGGAGGGCTGACCTCAGGCCTCGCCGCGCAGAATGCACCCGCGGCACCGGCGGCCGCGGCCCCCGCGGGCGGGGCGATGGCGGGCTCTCCCTACCTGGGCAAGATCCTTCGCGAGGACCTCTACGCCGACGTCTGGGAACGCCCGGGGCTCGCCCCGCGCGACCGCAGCTTGATCACGATCGCGGTCACGCAGTCGCTCTACGCCACGGAAGAGATCCGCGCGCACGTCACGCGCGGGCTGAACAACGGGCTGACGCAGGCGGAGATCTCCGAGCTGATCGCGCACGTGCTGGTCTACTCGGGCTTCCCGACGGGCGTGAACGCGGCGCGCGTAGCCACCGAGGTCTTCCAGCAGCGCGGGCTCCCCGCGGTGCCGCCCTCCTCGCCTCGGAACCGCAACCCGATCGGGCCACCGGCCTTCCCGACGGCGTTCCCGGCCACGCCGTACCTCGCCGCGCTGTTGAACGAGTGGGTGTACGGCGAGGTGTGGGAGCGCCCGGACCTGTCCAAGCGGGACCGCAGCCTCGCCACGATCGCGGTGGCGCAGGCGATGGGCGCGGCGTCCGAGCTGCGCTCGCACATCACGCGCGGGCTCGACAACGGGGTCACGCAAGAAGAGATCGGCGAGGTGATCACGCACGTCGCCTTCTACACGGGCATTCCGGGGGCCGTCAACGCCGCGCGCGTGGCCGCCTCGGTGTTCGAGGCGCGTAACCTGCCCATGCCGCGGTCAGACATCCCGGCCGCACCGTATCTCGACTCGATCATCGACGGGCTGCTCGCGGCTACCTGGGAGCGCTCGCCGCTCACCCCGCGCGAGCGCACGCTGATCACGGTGGCGGTCATGCAGACGCTCTACTCGACCGACGAGCTGCGCGCCCAGATGGGGCGGGCGCTCGACATGGGCGTTACCCCGCAGGAGCTCTCCGAGCTGATCGCGCACGTGACGCTGTACGCGGGCTTCCCGATGGGGGTGAACAGCTCACGCACGGCCGGGGCGCTCTTCCAGGAGCGCGGCGTGGAGATGCCGCGGTAGGCGGGGTCGACATGACCAGGGTCGCCGTCGCCGCGGGTCCGCGGGCGTAGGCCGGAGCCTCCCCCCATGCCCCTCTTCGAGTATCGCTGCTCCGCCTGCGGGCACGAGTCCGAGCACCTCGTGCTCCGCCCGGACGAGCGCGTCGTGTGCCCGTCGTGCGAGAGCCCCCGGCTCGAGCGGCTGATCTCGCGGCCCGCGGTGAGCTCGGAAGAGGGGAGGCGCCGCGCGTCGCGGGCCATTCGGGCGAAGAATCGCTCGACCCGGCGGGACCAAGCGGAGGCCGAGGCGGCGCGCATCCGGGCCCACGACGACGAGTAGCGAGACGACGGGCTCGAGGGCGACCGGTCCGAGGCAACGGGTCCCGGGCCGACGGGCCGCGGTACGACCGACCTCGGTGCGGCCGGGCGCGGGATGACCGGTCCCCGGGCCGACCAACTTCGGTGCGGCCGGTCCCGAGGCGGCCACGGTCCCCGGGGCGACGGGTCCCCGGGCCTTCCCAAGGCCCATTCCCAACGCTGGTGCGCGACGCGCGTCTCTGGTAAGCTGTCGACGGGGAGCGGGCAACACACACGCCGGCGGAGGGAGTCCCCCATGGCGCGAGCGCGGAACGTGAGGGAGCGTGCGGGGCACGCGACCCTCGTCGCTGTGCTGCTCGCTTCGGGTGTCGCCGCCACCCTGCTGGGCGCCCGCCCATCGCCCGTGCCAGCCCCGCACCCGGCGAGCTTCGCGTCCGCGGATCCGGACCAAGTCGAGTCGATCCTCACCACCTACTGCGTGGGGTGCCACAACGAGCGCCGCCGGAGCGGCGGGCTCGCGCTCGACGCCCTGGACGTGCGCTCGCCCGCGGCCGACGCCGATCGCTGGGAGCGCGTGATCCTCAAGGTTCGCACGGGCACGATGCCCCCGGGGGGCGAGCCGAGACCCGATCCTGGGCAGTACGACGTGGTGGCGGAGTGGCTCGAGAAGGAGATCGACCGCGCCGCGGCGCGGGGCACGGCAGATCCGGGCACCACGAACCCGGTGCATCGCCTGAACCGCCTCGAGTACAACAACGCCGTCAACGACCTGTTCGGCCTGGACGTCGACGTGCGCTCGCTGCTCCCGGGCGACGAGACCGCGGACGGCAGCTTCGACAACTTCGCGGACGCGCTCTCGATCACGACCACGCACATGGAGCGTTACCTGTCGGTGGCCAGGCAGGTCACACGCCTCGCCACGGGCCTGCCGCCCACGGCGCCCGCGGTGCTCACCTACGAGGTGCCGCTGCACGTCGTGCAGGACCAGCGCCAGGACGAAGAGCTTCCCTTTGGATCCCGAGGGGGCGTCGCGGTGCGCTACGACTTCCCGGCCGCGGGCGAGTATCTGATCAAAGTGCGGCTGCGCCGGCAGTACCAGGACTACCTCATGGGCATGGGCTGGCCGCAGCTGCTCGACGTTCGCCTCGACGGCGCGTTGGTCGAGCGCTTCACGGTGGGAGGCGGCGCCCTCGGCTTCCGGCCGGCGGCCGCCAGCTACGCCGGCTCGGGCGAGCCGGGTTCGTTCGGCTCGCCGGAGTGGGAAGAGTACATGCAGCTCACGGGAGATGCGCACCTCGAGCTGCGAGTGCACGTGGAGGCGGGCCCGCAGGTCATCGGCGTCTCGTTCGTGCGCGAGCAGTTCGAGCCCGAGGGGCTCCCGCAGCCGCTGCAGCGGGGTCGCGTGCTCACGAACGACCAGATCTATATGGACCGGGCGAGCGTGCACTCGGTCCAGATCGGCGGGCCGTACGAGACCGAAGCATCCGCAGTGGATACGCCGAGCCGGCGCCACATCTTCGTGTGCCGCCCGGGGGCCGGCGCGTCCGAGGAGGCGTGCGCGAGCCAGATCCTCTCGCGCATGACGCGCCAAGCGTACCGGCGCTCGGTGACCGAGCAGGACGTGACCTCGCTGCTCGAGTTCTTCCGGCAGGGGAGGGCGGAGGGAGGGAGCTTCGACGCGGGCATCCAGCTCGCGCTCGAGCGCCTCATCGTGGATCCGGAGTTCCTGCTGCGCATCTCGCGCACGCCGCCCGGGGTGCATGCCGGCGACGTCTACCGACTCGACGACCTCGAGGTCGCCTCGCGGCTCTCGTTCTTCCTGTGGAGCAGCATTCCGGACGACGAGCTGCTGACGCTGGCCGAGCAGGGCCGCCTCACCGAGCCCGCGGTCCTCGACGCGCAGGTGCGCCGGATGCTCGCGGATGAGCGCGCCAGGGAAGCGCTGGTGCAGGGGTTCGCCTCGCAGTGGCTCAACCTGCGGCTGCTCCCCGAGAAGCTCGCCGACCCCGACAAGTATCCCGACTTCGACGACAGCCTGCTGGACGCGTTCCGGCAGGAGACCGAGATGCTGGTGGCGAGCACGCTGCTCGAAGACCGCCCCATCCCGGAGCTCCTGAGCGCCGACTACACGTTCGTGAACGAGCGGTTGGCGCGGTTCTACGGCATCCCCGGCGTCTACGGAAGCCGGCCGCGGCGGGTCGCGCTCCCCGATCCGGAGAAGCGCGGCGGCCTGCTCGGGCACGGCGGGTTGATGGCCCTGAGTTCGTATCCCGACCGCACGTCGCCGGTGCTCCGCGGCAAGTGGCTCCTCGACAACATCCTCGGCGCCGACCCGCCGCCGCCCCCGGCCAACGTCGACACGAGCCTCGACCAGAGCGGCAGCGTCGCCAACCTCACCATCCGCGAGCGGCTCGACCGCCATCGCGGCGAGCGGCTCTGCATGGGATGTCACGCCCTCATCGATCCCCTCGGATTCGCGCTCGAGAACTACGACGCCACCGGGCAGTGGCGGGATCTGGACGAGCGCGGCGAGCCGGTTGATACCCGCGGCACGCTCCCGAGCGGGGTCGAGCTGGGCGGCGTGGCGGCCCTCCGCGAGTACTTGCTCGCCAACGACGACCAGTTCGTGCGCACGGTCACCGAGAAGCTGATGTCCTACGCGCTCGGCCGTCCGCTCGAGCCCTTCGACCAACCCACCGTGCGGAAGATCGTGCGCGACGCCGAGGGCCAGCAGTATCGTTGGTCCGCGATCGTGCTCGGCATCGCCCGCAGTCCGGCGTTCCTGTCGCGCCGGGCTCAGGAGATCTAACATGTCCATCACTACGGCCACCCCCTCGGGAGTCGCTCCATGACGACGTTCCTCACCGGGTCAGCAATGCCCCGCCGCACCATGCTGAAGGGGCTCGGTGCTAGCCTCGCGCTCCCCCTCCTCGACGCCATGGTCCCGACCGGCCTCCGCGGCCTGTCAGCGGCCACGCCCGTGCACCGGTTCCAGACGTTCTACGTGCCCAACGGCATGGCGATGGACTACTGGACCCCGCAGGTCGTCGGGCGCGCCTTCGAGCTCACGCCGGTCCTCGAGCCGCTCGCGGCGTTCCGCGAGCAGATGCTCGTGCTCTCCGGCCTACGCGCGAACTGGGTGCAGATCCACGCGGGCGCGTCGGGGTCGTTCCTCACGGGTATCCCGCAGGGCGGCCGAACGGAGACCGAGATCTTCGCGGACGTCTCCATGGATCAGCTGCTCGCGCGCGAGTTCGGACGCGAGACGCAGGTGGCCTCGCTCGAGCTCTCCATGGATGCCCCGGCCAACGCCGGCGCGTGCAGCAGCAACCTGAGCTGCGTCTACACGCACACGCTCTCCTGGCTCGGTCCGCATCAGCCGCTCCCCACCGAGTACAACCCACGCGCCGTGTTCGAGAGGCTCTTCGGCGACGCGGGCTCCACGGAGCGCGGCGCGCGCGAGGAGCGGCTCCGGCAGCAACGCAGCATCCTCGACTCGGTCAACGACAAGCTGCGCATGCTGAGCATCCAGCTCGGCGGCGAGGACCAGGCCAAGGTCGAGCAGTACACCGAGGCGATCCGGGACATCGAGCGGCGCATCCAGCGCGCCGAGTCGCAGATCGATCTCGAGCTCCCCGAGTTCCCGCAGCCCGAGGGCGCGCCCGCCGAGTTCGAGGACCACTTCGAGCTCATGATGGACTTGCAGCTGGTGGCGCTGCAGGCCGACCTGACGCGCGTGATCACGTTCATGATCGGCAAAGAGCAGAGCCCTAGGCCCTATCCGCAGATCGGCGTGCCGGAAGCGCACCATCCGCTCTCGCACCACAACGACCAGCCCGAGCTGGTCGAGCGCATGTCGCGCATCAACCGGTACCACACCGAGCTGTTCGCCAGGTACCTCGGCAAGCTGCGCGCGACACCCGACGGAGACGGCAACCTGCTCGACTCCATGACACTCCTCTACGGCTCGGGCATCTCGAACAGCACACGCCACTCCGGCAACAACCTGCCGCTCCTCCTGGTCGGCGGTGGGGCAGGTACCCTGCGTGGTGGGCGCCACCTCCAATACGACGACGAGCCCGGCATGGCCAACCTGCTCGTCACGCTCATGGACAAGATGGGCGTGTCCGTCGACCACATCGGCGCGAGCGACGGGTCGGTCGAGCTCGACACTCTGGCGGACATGTGAGGCACCCGAGCGTGCGGGCGGCCGCGCTCGCGCTCCTCGTGTGTCTGCTCGGCGCGCGGAGCACCCAGCTGCCGCCTTTGGTGGAAGCAGCCAGAACGCAGGACTGGGACGGCGTGCGGCGGCTGCTCGAGGCGGGAGCAGACGTGCGCGCGACCGCGCCGGACGGAGCCACCGCGCTGCACTGGGCCGCCTACTGGGACAACGCGGACGCCGCGGCGCGCCTCGTCCGGGCGGGTGCGCCCGTGAACGCCGCCAACGATCTCGGCGCCACCCCCCTCTGGAACGCGAGTATGAACGGGAGCGCCCCCATGGTGCGTGCCCTGCTTGCCGCCGGAGCCGATCCGAACCTCGCGCTCTTCTCGGGCGAGACGTCCGTCATGACCGCGGCCAGGACCGGCGTCCCCGAGGTGCTCGAGCTCCTCCTCGCCGCCGGTGCCGACCCGAACGCGAGCGGGACGCGCGGCCAGACCGCGCTCATGTGGGCGGCGTCGCAGGGACATGCCGAGGCCGTGCGCGTGCTCCTGGCGCATGGAGCCGACGTGCGTGCGCGCTCCGAGACCTGGAGCCAGGTCATGGCCGTGCCGCCGCATGCCGACCCGGCCAACCAGCAGGACGTGCCCCACGGCGGCAACACCGCGCTCCTGTTCGCGGCCCGGGTAGGCGACGTGCCGTCTGCGCGGCTTCTCATCGAGGCCGGCTCGGACCTCGACGCCGAGGATGCGTGGGGCCTGACGTCGACCGTGCTCGCCGCGCACTCCGGCTTCGGTGAGCTCCTCCAGCTCCTCCTCGATGCGGGCGCGAACCCCAACCTGGCGCGGGCAGGGTTCTCACCGCTCCACCTCGCCGTCCTGCGGCGAGACGAGGCAGCCGCGCGCATGTTGCTCGCGCACGGCGCCGACCCCAACGCGCGCATCACCAACTGGACGCCCACGCGCAGGGCCTCGGCCGACTGGAGCATCCACCCGTCGTTGGTGGGGGCCACCCCGTTCTGGCTCGCCGCGCGGCTGAGCCAGCCCCAGACCATGCGGCTCCTCGCCGAGCACGGCGCTGACCCGCGCTTCGTGCACCACGTGCGCTACGTGGGCAACGCCGGCTCGTTCGGTTCGGAGTGGAAGGAGGAGGCGAGCACCGCCCTCATGGCGGCCGTCGGCATGGGCGGACCCAACGGCCTCGCGTTCGTGGAGCCGCCTCGCCGAGACGTTCCGGCCCTCGCGCTCGAGGCGGCCAGAGTCGCGGTCGAGCTCGGCGTCGACGTGAGCGCCGTCGACCTCGAGGGCCGCAACGCCATCGAGGGATCCCGCTACGAGGCGATCGTCGAGTACTTGACCGGACTCACCGCCGGCCGCTGACGCACGCGGCGCGGACGACGCCTACGGGCGCGCCTCCGCTGCCGCTGCCGACGAGCGCGCCGCGTTCCACCCCCGCTCGAGCAGCTTCGCGTCTCCGAGCTTCTCCGCCCAGCCCGCGAAGTCAGCACGCGGCCCGCGCCAGCGTAGCTCCTCCACGTCGTCGAAGAGCGCGGCGTCCGTGCGCAGCGTGGCCAGCCGCTTGAAGAGCAGGGCGTCCTCGCGACTCGCCCCGAGCACCCCGGGCGGGAACGACTCCAGCGGCCCGTGCTGTGTGATCAGCTGCGCGGCCGTGACCCGCCCGATCCCGCGTACGCCCGGATAGCCGTCCTGCGCGTCGCCCACCAGGGCGAGGAAGTCCGGGATGTGCTCCGGTGCCACGCCGAACTTCTTGCGCACGCCGTCCACGTCCAGGACCTGGTTGCCGCGGCGGATCACCTGCACGACGCGCGCGGCGCGCACACACTGCGCCAGGTCCTTGTCGTTCGCCCAGATGCACACCTTCTGCACGCGCGGGTCCGCGGCCGAGAGCTGCGCCGCCGAAGCCAGGCCATCGTCGGCCTCCAGCTCGACCATCGGCCAGACCACGATGCCCATCGCACCCAGGGCTTGCTCCAGAGGGTGGAACTGCGCCCAGAGAGAGCGCTCGATCCCCTCGCCCGTCTTGTACTCCGGCCAGAGATCGTTGCGGAACGACTCGATCACGTGGTCCGTGGCGACGCCGACGTGCGTGGCGCCCTGCTCGATCATCTCCAGCACCGAGTGCAGCACGCCGACCACGGCGCCGAAGCGCGCAGTCTCCGGCTTCTCGAACCGTTTCCGCCCGTAGAACTGGCGAAAGAGCTCGTACGTGCCGTCGATCAGGTGGACGATCATCAGGGAAGCTCACGCGGATCGACCCATTCAGCCATCGCAGTGCCCCTCCCGATCACCAGGTTGGTGGCATGAGCACCGACTTCATCGTGTCGATCCGGGTGCGCGAGGGGAGGGCCGAGATCGCACTCCGCGGCGAGTATCGCGGTGCCCCCTTGGACGCCGTCCGCTCCCTTCCGGGGCGAAAATGGGATCTGCTCCGACGAGTCTGGGTCGTCCCGCGACCCGACCAGGTCATCGCGACCCTGAGGAACCGGCTCGGGGAGGAGCACGTCCAGGTCTCGGGGGAGGTGAGCCCGACGCTTCGAGTGCCCCAGCGCCCGAGCGCTCCCGGTGAGCCCCAGGCCGGCACCGCAGTCGCTCCGGGCGCTCCGGGGGAGCACCGGGCCGGCACCGCAGTCGCTCCGGCCGCTCCGGCTGACGCGGGTTCTCGAGCCGCTGCCGCGCACCCTGCTGCCCCAGTCCCTCCGGCCGCCGCAGAAATGCCGGGGGCGCCCGGCGATCCCCTCGATCGTGTCCGGGTGGCGCTCACCCTGCGCGGGTACAGCCCGCGGACCCGCAAGGTCTACCTCGGGCACTTGCGTCGGTTCATCGCGTGGTGCGGCGGAGACGTGGCGCGCGTTCCTGAGGAAGCCGCCGCACAGTGTCAGGCCTACCTGATCGAGCTCGCCGACCGGCGAGAGGTGTCGCGGAGCTATCAGAATCAGGTCGTGAGCGCCATGCGCTTCCTGTGTGAGTCCGTGCTGGGTCAGCCTGCGCTCGCGCTCCGTGTGCCCCGTCCCAAGAGGGATAGACGGCTGCCGGCCGTGCTGAGTCCCGGCGAGGTGATGCGCCTACTCACGCGGGCCCGCAACCCCAAACATCGCGCGCTCCTGATGCTCCTCTACTCGGCAGGCCTCAGGGTGGGAGATGTCGTGCGCTTGAAGGCGGCGGACCTCGATGTCGCGCGCGGGCTCGTGCGCGTGCGGAGGGGGAAGGGGGACAAGGATCGATACACCCTGCTTTCCAAGCGTGCCCTCGAGGCCGTTCAGATCTATCTGGCAGCCTATCCCACGGAGGAGTGGCGCTTCCCCGGTGCCCGCCCCGAGCGACACCTCACGTCCCGCACCGTCCAGCACGTCCTCAAGAGAGTGGCCAAGCAGGCGGGTCTGCCCAAGGAGGTCACGACGCACACCCTGCGGCACAGTTTCGCGACCCACCTGTTGGAAGGCGGCACGAATCTGCGCGTCATCCAGGAGCTCCTCGGCCATCAGAGCGCACGCACCACGCAGATTTACACCCACGTGGCCAACTCCACTCTGGAAGCCGTCCGCAGCCCCATCGACAACCTCGAGGAGCGCTAGGGCACGCAGCCTAACGCCCACGCGACTAGCTTGCGTCGCGACAGTGGGCGGTCAAACTTGGCGGGCAGGCCCGCGGGCGCGACACCCGCCCAATTAACCCGAAACGCCACGGCCACAACCCCCGGGGCCGATGGAGCCACAGCACACCGGTTCCATCCCCAATAGGGAGTTATCCGAAACGGGCACGACCGTATGTGGTTCGGTCGGCGCCGAACTTCAACCGCATCAGTTGCGCGCCGCTCGATGGTCCAAGTCAGCAGGCGCAATGGCGCCCCTCAGGGTCAGTGAGACGATCGTGATCCTAGCGCGCGGCTGCGCTTCACTTGGGTCGATGATGTCCGTTTCTGGCTCGTGCGGCACCTCGTCGTTCGGCGCCTGGGCCGGCGCCGGATTCCAGCAGCTTCTTCGCGCCGCTCGATCGTCCAAGTCATCGACCGCAATGGCGCCCCTCAGATCCAGAGTGAGGGCGATACGTTCTCGAGCGGCGCCTCCCCGACGGCCGTTGCCATGCAATGTGGGCTCTGTGCCGCGTCGGGAGTCCGGCGCCTGCCATCGAGTCTTCACGTATATCCTTGTGCCTCGGTCGAGTGTTTGGGTCGGCGGTTTGGGCGGCTGCCGTCGGCGGATGTACGTGATGGGAGGCGCGCGTACGTATTTCGACTCGTCGACGCTCGTGCCGCGGAGATCTCGGTGGACTCGTCTCGCGCCTTGATGAGGACCGCGCCGCGACCGGGTCGCACGCCGACGACCGGCTCCTGGGCGAGCGAAGGAAGTTGGGTGCGTATGGCTGATAAGGTGCCCGCATCGTATAACAATGTGGTTCGCGCCTCCGCGCGCCTGCGGCGCGCTCCGGAGTACACGGCGCATAGTTTCTGGTGCGCGGTGGACGGTGAGGGCGTAGTTTGGCGGTACATGGCTCGGAGCCGTTCGTGCCTGGCGCCGCGTCGCGAACCTCTGAACGTTATACGACAGTTGACTCCATGGACGATACGCCTGGTGAGCCGAGGTAGGCGGCGGCACATTGTCGCTCTGCCAGCTGGGTCCGCGCCGCGGCGAGGGCCTCGCCTGATGGCCATCGGATCCACAAGGCAGTCAGAACCTCCCACCCCATCTCGCACACATTCCAGTTAGTCTGCTCAAGTCCAAGCAACGTGTCGCCGACCACGCGGAAGTCTTCACCCCGTCTTGTTTGGTCGAGGCAATGCTCGACCTGGTGAAAGGGGAGACGGAGCGCATTGATTCGCGCTTCCTCGAGCCCGCGTGCGGGAGCGGGAATTTTCTCGTAGCAATCCTGCGGCGCAAACTCGCAGCTGTTGAGCTCAAGTACGGGAGCGGTCCGTTCGACCCCTGCCTGGTGACTCCCGCGGGCACGGTCGACCTCGAAGCCGTTACGGGTCGCTTCGACCCTGAGTGGCGCGTCTTATGCTCGTTCCTCCTCGGACGACAAGGGACCGATCGTTGCGCTCCTCAATGCGGTTGATGCCTTACGCGCGACGGGGCGGCAACCGGCTTGGAATCTGCGCGTAGTCGTGGACGGACAGGAGGAAGGGGCGCCACCGCCAAACCATTTCCGTCGGTTCATGGCGGATCGAGGCGCGAGTTTGGGCGCCGACGTGGCCATAACGCTGGACGGGCCTCGACATCCCAGCGGAAGGCCGACCATCTACCACGGGGTTAGGGGCGGCGTCACCGTTCGGCTCACCGTCTTCACCGCGTCCGGGGACCTGCACAGCGGCAACTACGGCAACTGGGCCCCCGACCCGTCGGTTCGACTCGCTCATCTCCTGACCAGCATGAAGGACGAGGACGGCAACATCCTGATCTCGGGATTCTACGACGATGTGATTCCGCTCACACCGGCGGAGCAGGAAGCGCTCGAGGCCATACCGAATGTGGAGGCCGCACTCGCTGAGACCTTCGGGATCGCCCAACCCGAACAGGCCTCGGGGCGACTCGAGGTGAAACTGAACCGGCCGACGCTCAACGTTCTTGCCATGGAATCCGGGGGCGGATTGAGCGGGGCCGTACCCGCAATACCGGCTTGGGCAGGAGCGGCAATTCAGATGCGACTCGTCAATGGCCTCGATCCTGAGAAGCAGACGGCTCTCGTGGTCGAGCACGTTCGCAGTCGAGGATATCATGTCTTGACCGATCGCGATCCGACGGACGAGAAACGACGCCGCTACCCTCGGCTCGCCCGCGTGTCGTCGAATGGTGGGACTCGTGCAGCACGCGTGCCCATGGAAGGGCGGCTGAGCACAGTCCTGACAGAAGCGCTCACCGTCGACGGTGTGCCCCCCGTACGTTTGCCGACGCTCGGCGGGAGCCTCCCGTTCGCGGAGCTCAGTGAGGGTCTCGGGATTCCGACTGTCGGTGTCTCCTTGGTGAACCACGACAACAATCAGCACGCATCGAACGAGAACCTACGCCTTGGTAATCTCTGGCAGTCCATTGAACTGCTGGCGAGAATCTTGGTCATGCCACGCTGAAGCGCTGAGTGCGAGCTACCTCCTATCAATGCGGTCGTCGCCTCCGCGCGTGACGCGCCGGACGAAGGATCAACGCGCCCAGGAACAGGGACGGTGACGGCAATGGCGGACAACGCCTCCTGCGTGACGATTCACATGGCGGCCAGCCTCGACGGCTTCATTGCCCGTAAGGACGGGAGCGTCGACTGGCTGGAGACCTCGGACACCTTCGAAGACGGTGAGACCCTGGATCCCGCGTATGCCGCGGAGTCCCTGAAGACGATCGACTGCTACGTGATGGGCTCCCGCACCTACGAGACTGCCCTGGACTTCGAGGCAAAGGGCTTCGGTTGGCCCTACGGTGACAAACCCACGTTCGTTCTGACGCACCGCGAGCTACCGAAGCTGAGGAATACGGTCGAGTTCTATTCGGGAGATCTCGGAGAGCTGGTGAACCGACGGCTGAGGCCGACGTTCCGCTCGATCTGGTTCGTGGGCGGCGGCAAAGTCTCCGGAGAGTGCCTTCGACTGGGGCTCGCCGACGAGATCCGCTATTCGATCCTGCCGATCCTGATCGGTGAGGGTATTTCCTTCTTCGACGGGCTCGACCGCGACGTGCCGCTCCACCTCGTCGAGGTGAAGGCCTACGAGAGCGGGATGATCGCGCTGCGCCACGAGGTCCGGCGGTAGTCTCGCCGCAAGGCGCCCCGCCACCGCATCGCCGCCCGCCGCCACGTGCGGCGCGCTCTCGGCTGGCGGGGCGGGCCTGCGGTTTCCTCCCGGTTGCCTGAAAGCCCTCGCCAGCCGAACGTCATGCCTCTCGAAGCCAAACTCAGATCAGGGAAGGGCACCAGTGGGACGCATTTTCGAGACCCGGAAGGCGACGATGTTCCGCCGTTGGGACCGGATGTCCAAGCAGTTCGCTCGCATCGGCAAGGACATCGCGATCGCCGTGAAGTCGGGTGGCCCGATCGCGGAGAACAACCCGGCGCTCCGGCGCGTCATTCAGAACGCGCGCGCGTTGAACATGCCGAAGGACAAGATCGAGGCGGCGATCAAGCGCGCCTCGGGGCAGGGCGCCGAGGCCTATGAGGAGATCCTTTACGAGGGATACGCGCCCAACGGTGTGGCCGTGCTGGTGCAGACTGCGACGGACAACCCGACGCGCACCGTCGCCAACTTGCGCTCCCACTTCAGTCATTTGGGCGGGAGCCTGGGCTCCTCGGGGAGCGTCGGCTTCGCCTTCAAGCACATGGGCGTCTTCCGGCTGAATCCCGCCGGCATCGACCCCGAGTCGCTCGAGCTCGACCTCATCGACCACGGTCTCGAGGAGATGGGCGAGAGCACGGGTGAGAAGAATGAGCCGCAGCTCCTGATCCGCTGCGGATTCCAAGACTTCGGCCACATGCAGCGCGCGCTCGAGGAGCGCGGCATCACGCCCGTGTCGGCCGAGGTCGAGTACATCGCCACCAACCCGATGTCGCTACCCGAAGACAAGGCGACCCAGGCCCTGGAGCTGGTGGACCGGCTCGAGCAGGACGACGACGTCCAGAAGGTGTTTCACAACCTGGCGTAGCTGCTGCCCGAACACCCGTCGCAGGGTGCCGCGGCCTGATTCGCCGCCTCAGGGAGTCGGCGACGCCACCACCCTCCTCACCGTCCCCTGCGTCAGGCTGACGATGTACAGCTCGCCGCGCCCGTCCTCGCCAAACCATGACGTGCCTTGCGCGGGCCCGGCCGTGGAGGTGTGGTCGCGCAGGTCTACGGCGACCCCGTTGTCGACCCTGAAGCTCCGCAGCCACGTGCCGCAGAAGTCGGCGAAGAAGTAGCGCCCCTGGAGCGCGGGATAGGCGCTCCCCAGGTAGACATAGCCACCCGTCACGGAGCACCCCTCGGAGGTGGCGTAGTCGTAGATGGGAAGCGTTAGCCCGGAGGTCGGGCACCCGGTCGACGGGTTGTAGCAGCGGGTCCCTTCCATGATGCGCCAGCCGTAGTTCTCCCCTCCGGTGCTGGCCGCGGGTTGGTAGTCGATCTCCTCGCGCGAGTTCTGCCCCACGTCGGCGATGTAGAGATCCCCGTTGCCCGCGTCGAACGAGAAGCGCCATGGATTGCGAAGTCCGGACGCCCAGATCTCGTTGGCGATGGAGAGGGCACCTACGAATGGGTTATCCGCGGGAATGGCGTAGGGCACCCCGGCATCCACATCGAGGCGGAGCATGTCGCCGAGCACCGTCATGCGATTCTGACCGTGGTTCTGCGGATCTCCCCCGGACCCCCCGTCTCCCATGCCGACGTACAGCATTACGTCGTTGGGGCCGAACGCGATCATCCCCCCGTTGTGATTGGAGTAGGGTTGCTGGACGGTCAGGACGGGAGTCGCCGACCCGGCGTCGGCCACGTCGGGGTCGGCCGAGACCTGGTATCGCACGACCTGGGTGTGCCCGATGGTGTCGGTGTAATTGACGAAGAAGCGGCCGTTGATGGCGTAGTCGGGATGGAACGCCATGCCGAGTAGGCCTCGCTCGCCCCCTGCAGCGATACGGGTCCCCACGTCGAGGAAGGGTGTCGAGAGCACGCTGCCGCCGCGCACGATGCGGATCCTTCCCCCGCGCTCCACGACGAAGAGGCGCTGGAAGTCGCCCGGCGGAGCGGTGAGAAAGAGTGGTGAGCTGAAGCCTTGAGCGACCGGCTCGAGCGAAACCGACACAGCGACGCCCGGATCGGGGCCGGCGGGCTGGTCGCTACAGGCTGAAGCCACGACGAGCAGGACTGCGATCAGCGTCGTCCAGGTGATGCCCCCACGCTCCGGCGCGTGCTGCCGCTGCCCGCCCCCCCACGAACGGCCGCGCATGCGGCACGCACGACCGCGGATCAATTCCTCCAGCCCTCTGAGCGCATCTCCGCGAGCACCTGGAAGGACGGAGGCGAGAGAGTAGATCGGCTGCAGGCGGGGCACGGTGGTTTCGCGGAAGCGGGCGCCGGCGGGGAGGGGTATCCGCAGAGTACGGAGGGCCGGAGCCGCGCACCAGGCCACGCGGTTGACTCGCGAGCCCTCCCGCGTCCTCTTTCGGGCCCGCAACTGCGTCTCAGAGTCGAAGATGGCCGCGTCCACGATCCGCTTCACGCTCCCCGACGGTAAGGTCCTCGAGCTCGCGCGCGGGTCTACGGCTCTGGATCTCGCCGCGGTGATCGGGCCGCGGCTCGCCAAGGCCGCGCTGGCCGCCGTGATCGATGGCCAGACGGTGGGGCTCATGGAGCCGCTCGAGGAGGGCGGCGCAGTCCGGATCCTCACCGAGAAGGATGCCGCGGCGCTTCCGGTGCTGCGCCACTCGGCGGCGCACGTCCTGGCGACGGCGGTGCGCGAGCTTCGACCCCGTGCAGGGATCGGCTTCGGGCCCGCGATCGAGGACGGCTTCTACTACGACTTCGACGTCGCGGAGCCGTTCACGCCCGAGGACCTCGCCGCCTTCGAGGCGAAGATGGCCGAAGTCGTGGCCAAGGACATGCCGTTCGGCCGGCGTCGCGTCGACAAGGCGGAGGCGCGTGCGCTCTTTGCCGACGATCCGCTCAAGCTCGAGCGGCTGGAGGAGTTCTCGGACGACGAGGTGATCACGGTCTACCAGAACGGACCGTTTCTCGACCTCTGCAAGGGTCCGCACGTGCCCAGCACGGGGCGGCTGAAGCACTTCAAGCTGCTCTCCGCGGCGGGTGCGTATTGGCGCGGCGATCACCGTCGGCAGATGCTGCAGCGTATCTACGGCACGGCGTTCCACACGAAGGCCGAGCTGGACGAGCACCTGCACCGGCTCGAGGAGGCACGGCGTCGCGACCATCGGAGGCTCGGTCGCGAGCTCGACCTCTTCCAGTTCTTCCCGGTGTCACCCGGCGCCGCCTTCTGGACTCCCCGCGGCACCACGCTCTACAACACGCTGGAAGCGTTCGTGCGTGAGCGGCAGCGCGACGCGTTCCTCGAGGTGAAGACCCCGCTGCTCTACACCAAGGCGCTCTGGGAGCAGTCGGGACACTGGGGGAAGTACCGGGAGAACATGTTCCTCGTGCTCGACAACGAGTCGGGCGAGCACGACATGTCGCTCAAGCCGATGAACTGCCCGTCGCATCACCTCTATTATGCGTCGGCCACGCACTCGTACCGTGAGCTGCCCGTCCGGTACGCCACACTCGACGTACTGCACCGGAACGAGGTGTCGGGTGCGCTCTCGGGCCTAACCCGCGTGCGGCAGTTCGCGCAGGACGACTGCCACGTCTACCTGCGCGAGGATCAGATCGCGGACGAGGTGAAGTTCCTCATGGACTTCATCTTGGGCCACTACGAGACGTTCGGGCTGAAGTCGAGCCTCAAGTTCGCCACTCGGCCCGAGCAACGCATCGGGAGCGACGAGCAGTGGGACCGCGCCGAAAATGCGCTGCGCGCCGCGCTCGAGGCGACCGGGCGCGCATACGAGGTGCAGGCCGGGGACGGCGCCTTCTACGGGCCGAAGATCGACTTCCACGTGACCGACTCGATCGGCCGGCACTGGCAGCTCGGCACCATCCAGCTCGACTACATGGCGCCCGAGCGGTTCGAGCTGGAGTACGTGGGTGAAGACAATGCGCCGCACCGCCCCGTGGTCATCCACCGCGCCGTGTGCGGCTCCTTCGAGCGCTTCATCGCCATCCTCATCGAACACTTCGCGGGCGCGTTCCCCACCTGGCTCGCGCCGGAGCAGGTGAGGGTGCTCCCCGTGTCCGAGAAGTGGACCGCGAGCGGTGCCGAGCTGGTGGCACAGCTCAGGGCGGCGAGCATTCGCGCCGAGCTCGTCGACCGTGAGACGCTCCCGTATCGCATTCGCGAGGCGGAGACGCTGAAGCTGCCCTACATGGCCATCGTCGGCGAGCGGGAGGCGGGCGACGGCACCGTGGCAGTACGGAAGCGCGGGGCGGAGAAGAAGCAGGAGGTCATGAGCCGCGACGCGTTCGTGGCGACGCTGCTCGAGGAGATCCGGACGCGGTCGCTGGGCTGACCTTCTCGCGGACGCGGCGCCTGGCGTATACTGTCGACATCCCCGAGCCCCCCCACCTCGCCGACTCGGAGGAAGGTCGTGCCGTTCACGAAGGACGACATCGACGCGGTCTCCATCACGTTGCTCGTGAATGAGGACACCGCGTTCCAGGTGTATCTGACGCGCGGCGGGCTCACGCAGCGCATGGGGTTCAGCGAGCGCGCCGATCCTGCGGCGATCCTGCTCAAGGGGGGCACGGACGCATTCGAGCCCTACCTGGGCACGATCCCGGACTCGCTGCTGGCGGGGGAGGGTGGCCTTCTGGACGCAGGTCCGGGAGACGGACCGAAGCACGACTGGCGTTTCGAGCTCGCGGGTGGCATGAACTCGCTGGTCTACGACGTCAGCTATCACGCTGGGTCGGCGAGCCTGCCGGACGAGTTCGCGGACATGGTCGTCCACGCCGAGCGGCTGACGCACTCCTGGTACACGGCGCTGCTCGCCGAGGAGACCCGAACGCCTCTGCCATCATCGCAGGTCGAGGTGGCGCCTCCCGCGCCGAGGGCCGCGCCGGCATCGAAGGGGAAGCCACGCGGGAAGTCCGCGTCGGCGTCGCCCACGTCGACGCCGGCGAAGGCGGGCGCATCCAAGTCTGCTCCGCAGGCCAAGAGCGCTCCGTCCAGCCGGGGCGGCACACTGCGCACCGGCTCGGGCCCCGCGCTCCCGATCACGCGCGAGCGCCTCGGCCTCGCCATCCTGCTCGACTTCATCGCTTGGATGATCCCCTGGCAGTTCCTCGCCTGGATCATAGGCGGGGGCGGCGAGCGAAGCGGTCCGCCCGGCGCGAGCATCGTGGTCTTCGCGGTCATCGAGTTCGTGCTCCTGCAGGTACTCCGCAAGTCACCGGGATACTGGCTGCTCGGCATATCGTCCCCGCACGGAAGCAAGCCGCTGGTGGATTCGATGTGGCCCGCGCGCGAATCGAAGGAGACGCAGGCGTTCGGCGTGGCTCTGTGCGCGCTCGGGGTCGCCGGCCTCACATCGTGGACGCTCTATCGCACGCCTGTGCCGTATTTCGGCCTGGGGTTCCCGCTCTGGCTTTCGCTCCCGCTGGCCGTGGCTGGCAGCGCGGCGCTCGTGCTTGCCGGTGCGCTCGCGTGGGAGCGCTGGGGTGGCTTCGTGGACGCGGCCGTCGCAGCCCGAAGCGCGTACGAGGGCTCACCGGTGGGTCAGGGACTCCTCGGGATCCTGCTCGACCTGGTGCAGATCCTCGCCGTGGCCATCCCCGTGGCTCTGGGCGTGGGGGCGTTCCTCAGCTGGAAGCGGCTGGCCGGTCCGGCCTCGGCGCAGGCAACCTCCGCTCGCGCAGGGAGTTGACCCATCCAGCCCTCGCGTCCATCTTCCTCGGTCCCCAATCAGGAGAGTTCGGGGGCACGACATCATGGAAGTGGGCCGCAGACCGGCGGCCCCACCTTCAGGGCTCGGACGGGCCGATGTGAGGGTCGCAGAAGCGGCACCCCGGATGACGGGGTGAACGTCGCGGTTGCGGCCCGAGTAGTTTGTCGGGCCTTTTCCTTTTGCGGGTAGGAAGGGCGTGCGAGACCTGGTCCTCAGACGGAGGTAGGAGCAATCAGCGAAAAGAGAGTCCGCGTCAACGAGCAGATCAGGATCAGCCCTGTGCGGCTGATCCAGGACGATGGCGAGCAGATCGGCATCGTCTCCATCGACGAGGCCCGCGAGCGGGCCAAAGATCGTGGGATGGATCTGGTGGAAGTCGCGGCGGAGGCCCGGCCCCCCGTAGTGAAGATGATGGACTACGGGAAGTACAAGTACGAGGCCGCGCGTGCCGCCCGCGAGGCGCGGAAAAAGCAGCACACGATCAAGGTCAAAGAGGTGAAGTTCCGGCCGGGGATCGAGGACCACGACTACGACTTCAAGGTGGGCCACGCCCGGCGGTTCCTCGACGAGGGAAACAAGGTCAAGCTGACCATGATGTTCCGGGGGCGGCAGATCACCCATCCGGAGCTCGGCCTGGAGGTCCTCCAGCGCATTACGGAGGATCTCAAGGACGTGGCGAAGGTGGAGCAGCACGCCAACATGGAAGGGCGCGCCATGTCGATGGTCGTCGCGCCAATCAAGATGAAATAGACCGGAGCCCGACCCACCACCTGCGGTGGCGGGTGCCCCGGCTCGACTGAGACTAGATATGCCGAAGATGAAGACGCACCGCGGCGCGAAGAAGCGTCTGAAGAAGACCGCCAGCGGGAAGCTGAAGAGGATGCGCGCCTACAAGAGCCACATCCTCACCAAGAAGACGAAGAAGCGTAAGCGGCGCCTACGGAAGCCCGATCTCGTGTTCAAAGGCGAAGCCAAGCGCCTGAACAAGATCCTCCCCTACGGCACCTGAGGAGACTAGACCATGCCTCGTGCAACATCCGCCCCGGCGCGGAAGAAGCGTAGGAAGAAGCTGTTCAAGGCCGCCAAGGGGTACTTCGGTGGCCGAAAGAACCTGTACGTCGCTGCGAAGGATGGAGTCGAGAAGGGATGGGAACATGCCTACCGCGATCGCAAGAAGAAGAAGCGGAACTTCCGCGCTCTCTGGATTGCGCGCATCAACGCGGCGGTGCGTACCCACGACCTCTCGTACTCGCGCTTCATCGCGGGCCTCAAGTCGGCCGGCGTGGAGCTCGACCGCAAGGCGCTCGCCGACCTGGCGGTGCGCAATCCCGAGGCGTTCGGAGCGGTGGTGGAGCGGGCCAAGGAGGCCCTCACCGCGAAGGCCTGATGAGGCAAGCGGGCGGCCCGTGCGACTGGCAGGGCCGCCCGCTCCATCGTCATGACTGACACGGACCTGATCGGGGCGCTCAGGACCCTCGAGCGCGAGGCGCTGGCCGCAGTCGCAGCCGCCGGCGACGAGGCCGCGCTCGAGACGGTGCGCGTCGCTTATCTGGGGCGCACCGAAGGGAGCATCTCCAAGGTGCTGCGCGGCCTCGGCGCACTCTCGGCCGACGCACGCCCGGCGGTCGGGCAGGAAGCCAACCGCGTGAAGGGCGCGGTGAGCGAGGCGCTCGAGCAGAAGGGCGCGTCCCTCGCGAGCTCGGCGCGCGGCCCGAGCGAAGACCTCACGCTGCCGGCGCGGACGCCTTGGAGAGGTGGGCTGCATCCGATCACGCAGGCGGTCGACGAGATCTGGCACATCTTCCGCGACATGGGCTTCACCCGGGCGCGCGGGCCGGAAGCGGACACGACCTGGTACAACTTCGAGGCGCTCAACACGCCGCTCGACCATCCGGCCGCCGACGAGCAGGATACGCTCTACCTGGTCGATTCGGTGCTGCTCCGCAGCCACACCTCGCCGGTGCAGGTGCGGACGATGGAAGCATACGAGCCGCCCATCCGCATCGTGGCTCCCGGTTGGGTCTACCGGCGCGACACCTACGACGCAACGCATACGCCCGCGTTCATGCAGATCGAGGGCTTGGTGATCGACGAGGGGGTCACGTTCGTCGACTTCAAGGCCACGCTCGCCGAGTTCGCGCGGCGCTACTGGGGATCGGACACGCAGGTGCGCTTCCGCCCCTCGTTCTTCCCGTTCACGGAGCCCTCGGCGGAGGTCGACGTGAAGCGCGTGGTCACCAAGCCGGACGGCACGAAGGTGGAGACCGACTGGCTCGAGGTCATGGGCGCCGGGATGGTGGACCCCGCCGTGCTCGAGAACGTCGGCTACGACTCCGAGCGCTACACCGGCTGGGCCTTCGGCATGGGTCCGGCCCGCATCGCCATGCTCAAGCACGGCGTGGACGACCTGCGCAAGTTCTTCGAGAACGACATGCGCTTCTTGGCGCAGTTCGCCGAATGAGCAGCGCGGACTCGAGGTTGGCCGCGTGCGACCTGGGTGAGCGTACGCCCGGTGCGCGGGCCACGCGCGCCCAGCGGGCCGCGCGATGAAGGCCTCCGCGCGCTGGCTCCGCGAGCTCGTTCCCGGGCTCAACGCATCCGCTGAGGAGATCGCAGACCGTCTCGCGCTGCGCGGCGCACCCGTCGAGTCGATCGTGGCGCTCGCCGAGGGGCTCGAGCACGTGGTCGTCGCCAAGGTGATCACGGCCGAGCGGCACCCGAACGCCGATCGGCTGTCTCTCTGCACGGTGGACGGCGGCCAGGGCGTCGTGTCCGTGGTGTGCGGCGCCCCCAACGTGAAGTCGGGCGGGTGGTACCCGTTCGCGCCGGTCGGCGCCGTGCTCCCGGGCGGGCTCGAGATCAAGAAGGCGAAGATCCGGGGTGAGACGTCGAATGGCATGTTGTGTTCTGCCAAAGAGTTAGGGCTCAGCAGCGACCACGCTGGCATCCTCGAGCTGAGCGGCCAGTTCACGCCGGGGGAGCCGTTCGTCGCAGCCATGGGGCTCGATGACGCCACGCTCGACGTCGAGATCAGCGTGAACCGCGGCGACCTGCTCTCGCACGTCGGGCTCGCACGCGAGCTGGCGACCGACGCGGCCGGGGACGTGGCACGGAGAGAGATCCCCGGCGCTCCCGCCGTGGCGTTCCGGTACGAGCCGGGGACGCCGGAAGTCCGTGTGGGCGGGGTGTCCGTACGCATCGACGACCCGGACCTCTGCCCGCGCTACTTGGGTGCCGTCATTCGCGGCATCCGTGTGGGGCCTTCGCCCGCCTGGCTGCAGGAGCGGCTCCGCGGGGCAGGCGCGCGCCCGATCAACAACGTGGTCGACGCCACCAACTACGTGATGCTCGAGCTCGGCCACCCGCTGCACGCGTTCGACCTGGGTCGCATGGCGGGGTCCGCGGTCGTGGTGCGGCGCGCGAGGACCGGCGAGTCGAAGTTCACGACGCTCGACGGGGTGGAGCGCGCGCTCACATCGGACATGCTGATGATCTGCGACGCCGAGAAGCCGGTGGGCGTCGCGGGCGTCATGGGCGGCCTGCACTCGGAAGTGGAGCCCGACACGACCGACGTCCTCCTCGAATGCGCGCTCTTCTCGCCCAAGTCGATCCGCGCGACCCGGAAGGCGCTCGGCATGTCGACCGACGCGTCGTACCGCTTCGAGCGCGGTGTCGACCCGGAGGGCATGCGACATGCCACCGAGCGCTGCGTGACGCTCATTCTCGCCACCGCCGGGGGCACGCTCGACGGGCCCGTGCTCGACTGCTCGCCTTCGGTGTTCGAGCCCCAGGTGATCGAGCTCCGGTTGGCGCGCATCGAGCGGTTGCTGGGGATTCCGTTCACGGCGGACGCGGTGCGCGGGCTCCTGTCGCCGCTCGGCTTCCAGGTCCTCGGAGCCGCGAGCGGAGGGGCCGCGGCCACACTGCGCGTGCGCGTGCCGGGGTTCCGCAGCTGGGACGTCAAGCGCGAGGTGGACCTCATCGAGGAGATCGCGCGCACCCACGGGTTCGACAAGTTCCCGTCGCAGCTCGGCCCGTATCGGGCTGGGACCGTGCCAGACCATCCTCTCTTCCAGCTCGAGGACTCGCTCCGGGCCGCGCTCGTGGGCCGCGGCCTCTTCGAGGCGCATACCCCTGCGTTCGCACCGGAAGACGAGGGGGACGTCGAGGTATCGTATCCGCTCTCCGCGACGGAACGCTTCCTGCGTCGGTCGCTCGTTCCCGGGCTGCTCAGGCGCGTCGAGCACAACTTCGCCCACCTCAACCGCGACGTGCGCCTCTTCGAGATCGGGACGTCGTTCCGGAGGGCCGGCAAAGGTGAGCCGCCCCGCGAGGCCACGTGCCTCGCCGCCGTGTTGACCGGGCTCCGCACGCCCTCGCACTGGTCCGCGGAGGACGAACCGTTCTCGGTCTGGGACCTGAAGGGGCTGCTCGAGGACGTGGCCGGGCGCGTATACGGTGCCGACGCAGCCGTGACGCCTGGGTGCAGCGACGCTCGCTTCGACGGCGCCGCCTCGTTCAAGGTGAGCTCGAGCGGCGGAGCCGAAGTCGGACGGGGTGGCCGTGCGGCCAAAGGTGCAGTGGATGCGCCGGTTTGGGCGGGTGACGTATGGGCGCTCGAGCTGGAGCTGCCGGCGGTGCCGGCGGCGTCGGCTCCGGTGTCGCACCGCCCGCTGCCGACGCTCCCGCCGATCGACCGTGATCTCGCGTTGATCGTCCCCGCGTCTCTGTCGGCGGGCGCACTGGAAACCGCCATCGTGGCGGGTGGGGGGCGGCTGCTGGAGAGCGTCACGCTCTTCGACGTGTACGCCGGCCCGGGAATTCCCGCCGGCACGCGGTCACTGGCATTCCGCTTGCGCTTCCGCGCCTCAGAGCGAACCCTCAAGGACGCCGAAGTCGACAAGGCCGTGACCTCGCTGCTCGCGACGCTGGAGGACCTGGGTGTCGGACCCCGTGGCTGACGAAGTACGACCCGATGGCGCGGCTTTCGACGCGCTGGAGCACGCGATCGACGAAGTGCTCGACCGTCTCGCGTGGCTGCATGAGCGCGCGGCTCTCGCGGAGGAGAAGGGCGAGGATCTGCAGAACCTCCTCCATCGGTTCACGGGTGCGGAGGTCGACCCGGCACAGATGATCGCCCGCCTCCGGAAGCTGGAGGTCGAGAACGCCGATCTGCTGAGCCGCCTGGAGCAGGGGAGGGCGACGGTCGATCGACTGCTCGCGAAGATCAAGTTCCTGGAGGGCCAGCAATGAATGGCGATAAGACTTCCGTCACGGTTCGTATCGCGGGGGAGGAGCACACCATCCGCGCGAGCGCGGAGGCGGCGTACACCCGCCGCTGCGCCAAGTTGGTCGACGACCGGATCCACCAAATACGCCTTCAAGCGGGCCTGATCGAGGGGCACAAGGCGGCGATTCTGGCGGCCCTCTCGATCGCCGACGAGTGCTTTCAGGCCCAGGAGGAGCTGGAGCGGATCCGGAAGGAGACCGCGGCCCGCGCCTCCGGCCTCGCCCGGCGCATCCGGGCCGTGACGGAAGGGGCCGCCGTCAGGGACGGCTGACGGGGCACTTCGCTGCCAACTTGCGGGGGTGTTCGGACCCCGCCTATTCTCTCGTCGACAAGGGACCCGCCCCACGGTGTGGGTACCACGCTGACCGGTGACGGGCATTTCGCTCACCTTCGGCTGCTCGAGACAGCCGATTCTGGAGTCCATACATGATCACCGCGCCTCTGTTGTGGGCGGCGGTGGGCGTCGTCCTCGGAGCGCTGCTCGGGTTCGCGGCGTCCACGGCGCGAGAACGAGCGCGGCGGCGACTGGAGAAGGCGCGCGCACAGGACGAAGCCTCCCGCATTCTGGAGCGGGCGAAGGACCAGGCAGACAGCGTTCGCAAGGCAGGTGAGCTCGCGGGGCGCGAGGAAGGGATCCGCCTCCGCGAGGCCTGGGAGAAAGAGGAAGACCGTCGGCGCGAGGAAGTGGAGCGCGCCGAGCGCCGCGCGGCCGAGAGGTCCGACGCTCTCGACCGTCAATTCGAGCGCCTGAACACTCGCGAGGCCGAGCTGGACGAGCGCGGCGGGGTGCTGAAGCGCCGCGAGGCCGAGGTTCAGGTCGAGGCCGGCCGAGTCGAGGCGCAGCGGGGAGAGGTGACAGAGCGCCTCCACAAACTGGCGGGCATGAGCCCCCAAGACGCGAAGAAGGAGCTCATGGAGGCGATGCGCGACACCGCGCGCGCCGAGGCTGCGAACTCCATCCGCGAGATCAAGGAGCAGGCGCAGCGCGAGGGCGAGCGGGAGGCCCGTAAGATCGTCGCGCTCGCAATCCAACGGATGGCCGCCGACCTCACCGCCGAGACGACCGTGGCGGTGGTGCAGCTCCCGTCCGACGAGATGAAAGGGCGCATCATCGGACGCGAAGGGAGGAACATCCGTTCGTTCGAGCAGGCTACCGGCGTCGACGTCATCATCGACGATACGCCGGAGGCCGTGGTGCTCTCCGCCTTCGACCCCGTACGGCGGGAGGCCGCGCGCATCGCGCTCGAGCGCTTGGTCGAGGACGGGCGTATCCACCCGGGCCGCATCGAGGAGGTGGTGACGAAGGCAGCGGAGGAGGTCGAGCAGTCGATGGTGCAGGCGGCCGAGGAGGTGCTCTACGAGCTCGGTATCCACAACGTGCACCCCGAGATCGTGAAGACGCTCGGGCGGCTCAAGTTCCGCACCTCGTACGGGCAGAACCAGCTGCTGCACGCGAAGGAGGTGGCGATTCTCGCCGGCAACATGGCCGCCGAAATGAAGCTCGACGTGCAAGCGGCGAAGCGAGCCGGAGTACTGCACGACGTGGGCAAGGGAATGACGCACGAGCACGAGGGCACGCACGTCGAGCTGGGTTATCGCCTCTGCAAGAAACACAACGAAGGCGAGGTCGTACTGAACGCCATCAAGGCGCATCACGACGAGGAGCCGCACTTCTTCGCCGAGACGTTCCTGGTGTCTGCCGCCGACGCGATCAGCGGCTCCAGGCCAGGTGCGCGCCGAGAGATGTTCGAGGGATACGTGAAGCGGCTGGAGAAGCTCGAGGAGCTCGCCATGGAGCATCCCGGCGTGGAGCGTTGCTTCGCCATCCAAGCCGGGCGTGAGCTCCGCGTGATGGTCGAGCCCGAGAAGGTGAGCGACGGCGAGATGGCGCAGATCTCGGAGGCAGTCGCCCGCCGCATTGAGAGCGAGTTGCAGTACCCCGGCCAGATCAAGGTCGTGGTCGTGCGCGAGACGCGCGCGATCGACTTCGCGAGGTAATCGCGGACCATGGCGTCGCGCTCGCTTCTTGTCATGGCGCTCGTTGCCCTCGCCTCTTGCGGCGGAGTCGACGCGCCCGCGTTCTCCGTAGTCGAGGCCACCATCCCCGAGATGCAGCGTGCCTTGGAGGAAGGACGCGTGACCTCACGCGGACTCGTGGAGGCCTACCTGCTGCGCATCGCGACGTACGAGGAGCTTCTCAACGCCACGATCGCCGTGAACCCGAACGCGCTCGCGGTAGCGGACTCGCTCGACCGGGAGCGGGCGGCCGGGCGCGTGCGAGGCCCGCTGCACGGCATCCCGGTCGCGCTGAAGGACAACGTCCACACGACCGACATGCCCACCACGGGCGGCGCGCTGGCGTTCGAGGACTACGTGCCGCCGTACGACGCGACGCTGACGCAGCACCTGCGCGACGCGGGCGCGGTCATTCTGGCCAAGACGGTGATGACGGAGCTGGCCAACTACGTCGCGGTTGCAATGCCCGGCAATTACAGCTCCCTCGGCGGCTACGGCATGAACCCGTACGACCCGCGGCGCGACCCACGCCTGGAGCAGGGCGACGGCCGACCCGTGATGGGCACCGGTGGATCGAGCTCGGGCATCGGCACTGCGGCCAACTTCTGGGCCGCGAACGTCGGCACGGAGACGTCCGGATCGATCCTCTCCCCCGCGAACGCCACCATGCTGGTGGGCATCAAACCCACGGTGGGACGCATCAGCCGCTGGGGTGTGATCCCGATCACGGCTGACCAGGACACGCCCGGGCCCATGGCACGCACGGTGACGGATGCGGCGATCCTCATGGGCGTGCTCGAGGGCGCACCCGACGCCAATGATCCGGCCACGACGCGGTGCACCCCACCGACCGGGGGCGACTACACGCAGTTCCTGCGCACGGATGGGCTGCGCGGCGCGCGCATCGGCATCCCGCGTGCGTTCTACTACGACTCGCTACGGCTCCCGGGGGAGAGCGAGGCGGCGGGAGGTCTGGCGCCCGAGCGGCGCGCCGCCATGGACGAGGCCATCGCGGTGCTCCGCGCCCAAGGTGCGACCGTAGTCGACCCCGCGGACGTTCCCAGCGTGCTCGCCACCGATCGGACACAGAACGTCCTGACCGTCCAGAGCTCCGTCCTCGACTACGGCATGAAGCGCGACTTCAACGCCTGGCTCGCGACGCTCGGTGACGGCGCCCCGGTGGCTTCCCTGACCGAGCTCCGCGAGTGGAACGTGGCGCACGAGCGAGCGGGCACACTCAAGTATGGACAGGCCCGACTGGACGCGGCGGACGAGCTCTCGCTCGAGGGAGGCGACCGCGAGCGCTACGAGGCCGACCGTGCACGAGACATCGAGCTCAACGGCACGCGGGGCATCGACGAAGTCATGGACGCGCTCGACCTCGACGCGCTCCTGTTTCCGGGATCGAGTGGCGCCGCCCTGTCGGCCCGCCCGGGGTATCCGACGGTCATCGTGCCGTTCCGGCGCGTGGCAGTTACACCCCCGCCCGAGTTTCCGGAGGGGTTCGACCCGCTCCCCGTGCCGATGGGCGTAAGCTTCGCCGGCAAAGCGTGCAGCGAGCCGCGCCTGATCGAGCTCGCCTACGCGTTCGAGCAGGCGACGCGCGGCCGGGTGCCCCCGGAGTCCGCGCCTTAGCGGAGGTGGGCCAGGCGCGCCGTGCCTGGCCCTCCGTGTCGGACCGGCGGTGCCCGAAGCACCTCGCGAGCCGGGGGTCAGCGGCGGTGATCCCAGCGTCGGTAAGGGCCGCAAGAAGCGAGAGGAGGGGCGTCACTCGTGTTATCTTCCGGCCCCCGCAGCGAGGCGGCGACCCTCACCAACCCCAGGCGCATGTCCGCACAGATCATCTCCGGCCGCGTCATCGGTGAGCACATCCGCGCGGAGCTGAGAGAGCGCATCGCAGCGCTGAAGGCGGAGGGCGTCACGCCTGGCCTGGCCACGGTGCTCGTCGGCGCGAACCCGGCCTCCCAGATGTACGTCGGCATGAAGAACAAGGCCGCACAGGAGATGGGTCTCCACTCGCGCCAGATCAACCTCGCGCCGGACATCGACGAGGCGGAGCTGCTCGGGATGGTGGCCGGCCTCAACGCCGACCCCGGGATCCACGGCATTCTGGTGCAGCTTCCGCTCCCTGGGCACGTTGACGAGGGCCTGGTGCTCGAGACGATCCACCCGTCGAAGGACGTGGACGGGTTCCATCCGATGAACGTGGGCAGGCTCGCCACCGACTCGGGCGACTTCTTCGCGCCCTGTACGCCTGCCGGCGTGGTCGAGATGCTGCTGCGCAGCGGACACGATCCGGCGGGTAAACACGTCGTGGTCGTGGGGCGCTCGAACTTGGTGGGGCGGCCGCTCGCCTCGCTGCTGCTCCGCAAGGGTCGCGGTGGGGACGCGACCGTGACGGTGTGCCACTCGCGCACCGAGGATCTCGGGGCGGTGACGCGCGCGGCAGACATACTCGTGGTCGCAATGGGACGGCCGGAGTCGATCACGGCGGACATGGTGCGGCCGGGCGCGGTGGTCATCGACGTGGGCACGCACCGCGTGGATGATCCGCACGCCGAGAAGGGCTACCGCGTCTGCGGCGACGTGCTCTTCGACGAGGTGAAGGACGTCGCGGGTGCGATCACGCCGTCGCCCGGAGGCGTGGGGCCGATGACGATCACCATGCTGCTCGCCAACACGGTGACGTCTGCGGAGCGCGCATTAGAGGGACGGCGGAACTGACGGTGGCCGACCAGGACCCGGAGCTCGACCTGTTCGAGGGCGGAGCGGGGAGCGACGCTCGTCCGGCACCTTCGCCGACCGCGCCGCGGCCGAAGGTCTGGACGGTCTCGCAGGTCAACCGCGCTGTGCGCGGCCTGCTGGAGCAGAGTGTCGAGCCTCTCTGGGTGGGTGGGGAGGTCGTGGGCTGGACACGCTCGCGCGCCGGACACTGCTACTTCGGCCTCAAGGACGAAAAGGCGCAGATCCGCTGCGTGATGTTCGCCCGCGAAGCGAGCCAGCTGCCCACCGACCCGGAAGAGGGGATGCAGGTGCGCGTGTTCGGCGCGCTCACGCTCTACGAGGCCAAGGGCGACTACCAGCTCGTGGCGCGCCGCCTGGAGGCCGAGGGCGCGGAAGGGCTCTGGCGCCTCGCGTTCGAGAAGCTGCGCGCCAAGCTCGAAGCCGAGGGGCTGCTCGCGCCCGAGCGGAAACGCCGCCTGCCGCGCATGCCGACTTGCGTGGGGGTGGTTACCTCCAAGGACGGCGCGGCCCTCCGGGACATTCTCTCGGTGCTGGCGCGGCGGGCACCGTGGACGCGCGTGGTGCTGCGCGCGACCAAGGTGCAGGGCGAAGGAGCGGCACTGGAGATCGCGGCCGCACTGGACGCCCTCGGCGAGTGTGGCCTCGCCGACGTGATCATTGTGGGGCGGGGCGGGGGTGCGGTGGAGGACCTGTGGGCGTTCAACGATGAGCCCGTCGCGCGCGCGATCGTGGCGTGCCCGGTGCCGGTGGTGTCGGCGGTCGGCCACGAGATCGACGTGACCATATCGGACCTGGTGGCGGACCTGCGGGCCCCCACACCCTCCGCCGCGGCCGAGGCGGTGGTGCCGGACTCGAGCGTCGTGCTCGAGACGCTGCGGCGTGCGCCGGAGCGTTTCGGTCGCGCCTTGAGCGGAGCGACCGAGCGTCGTCGCGCCGGTGTCGAGCAGCGCGTGCGCCGTCTGGAGCGCGCGGTGGAACGGCGGCTCGGTCCGGTGCGGCAGGCGCTGGACACGCGCTCGGTACGACTGGAGCGGTCGGTGGTGTCGGGCGTGGAGCGCAGACGCGCCAGACTCGCTACGCTCGGCGGCCGCCTGGATGCGCTCTCCCCGCTCGCGACGCTCCGCCGCGGGTATGCGGTGGCGTCGACCCCGGTGGGGGAGGTGGTTCGCACGGTGACCGACCTGCCGGCGGGGAGCCGTTTCCATTTGAGGCTCGCGGACGGCATGGTTGCGGCGGACTCCGTCGGTGCAGTGAGGCCATCCGAGGAGCACGGAGGTGAACGTGGCTGATCGCGATACCAAGGACGTGCCGCTCGAGGCACGCCTGCGGCGGCTCGACGAGATTCTCGCCCGTATGGAGTCGGACGACGTGCCGCTCGAGGAGGCGCTCCGTCTGTTCGAGGAGGGTGTAGCCCACGTGCGCGAGGCGGAGCGCGTGCTCGCCGCCGCGGAGCTCCGCGTGGAGGAGCTGCTCTCCAGCGGACGTACCCGCAAGCTCGACGTCGGCGAAGGGTGACGAGCGCGGCCTCCCAAGTCGAGCTGGTGGCGCTCCTCGAGGCCGAACGGGTGCGCGTCGAGGCCGCCCTGGAGCGCGCCTTGGCCGCGCTCGATGCGGACTTTCGAGGGGATCTGCGTGCGGCCGTCCGGCATGGGGTGCTGAGTGGGGGAAAGCGCCTCAGGCCGATTCTCTGCGTGCGGGCCTACGAGGCGTGCGGCGGATCGATGGGCCCCGCCGCGTACGACCTCGCCGTCGCGCTCGAGCTGATTCACGCCTACTCACTCATGCACGACGACCTCCCCTCCATGGACGACGCTGCGTTGCGCCGCGGCCGGCCCACTACGCATCGTGCGCACGGCGAAGAGGTGACCATGCGGGCAGGCGCCGCGCTCATCCCGGCGGCCGGGCTCCAGGCACGGGCCGCGTGCCGCGCGCTCGGCTGCCCGCCGGATCGCACCCGTGCGGTCGCCGAGGCGCTGCTCGAGGCGGCAGGTGCCGGAGGCATGGTGGGAGGCCAGTGGGCCGACCTGCTCGGAGAAGGCAGGTCGCTGTCCGCGTCCGAGCTGGACGATCTGCACCGCCGCAAGACGGGCGCACTTCTCGCCGCATCCCTGACCATGGGCGCGCTGGCGGCGGGCGCGCCTGCGAAGCTGGTCGACGCGCTCGACGAGTACGGGCGCGCGATCGGGCTCGCCTTCCAGATCGCCGACGACATCCTCGACGCTACCCAGGCCGCCGAGACGCTGGGCAAGAACCCGAGCGACGCGGCGCTGGGCAAGTCGACCTACGTGTCGCTGCACGGCCTCGCGAATGCCCGGGCCCTCGCGCAGGGCGAGGCCGACCGCGCGGTGCGGGCGCTGACCGGGGCGGGCATCCGGGCGCCCGCCCTGGTGGCGCTCGCCGCCTACGTGATCGAGCGCGAGAGCTAGCGCCGACGGCCCGTTCGGGCTGTCCGGCACGGTCCGTGCCGGTATCTTTACCGGACCCCATCCACGCCCCGAAGGAGCCCTCCGTTTGTCCCTGCTCGACGGTATCCATGACCCGAGCGACCTCCGCCGGCTGAAGCCCGAGAGCCTCCGCCGCGTCGTCGCCGACGTTCGCGAGCGGCACATCGACGTGGTGTCCGAGAAAGGGGGGCACTTCGGCGCCAGCCTGGGCGTCGCCGAGCTGACCGTCGCGTTGCACTACGTGTTCGACACTCCGCGCGACCAGCTCGTGTGGGACACGGGGCATCAGGCGTACATCCACAAGATCCTGACCGGCCGGAACGAGCGGCTCCCCTCCATCCGCACACGCGGCGGGCTGGCGCCCTTCCTCAGGCGCGACGAGTCCGAATACGACGCGTTCGGGGCCGGTCACGCGGCGACGTCCATATCTGCGGCGTGGGGCATGGCGGTCGGCCGCGACCTGAACAAGGAGTCCTTCAAGGTCGTCGCGATCATCGGCGACGGCGCCATGGGGTGCGGGCTCGCCTACGAGGCGCTCAACAACGCCGGACACTCGGGCCGCGACTTCATCGTGGTGCTGAACGACAACGACATGTCGATCGGGCCCGCGGTGGGCGCGATGAACAAGTACCTCACGGGTGTGATCACGAACCCGGCCTACAACAAAGTGCGCGGACTCGTGCGGGACATCCTGCACCGCGCGCCCACGTCACTCGGGGACGTCGCGGGAGAAGTCGCCGTGAAGCTGGAAGAGAGCGTGAAGCACATGCTCACGCCCGGCATCATCTTCGAGGAGCTCGGCTTCCGCTACGTCGGGCCGGTGGACGGCCACGACGTGGAGCAGCTCGTCGAGACCTTCTCGCGCGTACGAGACATGAAGGGGCCGATCCTGGTGCACGCCCTGACCCGGAAGGGGAAAGGGTTCACGCCCGCCGAGGACTACCCGTGGACGTGGCACGCGTCGGGGCCCTTCGACAAGGTCACGGGCAAGGGCACCCAGTCGTCGGGTGGACTCCCGCGATACCAGAAGGTCTTCGGCAAGGGACTCATCGAGCTGGCGGATGCCGACCCGCGCGTGGTCGCCATCACCGCGGCGATGCCCGACGGTACCTCGACGGACATGTTCCAGAAGGCGCACCCCGATCGCTACTTCGACGTGGGCATCGCCGAGGGGCACGGCGTGACGTTCGCGGCGGGGCTCGCGACGCAGGGCATCAAGCCGATCGTGGCGATCTACTCCACGTTCCTCCAGCGCGCGTACGACAACATCGTGCACGACGTGGCGCTCCAGGGCCTCCCCGTCGTGTTCGGCATGGATCGCGCGGGCATCGCCGGTGAAGACGGCCCGACGCATCACGGCACGCTCGACATCGCCTACATGCTCGCGGTTCCGGGGATGACCGTGACCGCGCCCAAGGACGGTGCGGAGATGTTGGCGCTCCTCCGGCTCGCCACGGAAAAGGGCGATGGACCGTGGAGCGTGCGTTGGCCCCGCGCCGAGGTACCCACGTCGGTGCCGCCGTTGAAGGAGATTCCGCCGGTCGAGCCGTACACGTGGGAGATCCTGCGCAACGGCTCCGACTGCGTCTTGCTCGCGACGGGAACCATGGTGCTCGAGGCGATGAAGGCGGCGGACATCTTGAGCGCCGAGGGCGTCCGCTGCACGGTGGTGAACTGCCGTTTCTTGAAGCCGTACGACCACGACGTGCTCGACGAGATGGTGCGCAGCCATCCGGCGGTGCTCACGCTGGAGGAAGGACAGGTCTCGAACGGGTTCGGGGCGTTCATAGCGCGAGAGATCGATGCCATCGAGCTGCGCACGGCGCCTCGAGTGGCAGCCGCCGGATTGCCCGATGAGTTCGTGGCGCACGGCTCCCGCGCGGGGCTGCTCGAGGAGGCCGGGCTCGATCCCGCCGGAATCGCGGATCGGGTGCGCAAGCTCGTCGGGCGCGGCGCGCAGCTGGAGCGCGCGTGACCGTTTCCGGGGCGGTCCGGCTCGAGGCCCCGATCAAGCGGGTCGGGGTGGTGCTGCGCGAGCGCACCGCCGAAATCGAGGCCGCGTTGGCTCGGGTTCGCGCCTGGCTGGAACAACGGTCCGTAGCGGTGACCGTCGAGCGGCTGGAGGCGCGGCGGTCGGCTGGGGAGGTCGCGCTCGAGGTGAGCCGGGAGAAGTTCGACCTCCTGATCGCCTTGGGGGGCGACGGCACGCTTCTGCGCGCGGCCCGTTCGGTGGTCGGCACGGGCATTCCGGTGCTCGGCGTGAACCTGGGACACCTCGGCTTTCTGACGGCGTTTCCCGACGCCGACCTGGAGGCAGGGTTGGGAAGGGTCATGGCCGGTCAGGCGCTCCTCGACCATCGGTTTGCGCTGCGCGGACGTATCGAAAGTCAGGGTGATACGGGCGGTGCTAACTTCTTTGCGCTCAACGACATCGTGGTGCACACCTCGGGTGCTGTGCGAGTCACTCCACTGACTCTCCAGGTGGGGAGTGGTGGCAGCTGGGAGGAGGTCGGGACGTTCGCGGCGGACGGAGTGATCCTGGCAACGCCCACCGGTTCGACCGCCTATTCGATGTCGGCGGGCGGACCGATCTTGGTGCCCGGCGTGGACTGCATCGTGGTGACGCCGATCTGCCCGCACTCCCTCGCCGTACGCCCCCTGGTCATGCCAGCATCCGCCGAGATACGGGTGAGCTCGCCACACCTGGCCGCGGGCCATCAGGTCAGCGTGGACGGCCAGGTGGAGCGAGCGCTCGGGGCGGGCGAAGCGGTGGTGGTCGCCCGCGAAGCCACACCGGTCGCGCTCGTTCGGCTCCCTGGGCAGACCTTCTTCAGCACCATGCGCCGGAAGCTGAACTGGGCAGCCCGGCTCCCGGAGCGAGCGTAGGGCGGGAGGTCGGCGGGACGCGGGCGGGTGGGCGGGCGGGCGGGCGGCCGCGCATCCCAAACGACGCAAATGGGGCCCAGCCAGGCATTGTAGGTCCCCAACCAGGGTCTCTAGCTTGCCGTATGCTCGTCGAGCTGCGCATCCGTGACTACGCCGTGGTGGACGATCTCGTCCTCGAGCTCGGCCCGGGGCTGAACGTCCTCACCGGCGAGACCGGGGCGGGGAAGTCGATCATCGTGGGCGCGCTCGGGCTCCTGCTGGGCGAGCGCGCGTCGTCCACCGTAGTGCGCACGGGCGCGGAGCGCGCGACCGTCGAGGCCGTGTTCGACGTGTCTGGGCTCCCGGAGGTCCGCCGACTGCTGGAGGAGCAGGGGTTTCGGTCGGAGGAGGGACTACTGATCCTGCGGCGCGAAGTGGCGGCCGCGGGCCGCAACCGGGCCTGGGTCAACGGCTCTCCCGCTACCGCGGGCGCTCTGGGCGAGCTCGGCAACGTGCTCGTGGATCTGCACGGCCAGCATGAGCATCAGACGCTGCTCCGCTCGCGCGATCAGCGCGCGATCATCGATGCGTTCGGCGGTGCGACGGAAATGGCGGCGCGAGTGGCGGCATCATACGCCGACGTCGAGGCCCAGCGGCTCGCCCTGGAGGAGCGCGAGGAACGGGTCCGTGAGATCGAAACGCGTGCGGACTTCTTGCGCTTCCAGCTCGACGAGATCGATGGTTCGCGTGTGGAGCCGGGCGAGGACGTCGCGCTCGAGGCCGAGGCGCGCCGGCACGAGCACGCGGCCGACCTCGTGCAAGGGGCGGAGGCCGTGCACGACGCATTGTACGCTGCGGACGATTCGGTGGCGGACCGCATCGCGCGCGTGCGCCGCACGCTCGAGCGGCTCGCGCAATTCGACCCCGGCTTCGCGGCGGATATCGCAAGGCTCGACGAGGCGCGCGTGGCCGTGGAGGAGGCCGGGCGGCGTGCCGGCGACTACGCGAGCGAAATGGAGCACGACCCTCTGCGCCTGGAGCGGGTGCGGGAGCGGCTCGACAAGCTCTTTCGCTTGAAGCGGAAGTATGGTCCTGAGCTGGGAGACGTGCTCGCCACGGCGCAGCGGGTACGGGCTGAGTTGGCCGCCGTGGAAGATGCCGACCACGACCTCGGGCTCCTGAAGCGACACATGGAACAGTCGCGTGCAGAGCTCGAGGGTGTAGCCGCGGCGCTCACGGGTCTCAGAGTCGCCGCAGCGGAGAGGCTCGGTGCGGCGGTGGCCGCGGTTCTCCCGGACCTCGGCCTCCCGGGTGCGTCGTTCGAGGTCGGACTCGTGTCACCGGGCGCCATTTCGGCCGGCGGCGCCGAAGGCGTGGAGTTCCTGGTATCGCCGAACCGCGGCTTCGAGGCGATGCCGCTCTCGCGCATCGCCAGCGGGGGCGAGCTGTCGCGCATCATGCTGGCGCTCAAGTCCGTGCTCGCCGAGGTGGACGCGGTGCCCGTGCTCGTGTTCGACGAAATCGACGCCGGTGTCGGCGGCGTCGTCGCGGGCGCGGTGGCGGACAAGCTCTCTGACGTGGCCACTCGCCATCAGGTGTTCGTGGTCACGCACTTGGCGCAAGTGGCCTCGCGCGCCCGCCACCATCTCTTGGTAGAGAAGGGAGCCGACCACGACGTCACGGCGGCCGCGGTACGCTTGCTCACCGGGGAGTCGCGCGTGGAGGAGATCGCTCGCATGCTCGGCGGAGACCCCGAGTCCGCGACGTCGCGCGAGCACGCCCGCGAGCTGCTCGGAGCTAGCTCGGGCCCCAAACCCTCCGGAAGAGCCGCACGCCGAACTCGATCTGTGTCGTGACGGGTGTCTGGCCCCCGCCACCGGCCACGGCTCGCACGATGCGCAGGTTCACCTGCAGCGGGCGGACCCCCTCCGCGAGCCAGCGCGCCAGCGTGTCGTAGCGGAGCGTCCCGCCGACCTCGTGCACCGTGACGCCGCTTTCGACCTCCAAGACCGCCGGGTCGACCGAGGCGCCGCTCGAGGCATCCGCGAGCTCGTAGCTGTCGCGGTACTTCCGGAACGCTCGGTACTCCCCAGCGATCGAGAGCTCGTTCGAGACGCGCCATACGGGCGAGATCTCCATGCCGAAGTACGCGCCCGGCGTCCACTCGACCAGGTGGCGGGTGGAGCCCGCCGAGAGAACGACCTCGGGAGCCGCCACGCGGCGGAGAAGCGTGCGCGGCCGCTGGATTCCGTAGCGACCGCCGAGCTGCAGGCCGAGGTGCCGCCCCAGCGTGAGTTGGCCGAGCAGACGGCCCTCGAGGTCGGCCTGGCCGTCGCCCGTGCCGACGTCGAGGAGCACGTCGACGCTGTCGATCTGCCCGGTGGGGAGGCGGCCGAGCGCCGTGGCCAGCAGACGGTATGTGAGGCTCGCAGGAGCGTCGGGCTCCCGCCGCACTTCGCCCTCCAACAGGCGCACCGTGGCCGAGACCTCGACGTCACCCGCGTGCCAGAGCCCCTTCACGCTTCCCAGCGGCTGCGAGGCCTGCACACCGGATTCCGCTCCTGTGGGGAGCGACCAGAAGCTCAGCTCACTCACCCGTTCGTTTGCAAACGGCATCGGTGGGGCGATGCCACCCAGCCCCGCCGCGATCAGGTCCGCCGACAGCGAGATCACGGCCTGCGTGAGCGCGGTTGCCGTCGCGGTCGAAACCGCGGGGAAGAACGCAGAGGCTCCGTATGCGGAAACCGCGGAGGCGTGGAATCTCGAGGCTCGATTCGCGAGTGCCTGTGCGCTGGTGCAGGCTCCGCTCCCGGGGGAGCCCGCGCAGATCGCGCTCGCGCTCGATGCGGAGGCCGTCCGCGCCGAGCTGAGCGCGCTCAAGAAGGAGGAAACGCCCACGGCGTTGGTCGTCGTCGGATTACGGCCGAGGTCACCCGCAAGCGTATCCGGTCGGAAGTAGGCGTCGAGGCTGGTGCGGGTGCGGGTCCAGGGGAGCACAGCGCCCACGGTGAGCCAGTCGAACACGCCGATGTGCCCGCCGAACTCCACGCGCGTGATGTCGTGCGTGACGCGCGCCTGTGCCTCGCCCAAGACCGGCGAGTAGCTCGCGGTGCCCGACATCGCAGCGATTGCGGCGTGAAGCGATGCAGCGCCGGGAAAGAGCGTGTGAGCCGAGGAGCTCGTCAGGTCCTCGCCGAGCGGCTCACGCCGGTTCTCACCGGAAGCCGCGCGGCCGAAGCGCGCATCCCAGCTCGTGAAGACCGGAGAGATCTCGAAGCGGGCGTGCCCGCGGGGGACCAACGCGTCGTCCAGCACCTGCGCGGACGCCTCGCCCCAAGCGAGGGCGAGCAGCGCGACGAGGGGCAGAGTGCGGCGCATAGCGTCCCCAGCGAGGGTGCGATCGGCCGCGAAACATAAGGACTTCCGGGGCCTGCAGGTACGCGGGAAAGGGCCTGAAAACGGCATTGACCGCCCCCCACCGTGGGCCTACCTTCGACTCCACACGTTGCGGGAATAGCTCAGTTGGTAGAGCACAACCTTGCCAAGGTTGGGGTCGCCGGTTCGAGTCCGGTTTCCCGCTCTGGAAAAGCCAAGCGCCGCAAGGGTTTCGACCCCTGCGGCGCTTCTCTTTCGCGGTGACTGTGTCCCGAATGTGTCTCGGAGCAGTCAGCCTTGCACGGCGAGGTGCCTCTACCCGACGTGCTCGACGACGCGGAGCACTGTGGCCGGATCCGCAGCTTGGTAGGCGAGCTTCATGCTGCGCGTGTCCTTCCAGCCTGCCGCGTGCGCGACGTCTCGATCCGGGAAGGACTTCCGCTGACTGGCCCATAGCCTGCGGTAGGGGTGGAACGTCCCGCGCTCGAGCTTCGGAAGTCCGGCGAGCTCCTCCGCCCGAATGAGCCACTTGGCGGCGAGGTGACGGCTGATCGCCTGATCGGGCTTCGCGGGGGAGGGGAAGAGCACGACGTCGCCGAGACGTGGGTTCCGCGCGAGGTAGGCGTCGAGCGCGGCGCGGGCCTGGCGGCTGATCGGCGAGATGAAGAGCAGGCCCATCTTGTCGTCCTCGTCGCGCCACCGAAGCGCGCCGTTGGGCATGTACTGAGCGAGCGCCTCGTCCATACCGGCCCCGGCGAGCGCCTCCAGGACGCGCCCCTCCGAGAGCAGGAGGTCCGACGCGCGAAGGCCGCAGATTGCAGACTCCCGCCGGCCCGTCCAGCGCGCGAGCTCCAGGATGCACGCGAGGCGCCCCACGGGGTCGACGGCCTCGACGTGCTTCATCGTCTCCACGAACCGCTCGTGACGCGCGACGGGGCGACGGACGTTCTGCTCCTTGGGCCAAGTGACGTCACGAAGGGGGTTCTCGGCGAGGAGCCGGCGTCCGCCCTCCTTCCGGCCGCACGCCCAGTTGAACACGCTGGACAGCCATACGAAGTCGGAGTGGAGCGTGCCGTCCCGGGGCGGCTTCGCCTCGCGACCGCCGCGACGGAGCTTCCCGTCCTCACGGGGCTTCAGCCCCGGGGGCAACACCTGGAGCGAGCGGCGGCCGGACACGTAGAGGTCGACGCGGGATTGATCGACGTCGGCCACCAGGAGGTCCGGTCCCCAGGCCGCGGTGAACATCTCCACGTAGCGGCGGGCGTAGCTCTGCCTGTACGGCTCGAGGGTGGGCACGTGGTGACGACGGTAGGCCGCGAACACCTGACCGAGCGTCAGGCCGCGGTGGACGTCTGCGCCGCTGATCCGCTCGCGTGCGACCCCCTGCGCGATCGCGCGCGCGCGTTCCTGCGCGAGCTGGCGATCGCTCGTCTCGAGGGAGCGACGCACCTTCCGGCCCTCGGCCACGATCGAGTACCAAACGGCGCTCGAGGTGGGGCGCTCGTAGATCCGAATGCGGACGCCGGCTTCCTCGAGGTTCTTCGACCAGGACTTCTTACGCTTCGCCATCGGGGTCCTCCACTGGTTGGGGCGAGTGCGTTGTCACCTTCACGCCGGAGGCGTTGGGCTCGCGCTTGAGGAATCGCCTGTAGCGATCGCTCAGCGTGCGCGCTGTGAGCTTCTTTCGGGTCTCCGTCTTCCACTTCTTCGCGACCTCTCCCCAGAAGCCGGAGAGTGACCAGGGCGCCTCCGCGGTCGCATGCCCCAGCTCGTGCACGATCCGCCGGAGACGGAGGTCGTCGTCAGTGAGGCGGACTCTCTCACGTCCGCCGAGCAATTTCACAACCGATCGCGCGACACTTCGGAGTTCCGCGTCTGAGACGTCGGACGCCTGGATTGTGAGGTGCACAATGGAGCGTGAAACGGCCCCGAACACGGGGGGCGTGGACCCAAGAGTTACCGTCGACCAGCGGGACTCGAAGCGGATGAGTGTTCTCGGGAAGTCGGGCGCCTCGCCGGTCAGGATGTATCGCAGCAGCGCATAACCCATGAACCCCGTGCTCCACTGAAGCCGCCAGACTGCGCGCCGGATGGCGAGCAGCGGCCCGG
>VGVR01000016.1 GCA_016873995.1 Gemmatimonadota bacterium
CGGTTCTACCGTGGAATCTGTGGGTAGAGCGGAGTAGGTAGAGAGGCGCGGCGTGGGGGTGGAGGCGGGGAGCGCACCCTGCGGGGTTCGTGGTACGATGTGGTTGTTCGAAGACCCATCAACACCACGCCCCCCGACAGGATGCAGCTCAAAACTATCCTCAACCGTGTCGAGAGGCACCGGTCGTTCGTCTACGAAGAAGTGCGGCTGTACGAGCAGGTGGGCAGGCCGGCCCTCGACGTGGAGCTGCGACCTCGAGCGAACGGTCGGCCGATGTGTTCGGGATGCGGCCGTCGCAGACCCGGCTACGACACACTGAGCCCTCGACGCTTCGAGTGCGTTCCGCTCTGGGGAATCCCCGTCTATTTCGTGTACGCGATGCGTCGCGTCGATTGCCAGACGTGCGGGGTGGTCGTGGAGAAGGTGCCGTGGGTGAACGGCAAGAGCCAGGCGACGACAACCTACGCGTGGTTTCTGGCGCGCTGGGCCAAGCGGATGAGCTGGTCGGAGGTGTCCGAAGCGTTCCAGACCACCTGGGAGCGGGTCTTCCGTTCGGTCGAGATGGCCGTGACGTGGGGCCTGGCACAGCGCGACCTCGGGGGTATCCGGGCCATCGGCATTGACGAGGTACTTTGGCGCAGGGGCTACAAGTTCCTCACGGTCGTCTACCAGATCGACGCCGGCGTGCGGCGCCTGCTTTGGGTCGGCCAGGACCGGAAGGCCAAGACCTTGCTCCGGTTCTTCCGCTGGTTCGGCCCAGAGCGCAGCGCCGGGCTCCACTTCATCTGCACCGACATGTGGCAGCCGTACCTGAAGGTGATCGCCCGCAAGGCCGCCGACGCCGTCCAAGTCCTCGACCGCTTCCACATCATGGCCCACCTGAGCATGGCCATCGACGAGGTGCGCGCCAAGGAAGCAAAGCGCCTCAAGGCCACGGGCTACGAGCCCGTCCTCACGGGCACGCGCTTCTGCCTTCTCAAGCGTCCGGAGAACCTCACCGATAGCCAGGAGGTCAAGCTTGCCGAGCTCCTGCGCTACAACCTCAGAACCGTGCGTGCCTATCTGCTGAAGGAAGACTTCCAACTCTTCTGGCAGTACGTCTCGCCCGCTTGGGCCGGCAAGTTCCTCGACGGCTGGTGCAGCCGTGCGATCCGCTCCAGGATCGAGCCCATGAAGCGCGTAGCCCGCATGCTACGCAATCACCGACCCTTGCTGCTCAACTGGTTCCGAGCTCGCGGCGAGATCTCAGCGGCCGCCGTCGAAGGCCTCAACAACAAGCTGAAAGTCACTACCAGAAAGGCGTACGGCTTCCGCACCTTCCGAGCCCTGGAAATCGCCCTGTTTCACGCGCTCGGGCACCTCCCCGTGCCGAAGTTCACCCATAGATCCTGCTGAGGAACCGGATGAAGATAGACCGCCGAGTCACCATCCGGGCGAACGTTCGTTCAACCCGCGACGGTCGTGATCAACTCCTCGAGCAACGCCAAGGCCCTCTCCGCCGACAGCGTCGACGGGTCCAACTCGGCGCGCTCCGAATAGCGGAGCAGTGTGCTCGGGTTCACCTGCTTGAGGTCGATTCGCCCCATGCGCCAGCTGGAGAAGCGTCGCTCGCCGATCTCGGCATACCCGAGCAACAGCACGTCCGTGTGACGGTCGTCCCGCACGATCTTGTTGTATAGTCGATTGACTTCTTCGCGTGAGCCCTCGAGCACCTGTAGGAAGCTGTTGCCGGCCTCGTGGGCGCACAGGACCCCGGTGATCCCCCGGGACTGGTTGTAGCCGCGCGACTGCTGGAGGACCGTATCCAGCATCTTGGCCGTCATCGGCTCCGCGGCCCGACTCGCGTAGACGAGTCTGACGAGCATATCAGCGCCCTCCCTTCTGGCTGGCGAGCAGCGCGAGGAACTCTCTCCGCAAGTTGGCGTCCCTGAGGAACGATCCGCGCATCACGCTGTTGGTCATTTTGGAATCCATGTCTTTGACGCCGCGCCACTGCATGCAGTAGTGGTCGGCCTCCATCACGATGGCAAGCCCATCCGGCCGCATCTTCTCTTGCAGCAGCTCGGCGAGCTGAGCAATCGCCTCTTCCTGGATCTGCGGGCGGGTCATGATCCATTCGACCAGCCGCGCGTACTTTGAGAGCCCGATCAGCGCCGAGCTCTCGTTGGGCATGACGCCGACCCAGACGCGTCCGATGATCGGGCAGAGGTGATGAGAGCATGCGCTGCGCACCGTGACCGGGCCGACGATCATGAGCTCGTTGAGCCCGGACACGTTCGGGAATTCGGTCACTCCCGGAGCGGCCGCGTACCGTCCCGCGAATACTTCGCGAACGAACATCTTGGCCACTCGGTCGGCGGTGTCCCGCGTGTTGTGGTCGTTCTCGATGTCGATGACGAGGGCGCGCAAGGCCTCGCGGAGATGAGCTGCGACCTCGGCCTGGATGAGGTCCAGCTCCCCCGGTTCGACGTAGGCGCTGATGTTGTCGTTCGCGTGAAACCGCTCACCTGCGGCCCTTAGACGAGCGCGCACGAGCTCCGATGCTCGGTCGAGAGCCGCATCCATGTCCGTCGTCCCCTACCTGCGCTCGTCGTGCGTCGCGAGCGGCCGGCCCGCCACGTCCGCGCGGTTCGCCTCCACCGCGACGGGCTCCGCCCGCCTGGAGACCGCGAAACTCTCGAGCAGGATGGTGTAGGCACCGGCCACGGCGATGAACGTCACCACGCAGCCGAAGACGAGCAGGTCGCCGTTATCCACGGGGCCCTCCGATCAGAAGCGTTCCGGCGGAGAGGATGGACGGCACCCAGATGCCGACGAAGATCCCTTGCTCCGGGTTGCCGGAGAAGAACAGGTAGACCGAGAGCAAGAACGAGAGGCCGGCGGCCAGGAGGATCAGGCCGCGGCCGACGTCGATGGGGAAGGCGCGGGTGCCAGCGATGCCGCGGGATTGCACCGGGCGGTGGGCTTCCATGGAGAGCACTCCTGAGTAGATGAGGATGTGCTTTGAGTATAACTGATGTTTAAGAAATGTCAAACTAAAAGTTGGACAATTCTTCGGCATGGACGCCGCGAAGGCCCTACCCTCGCCCGCGCGCCACGCCGCCCTGGCACAGGCTCGCGCCGAACGTCTACCGTCCCGGGCGGCCGACGCGGACGCCGCTCTACCAGGTCGTGCAGCACCACCTCGAGACGTTCCTGGCCAACGCCTCCGAGGCCGGCGGCCGCACGCGCAACCGCTCGAGGAAGGGCCTGGCGCCCGACATATCCGATCGGATATTTTGAGCCATGAGTCCGATTCGTGCGCTCCGGCGCATGGCGGGAATGACCCAAGCCGCGTTGGCGAAGGCCGGCGGGACGTCCCAACCCGCTCTCGCGGCCTATGAGGCGGGTCGGAAGAGCCCGACCATGGCAACTGTGGAGCGGCTCGCCGAGTCCGTCGGCCTCGAGGCCACCGTCGAGTATCACCCTCCCATGACGCGCGAGGAGCGCCGATCACTCGCCCTCCACCAGGCGATCGCCGATCGGCTCCGCTGCGATCCCGAAGGCGTCGTCGCAAAGGCGAAGAGAACGCTCGATCTCATGCTCGCCGGCTCAGCGGGGTCGTCACCGTTCTTGCGGGAGTGGAAGGTGCTCCTCGAGCGGCCCCCGGATGCTCTGGTGTCGTTCCTGACCGACCGCGATCCGTGGGCGCGCGAGCTCCGTCACGTGACGCCCTTCGCCGGAATCCTCACGGCGGTCGAGCGGGCTCGCGTGTACCGCGAGTTCTCGCGTGCCGAGGCGGAGCGCGGCGGATGACGCGCCACGAGTTCGAGCACGCCATTCGAGCGGCCGGCGCCGTGCTGGGGGTGAACGAGCTCATCGTCATCGGGAGCCAAGCGCTCCATGGCTCCCTCGAGGACGATCTGCCTGAGGAAGCAGTTCGCTCCGTGGAGGTCGACGTTGCGTTTGCCGGAGACCCCGACGGCCGGATGGCCGATCTCTTGGACGGCTCGATTGGAGAAGCGTCGATGTTTCACGAGACTTTCGGATATTACGCGCAAGGGGTCACCGAAAGGACCGCGACACTGCCCGATGGGTGGCGCGACCGCCTCGTTACCTTCGAGACCGAGGCGACGAACGGCGTTCGCGCGATGTGCCTCGATGTCCACGACCCCTGGATCGCAAAGTCGATCGCCAGTCGTCCCAAGGATGTCGACTTCTGTGGGGCGCTGGTGGCGCGCCGACTCGTGAACGCCACCACCTTGGCCGAACGCCTCGCCGCCGTGAAAGGCGTGGACGCACGCATCCGCTCCACCGTAGCAGAGCGAATTCGAGCACTGCGCACATGAGGCCGTCGCGCCCCTCGCGGGCATCAACACGAAGGCCGGAAACCCATGGTGCTTCCTGAGCTTCCGGCCTCCGTGTACCGAGTGCCCCGCCAGGGACTCGAACCCCGAACCTACTGATTAAGAGTCAGTTGCTCTAGCCAGTTGAGCTAGCGAGGCGTAGCGCGGGGTGGACGACTCCCCAACGCCGGGGGAGTAAGCTAGGGCGGAGGCGCCGAGGGTCAACCTCGACGCCCGCGCCGTCCCCGGTGGCGCTCGAGCGCCTCGATCCGAGCCCCGTGGTCGAGTTGCACCGTGCCGAAATCGACCGTGAACCGATCGAAGCGCACTTGGATCTCGTCGAAGCGCCGGTCGAGGCGCTCGTTCACGGCCATCACACCCTCGGCAACTCGACGAATGTCGTCACGCATGGACTCCCACAGCACTTCGGCGCGGCTGAGCCGCACCTCCATCTCCTCTTGGCGCGCCGCCATCGCCTCCTGACGCGCCGCCATCGCCTCCTGACGCGCCGCCATCGCCTCCTGGCGCGCCGCCATCGCCTCCTGACGCGCCTCCATAGCCTCCTGACGCGCCTCCATCGCCTCCAGGCGCGCCTCCATCACGTCCTGGCGCGCCTCCATGCGCGCCAGCCGGGCCTCGATGGCGTCGAACCTGGCGTCCATCCTCGCGAAACGCGTCGCGAGGAAGTCCATCAGGGTCGAGTATTCGTCCGTGGTCATCGGCGCGGAGTAGTGGAGGGCCTGCAACGCGGAATCTGCACCACGGGTTGGGACATCGCCATGTCAGGTTGGGCCCACGACGGGAGTCGCCGTCGCGACCCCGCACGGACGGTAGTCGGCCAATTCGCTGACCCACGACCCGGCAGGCCCCCGTGCGTAGCCGGAACGGGTCGAAGGGCGCAGATTCCCCGCTCGCCCCGTCCTGACAACCCAGTGGACTTCTTCCGATGACGACTCTCCGATTCCCGCCGCGCGCCGCCTCGATCGTGCTGTTCCTCGTCGCCCTCGCCGCGACCGCGCTGGCGTCGACGGCCTCCGCCCAGCGCCTCCCCGGGACCGAGAACGGTGAATGGCGCTATCCCAACGGCGACGCGGGCGCGACCCGATCGTCGCCGCTCACCCAGATCGACGCGAGCAACTTCGCCGACCTCCAGGTCGCCTGGACCTGGCGGAGCGACAACTTCAACAGCACGCCCTACTACTTCTTCCGCTCGACCCCGATCTACGTGGACGGGAAGCTGTACTCGCTGGCGGGCGGAACGCGGCGGCAGGTCGTCTCCATCGACCCGGCGACCGGCGAGACTCTATGGACGTTCCGCGAGCCCGAGACCATCCGCTTCCTGCGCTCGCCGCGGCAGGCGTACGGCAAGGGAGTGGCGTACGGCGAGTTGAACGGCCGCGGGGTGATCTACTTCACGTCGCCGGGCTTCTTCCTCTGGGCACTGGACGCCGAGACCGGGCGTCCGCTCGAAGATTGGGGCGAGCCCGTCCCCCTCGAGGGCTTCGGCCAAACCGGTGTGGTCGACCTGCTGCCGGACCTGCTGGCTGACTGGGGTCCCTGGCGGGAATACGTCGCAGCGGGCGGCACGTACGACCCGAACTACGGGATCCCAAGGGAGCTGGGCATGATCACCAGCTCTGCGCCGCCGATCGTGGTGAACGGCGTGATCGTGGTGCTCAACTCGCACCAGCCCGGGTATGGCCAGACGCGCATCGAAAACGTGCCGGGCGACATCATGGGGTTCGACGCGGCGACGGGTGAGTTCCTGTGGAAGTTCCACGTCATTCCGCGGCCGGGTGAGTTCGGGCACGACACTTGGGAGAACGACGCCTGGGCCTGGTCGGGGAACGTCGGGCAGTGGGCGGGCGCGTCTGCCGACCCGGAGCTGGGCATCGTCTATCTCGTGACGAACGCGTCGACCATCCAGTCGTACGTCGGGCATCGGCCAGGTCACAACCTGTTCGGTGGAAGCGTGCTCGCGCTCGACGTACGCACGGGCGAGCGGCGGTGGCACTTCCAGATCCACCACAGCGACCAGTGGAACTACGACCTGCCCTATCCGCCTATGCTGCTGGACCTGAACGTCGACGGGCGGCGGATCCCCGCGGCGGTGCAGAACACCAAGCAGGGTCTCGTCTTCGCATTCGACCGGCGGACGGGTGAGCCGATCTGGCCGATCGTCGAGCGGCCGGTCATCCAGACCGAGGTGCCGGGCAACTACACCTCGCCCACGCAGCCCTATCCATCGCTGCCCGAGCCGCTCGACCCGATCATCCTGGACGGGATCACGGACGAGTTCGTCATCGACTACACGCCCGAGGTGCGGGAGCGCGCGCTGGAGATCCTCCGCGAGTTTCGGCTGGGAGGGCTCTACGTGCCGCCGCTGCCGTACGACCACATGCACACCGAGTTCATCAACCAGGTCGGCTGCCAAGGTGCCGGCAACGTCGTCTCGCACCCGCCGACCGTGGACCCGGAGACCGGCATCCTGTACGCATCGCACCGCCGGACGTGCAGCGCGACCGGGTACATGGGACCCACGAATGGCGTAGATGTCGACGATCCCACCTATGCCACCGTCGATCAGGGCGGCGCGACGCCGAACGAGACTCCGACGACCGGACGGACCGTGGTCGCGTGGGCGCCGGTCGCGGGTGCGCCGCGACTCCCGACCGTCGACGGGCTGACGGTGTGGAAGCCGATCAACAACCACCTCTCCAGCGTCGACCTGAACACCGGCCGGAGGGGGTGGAGCCAGCCGGTCGGAGAGACGCCGGATGAGCTGAGGAATCATCCGGCCCTGGGAGGCCGCGATCCGCGCACTGGCGGGTCTGGCTTCTCGATCCAGATGGTGACCGGCAGCCTGCTGATGCAGGCGCAGGCGTTCAGCGAGGGGACGCAGCAGATCCGCCACGACGGGACGCCAACACTCGAAGCCCGCGACAAGAGAACGGGCGAGATCGTGGCGAGCGTCGAGCTGCCGGCGCCGGCGCAGTACGGAATGATGACCTACATGCACCAAGGCAAGCAGTACATCGTCGTGCAGGTAGGAAGCATACACGCGAACCATCCGGGGGCGCTCGTGGCGCTGACGCTGCCGTGAGGGTCGCCGCGATCGCGCTCGGTGTCTTGGCCGCTGGGTGCGCCTCGGCGGCGAGTGGCCTCAGCGGGGCGGATGGGGGCCCGGCGGCCGATACCTCCAGGGGCGCGGCCAGCGCACGTACGGTCCTGGCCGGAGTCTATACCGGAGAGCAGGCTACGCGGGGGCAGCAGGACTTCCAGCAGTCCTGCGCCTCCTGCCACGCCGTCAGCGAGTTCTCGGGCCCGATCTTCCAGCGGATTTGGGCGGGCCGCGCCGTCGGCGAGATGTACGAGTTCGTCTCCACGATGATGCCGGACGGCGACCCCGGCGGATTGACCCCGCAGGAGTACGCGGACATCCTCGCCTACTTTCTCCGGCAGAACCAATATCCGACGGGGGGTGCCGAGCTGCCGGCCGATGCGGCGGCGTTGCGCGGAATCCTCTTCCCGGGACCCGCTCGCTGATCTCTCGCTTCCGCTCGGCGACACGTCGGCGCCGAGGGCTCACGCTCGCCTGAACAGGGGCGCGGCGACCCAGGCGGCGAATATCACCGCACGGACCCATCTGTTGACACCGCCCCCCCCTTTTGCGACGCTTCCGCACGGCCCGATAGGGGCCAACCAGATCTCGAAACAGGGCGACGGTCCCAGTTCGGAGACCGCCGCCCTTTTTGTTACACGGAAGTTTTCGGCAACAGTTGTCGATCCGATTTCGTGACCGATGTGGTCACACTCGCGCGGGGTTACCGCGCATACAAGGCAGTCGGCAGTACGTATCACGTGGCTCCGACTCGCACAACCAAGGAGCGCATACGATGCGTACCAAGGGAACCGTGAAGTGGTTCAACGATGACAAGGGCTTCGGCTTCATCACGCCGGAGGGCGGAGGCAAGGACTGCTTCGTTCATCACAGCGCCATCAAGGCCGAGGGTTTCCGGACCCTCACGGAGGGAACGCGCGTGGAGTTCGACGTCGTGCAGGGGACCAAGGGCCCCGCGGCTGAGAACGTCGTCGCGGCATAGTCCCACGGCCACTCAGGCCAGCGGTTCGGGCCGTCCCGGGTCTTCCCGGGGCGGCCCGCTTCTTTGTCAGGAGAGCTGATGGCACGAGGAGACCGATAGTGCGCGGCGCCCTTCGCACCGCCCGCTACGTGCGCAGCTGGAAGTCGGGTGGCGACGTAACCTGTGAGGACGTCGAGTTCGACCGGAGCGGGATCACGCTCCCCGCGACGGTGGTCAAGCCGCGAGCGCCCCGCGCGCCGCTGGCCGGTTGGATCGCGCTCGGCGGTATCTCGCGCATGGGCCGCCAACACCCGCAGCTGGTGCGCTTCGCGAACGCGCTGGCTTCCAGCGGGGCGGTGGTGGTCGTCCCGGAGATCCCCGAGTGGCGCCGCCTGGAGATGGCTCCCCGCGTCGTCGCCCCCACACTTCGTGGATGCATCGACGTGCTGCGCACCCGCAAGGACGTGGCGTCCGAGCGATTCGGGTTGATCGGTTTCTCCTTCGGCGCGCCACAGGTGGCGGTCGCGGCAGCCCGCGAGGACCTGGCGAACCACATCGCAGGGGCCGCCCTCTTCGGTGGCTACTGCTCGCTCGAGCGCACGATGACGTGCGCGCTGACCGGCGAGCACGAGTGGGACGGCGTGGACCATCGGCTGCGGCCAGACCCGTTCGGAGGTTGGGTGGTCGGTAGCAACTATCTGACGCAAGTCGATGGCTACGAGGATGCCGACGACGTCGCGGCCGCACTCCATCGCCTCGCCGACGCCTCGAGTGGTCAGCGGATCCCCGCTTGGGACCCGCGCCACGATGGGCTCATCGAGGAGCTCAGGGCCGCGCTACCCGAACGGCGGCGCGACCTCTTCGGGCTTTTCGCGATCCCGTCGCACGAGACCCACGCGGAGCCCGAGCAGCGCAGGCGCATGGCGATGCAGCTGGCGGAGACGTGTCGGCGCGCGGAGCCCCTCTTGGATCCGGCAGACGACCTCGCTCGCATCCAAATGCCGACTCGGCTACTCCACGGGCGCGGCGATCGACTGATTCCCTTCACCGAAGGGCACCGCCTCTTCCATGGCTTGCCGGAGTCGTCGAGGCGGGGCCTGACCGTCACCGGGCTCTTTCATCATACGGCGGACAGCGAACCCACCGGAGTCGTCGATCACGTGTTCGAGCAGGTGAAGATGCTCGGCGCCATACGAGGCCTCATCAACACGGTCTGAAGTCCTCGTCGCGTCGCGGCCTCGTGGGTTTCGGAAGCGGAACACCGAGCGCATTGTACACCGCATGAGCGCTCGACACCCCCCGGGGGGTACCGGCCGCCGGCTGGGTCATGCCGTACTGGTGTACTTGGCCGTGGTCGTCGCAGTCGTCACGCTCTCGCCTTTCCGCTTCGTGCTTCCAGCCGTGAACTCGCTCACCTCTCGGTGGGAGAGCTTCGACCTCGTGATGAACGTCGTGATGTTCGTCCCGCTGGGATTCATCTACCGACTGTCGAAGCCCCGGGCGCACGACGCGGCGTGGATCGGGGCCGCGCTGTGGGGGGCTGCTCTCAGCGCGGTGATCGAGGGCGCGCAGTTCTTCGCGCCGGGACGCTATCCGTCGCTCTTCGACTTCGTCACGAACAGCGCGGGTGCCGGGATCGGCGCGTGGCTCGGCTCGGGAGCGGTGCGGCGCGCCGATGCAGCTTCGGCGATGCGCGCCTTGGCCGTGGAGCTCCCGTTGATGGGACTCGTGTACCTACTCGCCCCCCTGCCCTGGTTGGTCGGTCTCGACAGCAGCATCGGCGAGCGCGCATGGCTGCTCGTTCCGCTCGCCGCGAGCGCCGGGTGGATCATCGGGTCGGTGTTCACTTCCTTCGATCGGGCAGGCCTGCCGCGCGTGCTCGTCGCGACTTCGGCGTGGCTCCTGGTCGCGTTGACGCCGAGCGCCCTCAGTGCCATGGAAGTGGTCACGATCGCGGCGGCCTCCGGGCTCGGCACGGCGTGGATCCGGAGCATCGCCCCCACTCGGGTCACGCACGAAGTGCACCCGGAGCGGCCGGCGCGCCGCTTCGAAGCGATGACGCTGCGGTTCGTGCTACCGCTCCTGCTACTGCATCTCGGGCTCTCGTCCCTCGCACCCATCACAGGGCTCGGCGGACCTTGGCATGGCACCTGGGCGCTTCTGCCGAGCGACAAGTCGGTCGACATGGATACGATTTTTCGGGCGCTCGAGCACGTCGCGGCGTTCACGATCCTCGGATACGCCATCGCCGAGTATCACGGACGGGCGCGCGATGGCTTCGTGGGGCTCGTCCCTGCCGTCGTGGGATGGTCCGCGGCGGCATCGGCGGTGCTGGAGCTCGCGCGCGGCTGGCATCCACAGCACACGGCGAGCGCGACGATGTTCGCGCTCACGTTGATCGCGGCTGGCCTCGGCGGCTGGCTGTACACGCTTCAGCTCGCGCACGTGCGCGCGGTCGCGGCCGGCCACGCGGCCGCGATGATGGCCAGACTGGCATGAGGAACGTGGCGGCGCTCTTCGCCCTGGCGCTCTCGGCGCTGGCGGGCGCGGTCGCGCTCCCCGGGGACGTCTCCCCGCCGGCGGCTGCGCCGTCGGCGACAGCTGCCCAGTTCCGCCGCGCCGAGACGGTACCCTACAACGCCAGGTTCACGTTCACGCGCATCCGCTACGCGTCGCCCTACGGCTCGCGCCGCGGCGGCTTCGGGTTCGGCGGCTCGGCCTGGAACCACGACTACCCGGCGGCCGACGAGAACATGCAGATCATGCTGAACGAGTTCACCTCCGTGCGCGCGAACACGGATGGGAGCAACGTGTTCGAGCTGGAGAATCGGGAGATCTTCCGGAACCCGATCCTATATATATCGGAGCCCGGCACGTGGGGACTCACCGACGAGGGCGCCGTGAACCTGCGCGAGCACTTGCTCAAGGGCGGGTTCCTGATCTTCGACGACTTCGAGGAAGACCAGTGGTACAACATGGCCGAGCAGCTGGCCAAGGCGATCCCGGAAGGCCAGTGGATCGAAATCGGCCCCGAGCACCCGATCTTCGACACGTTCTTCTACGTCGAGAACATCTACGTGCCGCATCCACTCGTGCGGGTGACGCCGAGCTACCGCGTCATCTTCGAGGACAACGACGCGGAGAAGCGCATCATGGTGCTCGCGAACCACAACTCCGACCTGGCTGAGTACTGGGAATATGCTGCGCAAGGCTACTTCCCCGTCGACCCGACCAACGACGCCTTCCGGCTCGGCATCAACTACATCGTCTACGGGCTGACCCACTGAGGTACCAATGACCGCCCCTCGCTTCACCGCGCGCGACATCGAGGCGCTCGATGCCGCCAAGATCCTGGGCGTTCGCTCCGGCACCGAGCACCCCTACACGGCTGTGTGGCCCGTAGTCGTGGAGGGGCGGGTCTTCGCGCGTTCGTGGAGCGACCAACCCACGGGGTGGTACCGCGCCTTCTTGGACGAGCCACGCGGCTCGATCCAGGTCGGCAAGCGAGAGATCCGCGTGCTGGCGCGCCGTCCGCGCAGCGAGCGCCTCATCCGCGCCGTCACCGATGCGATCGCGCCGAACGCGAGCTCGGGCTGCCAGGGCACACCCAGCTTCCGCACCAGCAGGACGTCGAGCGGGGCGCCCACTCTGCTCGCCACCTCGTAGCCTACCGGCACGCCGCCTCGCGGCAGCGCCAGGACCACGACGTCCTCTCCCTCGATCTTCGGAGCCACCAGGTCGGCGAGCAAACGTCCCGCCTGCCCCCGGTCGGCGAAGCGCTCTCTCAGGTCCCCTCTCATTGTGGCGGTCACGTTCTGTCTCCTTCCCACGGGTCTATGCCTTCACCACTCCCATCGCGGCGAGCCGGGCCACCTTGCGAGCCAGCCCCGCGCGATGCACCACGTCCACGACACGATCGACATCCTTGTAGGCGTAGGGCGCCTCCTCCGCGAGCTCCTTGAGCGAGGGGCATCGGACCACGATCCCAAGCTGCTCGAGCTCGCGCTTCACCTCGCGCCCGTCCGAGGTCCGGCGCGCCTCACCCCGGCTCATGCGCCGCCCGGCGCCGTGGCAAGCGCTCCCGAACGACAGATGTCGGGCGTCGTCCTGCCCCACCAGCACGCACGAGCCGGTGCCCATGCTCCCCGGGATGAAGACGGGCTGACCGACGCCCTTGTACGCCGCCGGCGTCTCGGGGCGCGAGGGGCCGAACGCGCGCGTCGCCCCCTTCCGGTGCACGCACAGGTGCACTCCGCCGTACTCCTCCACCTTGGCGACGTTGTGCGCTACGTCGTAGACGAGCCGAAGCTCGACGTCCCGCCCAAGTACCTGCGCGAACGCGCCGCGCGCCAGGTGCGTGATCATCTGCCGATTGCACCATGCGAAGTTCGCAGCCGCGCACATCGCGCCGAAGTACGCCCTTCCCTCGTTCGAACCGAACGGCGCGCACGCGAGCTGCCGGTCGGGAAGCGCGATTCCGTGCTCGGACATGGTCTCGTCCATCCTCGACACGTAATCCGTGCACACCTGATGCCCGAGCCCGCGCGACCCGGTGTGGACGAGGAGCGCGAGCTGGTCCTCGGCGAGCCCGAGTGCCTCTGCGGCCTGCTCGTCGAAGATGCGCTCCACCCGCTCCACCTCGACGAAGTGGTTTCCCGCGCCCATGGTGCCGAGCTGGCTCCGGCCGCGCTCGCGCGCACGTCGCGACACGCGTGCAGGCTCCGCGCCCGGCAGACACCCGCCGGACTCGGTGTGGGCCAGGTCGTGGTCGGTGGCCCACCCGCGCTCCCGCAGATAGCCGCATCCCTCGACGAAGACGCGGTCCAGCTCCGCGTCGTTCATCTCGAACGTGCCGCCCCGCCCGGCACCGGATGGAATGGCGCGGCTCAGCTCGTGGACGAGGGGCTCGAGTCGACCGCGCGCGTGCTTGGCGGTGCGGTTACAGACGAGCAAGCGCACGCCACAGTTGATGTCGTAGCCGACGCCGCCCGGGGAGATGATGCCGTCCGTGGTGCGGAACGCGGCCACACCGCCCACGGGGAAGCCGTACCCCTCGTGCGCGTCCGGTATCGCGTAGGCCGCTTCGACGATCCCCGGCAGGGTCGCCACGTTCATCAGCTGCTCGAGCGTGCGGTCGCGGGAGATCTGCGACCAGAGCGTCTCGTCCGCGTACACGCGTGCGGGCACACGCATGTCTCGGCGCGCATCCTTGGAGATCTCGACCAAGGTGTCGCTCACGCGCCGGATTGCCTTTGGCGCCACGGGCCTGGTCATCGTGGTCATACGTCGAGCGTCACCTCCCCCTCCCACCCCGCCGGCCCCTCGCGCACCGAGGCGCCGTGGAGGGTCGCCGCCTTCACCAGCACGAACGGCGTCCGAAGTGGCGCTCCACGAGCCCGGAGGGTGAGCCCTTCGGCCTCCTCGTGCGCTGACTCGACGTCCCCCGGAAGCCATCCGTCCACGTCGCACAGATACACGATCTCGTTCAGCCATCCCACCAGGAGGGCCGTACGATCCCGTCCCGTGATCCTGACGTCGCGAAGTGTCTCGGCCTCCCTCGACAGGTATGCCGCCGGTATCAGCTCGCAGAAGGCGCGCGCCGCCTCGGCGAGCAGCTCCTGGAACGTCGAAGCCCTCAACCGCACGGTGATCTCGGACGTGTGGTCCACGAGCTCGTGGGCCGCTACCCGATCCCGCCCCGGTGCCTTCCCGTCGATTGAGACCATGCGCACCTCTCCGGGCTGTCCTCCAATCGAGGGCGGGTCGCAAGCAGCACGCCACCTCCGCGCCACCGCCCAGCCAGTCGATTCGTCGCTCAGCTGCGAACTGTCGTGACAGAATGTCCCGTTGCCAACAGGACCCGGCACACGACGAACGCCAACCCACCTAGGGAAGCCCTGCGGCCTGCGCGCGACGCGACATGGCGGGCGTCAGCCGCGACTCCGGACCTCCCGACGTCATGGTGATGAACGCCGCCGCGAGTCCCTCACGCCGCGCGACCTCGAAGCCGGCATCAGGCCCGAGCACGCAGAGCGCGGTGGCCCACGCGTCCGCCAGCGCGGCGCTCTCGTGTACCACCGTCACCGACGAGCCCCGCATGGCGATGGGACGCCCGCTCCGGGGATCGATGATGTGCGCGTAGCGCACGCCCGCCTCCTCGAACCAGTTCCGGTAATCACCCGAAGTGGCGACGCCTTCGTCGAGCAGCTCGATCGTGCCCCACACGGGGTTGCTGTCGTCGGAGCTCTCGATGCCCACGCGCCAGGCCCTCCCCGTTCGTCGTACCCCGCGCGAGCGGAGCTCGCCACCGACGTCGACGAGGTAGCTCGTGAGCCCGAGGTCCGTGAGGGCCGCCGCGACCGCGTCCGCCGCATATCCCTGGGCGATGCCAGACACGTCGATGCGCACGCGCGCGTCGGACTTCGCCACCGTTCCCGCCGGGCGGTCGAGCGTGAGGCGGGCGTAGCCGACGAACGACAGTAAGTCGGCCAGCTGCTGCTCGTCAGGGAGCGGAGCGACGACGTCGGCGGCGCCGAACCCCCATGCGTCGACGAGAGGCGCGACGGTGACGTCGAAGGCGCCGCCGGAGCGCTCCGAGACCTCGCGCGCCCGCTCGAGCACCTCGATGACCTCTGGGTCGACGGCGAACGGTTCGGTGCTCGAGTACGCGTTGAAGCGAGATAGCTGCGAGGTCGTGTCGTAGCTCGACATGAGGCGAACCACCCGCTCGAGCTCCGCGTCGACGGCGCGTCGGACGCCGTCGCGCTGCTCCTCGGACAAGTCCGCATCCACGCTGACCGTGTACGTGGTCCCCATGGTGGGGCCCGAGAACTCCGCGACTTCTCCCCCCGCATCGGCCAAGGGACGCCAGACGGCGAGGGCGGCCACCACGAGGGCGGCCACCCCCCAGGCAGCCCACTGGCGGTGGCCGGCGTCGCGCGGCCGCGGTTGGTCGGGGCTCACGGCGGGAAAGCTAGTGGCGTGCCCGCCTCGGCGCGGCGGCAATCTCCGCATGCCTGCGCGGGTCTTCCCCGACGCCGCGCCGGCCCGTCGGCACCGAGCTTATCGATAGGGGAGCATCGATGCGTCGACTCGCAGAACTCGCCATCGTGGGCGCAGGACCCGCCGGAGCGCGCGCCGCCGAACTGCTGGCCGCGCGTGGAATCGACGTGGCCCTGCTCGACCCGAAGGCACCCTGGGAGAAGCCGTGTGGGGGCGGGCTGACCTCCACGCTCTTCGACGAGGTCCCCGAGCTCGCCCAGCTCCAGCCCCTGGCGCGGCCCGTGCGGGTCGCCCGGGTCGAGCTCGCCACCGGGGCAGGCTTCGAGGTGGAGCTCATGCGCCCGATCTGGATCGTGTCGCGCGAAGACCTGGGCCGGTGGCAGCTCGAGCGGGCGCTGCGAGCCGGCGCCGAGCACCTCCCCGTCCGCGTGCGCTCGATCGCACGAACGGTAGGCGGGTGGCGGCTGGACACCAACATCGGGTCGCTCGAGGCCGGGGCCCTCGTCGGCGCCGACGGAGCCGCGAGTATCGTGCGTAGGTTCACCGGCTGCGGGCTCCGACTGCATCCGATGGCGACGCGGGTGGAGTATCCGCGTTTGGACGGCGGTCCCGCCGACGTGTTGGTCCTCCGGTTCTTCCCGGGGGTCATGGGCTACCTCTGGGACTTCCCGCGCCGCGATCATCGCTCGGTCGGCATGGAAGTCCCGACCGGTGTGGCCACGCGTGACCTGGTGGACGCTGCGCTCGACACCTACCTCGGCGATGATGGGTCGGTGGGCACGCCGGATCGTGAGCGCAAAGGCGCCATCATCGGCACGGCGCCGCTGCGCCCGGGTCGCTTCGCGTGCATGGCCGGGGCGCGCTTCGCACTGGTGGGCGACGCAGCAGGGCTCGCGGACCCGTTCACAGGAGAGGGGATCCGCAACGCGTTCCGCTCGGCCGGGCTGCTCGCAGAGGTATTTGCACCGGGCGACGACCGTTGGCCGCATACGTACGCGCGCTCGGCCCGGCGGGAGTTCGCGCGCGACCTGGCCGTCGCTTCGCTGCTTCGACGGGCGCTCGCCGGGACACGGGTGGGCATCACCCTGGTCGAGCACGCCGGCGCGTCGGACCGCGCGTATGCCTTTGTCGCTGCGACGCTCGACGCACTCGCACTGCACGATTACGGCGTAGGTGCGTTCGTCCGCCGCTGGCTGACCCGTTACCGCCGGGGCGGCCGCCTGCCCTCCCCTGGCGCAGCTGGCGTCCAGGAGCAGCTCGCCACGCTCGGAGACCGGGCGTGACACGCGCGGGGGCAGCAATGCCTGCGCGCGCCCCGGGCCTGCGGCTCGGCTCGTTGCTCGGGTTCGAGATCCGCGTCGACCTCTCGTGGTTCGTAATCTTCTTCCTCGTCTTCTGGTCGCTGGCGGAGGGCGTCTTTCCGCAGCAGTACGCCGAGCTGGATCGCCTGGCCCACATGGCAATGGGGCTCGCGGGCACATTGCTGTTCTTCGCGTCTCTGCTCGTTCACGAGCTGTCACACGCGCTGGTCTCCAGGCGGAAGGGGATCCCCGTCGAAGGGATCACGCTCTTTATCTTCGGAGGGATGGCCCTCACGCGCCGCGAGCCCGACACGGCCAAGGACGAGCTGCTCATCGCGGGCGTCGGGCCTCTCGCGAGCCTCGTGCTCGCCGGGCTCTTCGACCTGCTCTCACGCCTGGGCCCGACGCTCGGTCTCGGTACGCCGGTGGTCGGCGTGGCCGATTACCTGGCGTTCATCAACACCGCGCTCGCTGTCTTCAATTTGATGCCGGGCTTACCCATGGACGGGGGACGAGTCTTCCGGGCCATCGCTTGGTCGGTAACGGGCGATCGCGCGAAAGCGACTCGCTGGGCAGTGACCGGAGGTCAGGCGTTCGGCACCGTCCTCATGGTGATCGGCGGCGTGCAAGCACTCACGGGCGCGCCGCTCGGCGGACTCTGGCTCGTCTTCATCGGCTGGTTTCTGCGCAGCCTCGCTGGCAGCTCGCTCCGTCAGCAGGCCCTGCAGAGCCTGCTCGGCCACGTGGTGGCCTCGGATCTGATGTCCTCGCGTCCCGAGGTCGTGTCGGCCCATACGTCCGTCGCCGCCCTCGTGCAGGACCACTTCATGCAGCTACGCTACGGCAGCTACCCTGTGGTCGACGGCGAAGCGCTGCTGGGTATGGTCACCCTGGAGGGGGTGAAGCGGATCCCGAAGGACGAATGGGGCGCTAGGACCGCGGCGGACGCCATGACGCCGCTCGCGGCGTGTGCGGTGGTCGCACCGGACACGCCTCTCGAGGGCGCGGTCGAGGCGATGGGGCGGGCAGGCACGGGAGGTCGGGCGCTCGTCCTCCAGGCGGGGCGCCTCGTGGGCATCATCTCGGCGACCGACGTGACGCGTTGGCTGCGTCGAGTGCAGGAGTTGGGACCCCTCGTGAACCCCGCTGACTAACGCGACGTGAGACTCTGGTGGATGGTCTCGACGGCATCGTCCTCGGCTTCCCGGGCCATCCCCCATGCCACAGCCTGGGCCTGGATCGGTCGGAACTCGAGGATGTGATCGATCGGGTGCCCTTCCAGGACGAGCTCCGCGACCGCGTTGCGCATCGTCCGCAGCGCGTCGACGTAGTCGACGAGGTCGGCGCGCGTCGCCAGCTCGCCGTGGCCCGGAATCACCTTCGTGGTCGCGCTCATCACCGCGAGCGCTCGATCCACCGCGTCGATCAATCCATCGATCGAGCCGCCGCTCGACAGGTCGATGAACGGGAAGCCCGTCCGGAAGTACGTATCGCCCATGTGGACCACGTCCGCACCCCCAAAGTGGATGATCGCGTCGCCGTCCGTGTGTGCGCTGTCGACGTGGAACGCATGCAGCTCATCGCCGTTGAGGTGAAACGTCACGTCCTCGGCGAACGTCACCACCGGGAGCGCGACGCCAGGTGACGCCGGTATCGCCCGCGACTGGCCCCCGAACGTGAGCACCTGGTCCACGCTCATGCGGGTGCGGACGTTGTCGTGCGCCACTATGACCGCCCCCGTGCCGCCCAGGTTCTCGTTGCCGCCGGTGTGATCCTGGTGCCAGTGCGTGTTGAGGACGAACCGGATCGGCTCGCCGGAGATCGCGCGGACTGCCGCCAGAATCTTCTCCGTGAGCGGCGCATACTGGTCGTCGATCAAGAAGACGCCATCCTCGCCCGCGGATACACCGATGTTTCCGCCCGGGCCCATGAGCATGTAGACGCCCTGAGTCACCTGCACGGTCCGGATCTCGGCGTTGGCGAAGTCCTGCTGAGCGCCGAGGGGGTGGGCGGCGACCACGACGAGCAGGACGGACAGGGCGAGACGACGCATGTGCAGGCTCCAGGTCTCGGGGCGACACGCCAGTGCAATGTGGCGACGGCAGCGCCCGTCCACGAGGTCGGAGGATCGGTCGGACGCCGCTACAAAAGGCTGGCGCGGGCCCCGTTCCCCACGACACCGTAATCGCCACACGGCTCAGTGTGGGTACGCATCGTGGAGGCCAACATGGCACGTTGCTTCCGTAGTCGGACTACCTCGTTCGCTCGGCGAGCCGGAGGCGCGCTCGCCCTCGCCGCCGGTGTATCCGCCTGCGACGTCCCCAACTTCGAGGGCCCACAGATTCAGGATCCGCCGCAGGGCTTCCTGCTGGCGCCCGACTCCTATCAGCAGCGACGCCTCTTCCCCGACCGCGAGCTCATCTTCCATGCTGCGTGGGTCGAATCGATCGACGACTTCAGCACCATCTACATAGATGGGCACCGAGGCGTCCTCGGCCTCGAAGATGCGGTGGCTGCGCGTGACTCCGCGCGTCGCTACGCCACGGACCCCGACGTCCGCTTCGGCGAGGTCGAGCCTCTCGAGGTCGACGGGCGCAGCGCCTGGGGCTGGTTCGAGCGCGTCGAGACGCCGACGCGCGGACTCGTGTGGGTCGCCTACCGGGCCATCATCCCCTACGACACCGTCTCGTACGCCGTCGAGTTCTACTCGGGCGAACCCGCCATCAAGCGCGAAGCGCCCGACACGCTGAAGGCGATCATCGCCACCTTCGGCATCGGCGAGACCACGTACAACATCCCCCTCATCGCGGTGATGATCGGGCTCGCGCTCTTCGCTGCGAGCGTCGTGCAGTCGAAGCGTCGCGCGCAGGCTGCGCGAATGAAGACCATCAACCTGGTGAAGGTAGAGAAGAAGAAGGCGCCGGAGACCCCGGAGACGGCGTCCGCGTCGGACGTTGCGGCCCCCACCGGGCCAGCCGCTCCCGCGCCTGCACCCCCGGGGCCCCCACGCGGAGCCGCAGCGTCGGCGCCGCAACCCCCGCCAGGACAGGGCCGTCCGCCTGGCTACAAGAAGGCGTAGACCGTGACGAAGCCGCCGAGCAGAAGGAGCGTCAGTGACGCGAGGAATACCGCATCGATGGCTTTGCTCATGAGCCGGGCGCGGGGCGACTGCGGGTCCCGGAGTGCGAAGAAGATGAGATAGCAGACGAGGACGAGCCCGAGCGCCGAAACGAGGAAGACCTCGTCGGCCAGGGTCTCCACGCGAGTGTTGCTGACCTTCACACCGATGAGGCCCACCAGGCCGATGCTGATCCCGGCCAGGGTGCCAGCGGTGGGGAGGAGTGCCAATAGGGCTTCGCGCAGCTCCTCCGCTCGTTCGACGGACTTCAGCATAGACGTAGTCTACCTCAGCAGTACCCGGCACTCGTAGCCGTCTTCCACCTCCGCCATGAACGTGGCGAGACGCCCGTCGCCCCCACCGATGGTCACTGTTCTGGGCGTCAACTCGCACCCTTCCCGCAGTACGCGAACCACGTGCTCTCCGGCTTCGACCTCGAAGCCCGTGACGGGGTTGCTGCGTCCGTACGGCTGCAGCGTGCCCACGACGAGTCCGTCGATCTCCACCTCGGCGCCCTCGAGGAACGAGCCGCCCCAGCGGTAGTCGATCTGGATGATGTGCGTGGTGCCTCCCGCCATCCACACCCAGGCGAGGACCAGGGCGCCGCCGACGAGCACCCCTGCGGCGCGCCAGCGTAGGGGGCGGAGGGCGCTCAGAACGCGCTGATCCCCGTCAGCGTCTGCCCGAGGATGAGGGAGTGCACGTCGTGCGTGCCCTCGTAGGTGTAGACGGACTCGAGGTTCGCCATGTGTCGCATGGAGTGGTACTCGACGAGGATGCCGTTGCCACCCAGCAGTCTGCGCGCCTCGCGTGCGACGTTCGTCGCCATGTCGACGTTGGCGCGCTTGGCCAGCGAGACCTGCTGAGGCGTCATCGTGCCTTCGTCCTTCAGGCGGCCCAGTCGGTAGCAGAGCAGCTGTGCCTGCGTGATGCTCGTGAGTATATCCGCGAGACGGACCTGCTGGATCTGCTTGCCGCCGATAGGCCCGCCGAACATGACGCGCTCCTTCGAGTAGGAGAGCGCCTCGTGGAAGCACGCCATGGCGGCGCCGACCACCCCCCAGGTGATGCCGTAGCGAGCCTGAGTCAGGCACTGGAGCGGGCTCTTCAGGCCGCCGGACTCCGGAAGGACCGCGTCCGCCGGGAGGGCGACGTCCTGGAAGACGATCTCACTCGTGTCGGACGCGAGCAACGAGAGCTTCCCCTTCTGGTCCTTGGCGCTGAATCCGGGCGTGTTCTTGGGCACCACGAATCCGCGGATCCCCTTCACGTCGCCGATCTCACCGGTCTGCGCCCACACCACCGCCACGTCCGCCATGGAGCCGTTCGTGATCCACATCTTGGTGCCGTTCAGCAGCCAGCCGTCCTTGGTCTGCTTGGCCGTGGTGATCATGCCTGCCGGGTTGGAGCCGTAGTCGGGCTCGGTCAGCCCGAAGCACCCGATCGCCTGACCCGCCGCGAGCTTGGGCAGCCATTCTTTCTTCTGAGCCTCGCTCCCGAACGCATAGATCGGGTACATGACCAGCGCGCCCTGCACGGATGCGAACGAGCGGACGCCCGAGTCACCCCGCTCGAGCTCCTGCATGATGATCCCGTAGGAGACGTTGTTGAGCGCCGCGCACCCGTACTCCTCGGGGAGCGTGGGTCCAAGCACGCCCAGCTCGGCCAGCTCCGGGATAAGCTCCTTGGGGAAGCGACGGTCGATGTACGCCTTGCCGATGATCGGCATGAGGCGTTCGTCGACCCACGCGCGCACGGTGTCGCGGATCATGCGCTCCTCCTCGGTGAGGAGGGCGTCGATGTCGTAGAAGTCGATCCCCTCGAACTTGGCCATCTCTGGGTATCCGGTTGTAGGCGTGGCGGAATCTACTCCCATCGACGCCGGGCACCCATCGGCGGACCTCCCCGCCCACGGACCGGCAGCCCGGCGACCTCAGCCGCCAACCACGTCGGGCTCGCCCTCGGACTCGAGGCTCGCCATCTCCGCGGCCAGCAGGATCTCGCCGGCCGCCTGATGCGCGCCGCGGGAGAAGTCCACGCTCGGCAAGAACCAACACGCGACGACTGCGGCCCCCGATAGAGCAGCGCCGGCGCGGAACACCCCCCGGAGCGCCTCGGCCAATGCCTCGCGCGCGAGCGCATCCAGCGGAGCCGCGCCTGCTTCCACGGCTCCGAGAGCGTCGGGCGAGACGACGCCGGCGAGTCCACGCGCCAGCAGCGCACCCATGAGCGCGACGCCCACGACCGATCCGACGCTGCGGAAGAACTGGTTGAGCGAGGTGGCGAGCCCGAGGCGCGACCGATCCACGCCGTGCTGGATCGCGAGCAAGAGCGAGAGCAACGAGAGGCCGAGCCCACACCCCAACACGAACAGCGCCACATACATCGCCGCGCGGGACGTCTGCACGCCGACGAGACTGAGAGCGCCGTATCCCGCGACGAGGAGAACAGCGCCGACCGTCGTCGTAGGCCGATAGCTGACCAGGATGACCAGGCGCGCGCTGAGCACCGACATGATCACCCAGCCGAGAAAGAGCGGTGTGAGCGCTTGGCCCGCCGCGGTGGCCGTACCTCCCATCACCCCTTGCACGAACAGGGGAACGAAGGCGATCGAGCCCAACATGGCGGCCCCGACCAGGAACACCACGACCAGCGTGCGTGTGACGAGCTTATCGCGAAACAGGTCCAGCGGCAGAATCGGCTCGACGACGCGACGCTCGACCACGGTGAACAGGGCGAAGAGAACCGCGGTCGCCGCCATCCAAGGAAGGGCGCTGCCGGCGACGTCGCTCAGCGCGATCAGGATCGACGTGACGCCGGCGAAGAGCAGCGTGGCGCCGAGCCAGTCGACCGGCACCGTCACCTGACGACGTGACGCAGGATAGGCGCTCGCCAACACGACGGCGGCCAGGAGGCCCACCGGCAGGTTGAGCAGGAACACCCAGCGCCACGACAGCGCATCCGTGATGTACCCCCCGACGAGCGGCCCAGCGATCGACGCGACGCCCCACACGCCGCTGAAGATGGCCTGCACACGCGCGCGTTCCTGGAGCGTATACAGCTCGCCGATGATGGTCATGCCCAAGGGGATGATGGCGCCCGCGCCGAGCCCCTGGATCGCTCGAAACGCGATCAACTGCGGCATCGACACGGCGGCGCCCGAGAGGGCAGACCCGACCAGGAAGACGGCGATGCCGATCAGGTACAGTCGCCGATGACCGTAGAGATCCGAGAGCCGCCCCCAGATGGGCACCGACGCCGTGGAGGTCAGCAAATACGCGGAGAACACCCAGCTGTAATGGGCCAGCCCTCCGAGCGTCAGGACGACGGTCGGAAGCGCGGTGCTGACGACGGTCGCTTCGAGCGCGCCGAGGCTCATCCCCAGGAGCAGCGCCGACGTGATGGCGCGCCGGCGGGCCAGGCTGAGAGGAGCGTCGGACATGAAGGGCGAATCTACCGCGAAGCGTCGGCCTCGTGATGCGGGGCACGAAGCAGGCCTCGCGGTCCATCTCGGCTTCAGGGACCCCGAGGAGAATCCGCCCCGGGGCTAGCCGTCCGGCCCGCCCTCTCGCGCGTCCGCCGGCGCCACCTCCACGCCGCTGACATTACGGGTGCGCATCACCCCGTAGATCACCTCGCGCGCGACCTTGGCACCAATCCAGACGGCCGCAACCACGGTGGCGACCCAGCCGCCCAGCACCAGGTCCGACGGCCGGATGACCCCCCAGATGTAGACCGCCACGGCCGCACCGAACCCGACCCCCCCGACCCAGCCCCACCACGACGCGCGGTCGCGTGCTCGCGAGCGACACCGGTCGCACCAGAGCAGGCGATCCAGCAACATCTGGTCGTAGACGGCGAGGCAGCGCACGCACGGAACCTCGTCCGCGTGGCTCGCCCGCCGAATGCGGCCGTCGCACGCGGACATCGACCTACTCGAGCGCCCGCACGATCGCGTCTGTGAAGTCGCGCGTGTTCGCCTTGCCGCCCATGTCGGCGGTGCGACTCACGCCCTCACGGACGACGCGCTCGAGCGCCCGCCGAATGCGCTCGGCGGGCTTTGGCTGCGCGACGTGATCCAACAGCAGGCACGCCGACAGGATGAGGGCGGTCGGGTTCGCAACTCCCTTCCCCGCGATGTCCGGAGCGGATCCATGCACGGCCTCGAACATCGCAGCCTGCTCGCCGATGTTCCCCGCCGGCGCGAAGCCGAGTCCACCCACGAGTCCAGCCATGAGATCCGAGAGGATGTCCCCGAACATGTTCTCCATGACCAGCACGTCGAAGCGGCCCGGATCGAGCACGAGCTGCATCGCGGTCGCGTCGATGATGCGGTCCTCCGAGACGATGTCCGGATACTCCTTGGCGACCTCGCGAGCCACGTCGAGGAAGAGGCCCTGCGTGTACTTCAGGATGTTCGCTTTGTGGGCGAGCGTGACCTTCTTCCGCCCCCGGGAGCGCGCGTACTCGAACGCGTAACGGAGAATGCGCTCGGCGCCGAAGCGCGTGACGATCATCACCGACTCGGCCGCGGCGCGCGGATCGCCATGCATGCCGATGTAGTGCTCCACGCCAACGTAGAGCCCCTCGGTGTTCTCGCGGATGAGCACCAAGTCCACGTCCTCGTACCGCCCACCCGGCACGATCGTGCGCACGGGCCGCACGTTCGCGTACAAGTCGTACGTCTTCCGCAGTTCCACGTTGATCGACCGGAAGCCGGATCCCGACGGCGTGGTGAGCGGTCCCTTCAAGATCAGCCGCGTGCGCTCGGCGGAGTCGAGCGTCGCCTTGGGGAGCGGATTCCTCAGCTGCTTCAGGGCCTCGAGCCCCGCGAGCTGGGTGTCGTACTCGAGGTCGGCGCCTGCCGCGGTCAGCACCGTGACGGTGGCGTCGGTGACCTCGGGCCCGATCCCGTCGCCGGGGATCAGCGTGACGGCGCGTGACACCGTCGCCTAGGCCCGCCCCGAACGATCGGCAGGCATGCCTCAAGCACCTCCGTACCAGATGAGCGTGCGCGCTAGCTCCTCCACCGCGGACGCCAGGCCGCGCGGATCGTTCGCGGGATACGCGCCGCCTTCGAGTACGCCGAACCAGAGGACGCGCCCCGTCCGCACCTCGATGAGCGTCGCGTGGAGACGCACGCGCGGGTCCGCACCCGGCGCTGCCTCGAGCGACGCCTGGATCGGCAGGAGCGCCGCAGTCGCGTCGACCAGAGTCGCCGTCCGACGAAGCTCGCCGTAGAGCGGATCTCCGATGCGATCGACCTCCGCCTGCAGGAAGATGCCGACCGGAAGGCCTCGCGTGCGCGCCTGAATCGCGGGCGAGCGCGCGAGCACCTCCTCGACCTCCGCCGTGGAAATCCACTCCACCCCACGGCCGCGCTCGCGCAGCCCGAACGCGAGCTCCGCGTCCACGTCGCCGGGCACCGCGAGGTTCTGCTGCACCGGGAGCAACAGCACGCGCACACCGTGCAGGTCGGGCGCGACACCCCTGGTGGTGCCCGGCTCGGGCGGAGGCGAAGTGCGCGGGCCACACGCGGCCAACACCGCGGTGAACGCCGCGGTGAACAAGATACCCGCCATGCGGTCCCTCACCCACCGCTTCGTCCAGCAGGTCACCTACTGCGCGCCCGCGACCGGCTCGAGCCGCACGATTGGCGTGGGATTCCCGCCAGGGCGATCGTCGAGTGCTACATAGATGTATCCGTCCGGCCCCACCCTGATGTCGCGGATCCGGCCGTAGCCGACCATCAGGCCCGGGCGCTCCAACCTGCCCACTTGATTCTCGCCGTCCACTTTGAGGAGCGGCACGCGCGCCATGGTGAGGCCCGCCAGCCCTCCGACGAGCGCGCTTCCGCTCCATTCGGGGAAGCGATCGCCGCTGTAGATCGCGAGGCCAGAGGGGCCGATCGACGGCGTCCAATGCTGCACGGACTGGATCATCCCCTCGCGCTCGCGCGAGGCGTGGATGGGCGCACCGCCGTACTGCACGCCCAGGCCGACTACCGGCCACCCATAGTTGCCGCCTCGTACGATCTGGTTCAGCTCGTCGCCGCCCTGGGCGCCGTGCTCCGTAGCCCATAGCTCACCCGTCTCCGGGTGGAACGCGAGCCCCTGAAGGGACCTGTGACCATAGGTCCAGATCTCTGGAAGTGCATCCTGGCGAGCCACGAATGGGTTATCCGCCGGAATACGGCCGTCATCGTGCAGGCGGATGACCTTCCCCTGGTGGAGCGATAGGTCCTGCGCCGGGTGCTGCTCGCGCGGCACCGAGAGCGGATCGACCGCCCGATCGGAAACCGTGATGAAGAGGTAACCGTTTCCGTCGAACGCGAGCCGCGAGCCGTAGTGGGCCTCGCCGGTGCTCCAGGCACGGGCCTCGAAGATCTCCTCCACGCCCTCGAGCCGATTCCCCTCCAGGCGCCCACGCACGACCGCAGTCGTGCCCTGCGTGCGGTCAGCGCTCGGCTTGGAGTAGCTGAGGTAGATGAGCCGGTTGCTGGCGAAGTCCGGGTGTACCGCCAGGTCGAGCAAGCCGCCCTGTCCTCCGTAGCGTACCCGCGGCACGCCGGCGATGGGCTCGGCTTGAAGCGACCCGTTCCGTACCACTCGGAGCCGCCCAGGTCGCTCGGTCACGAGCATCTCGCCAGTCGGCAGCCACGCCATCGACCACGGGTCCTGCAGCGCAGGGACGACGGTGCTGACGCGATACGGCCCGCGCTCGACCCGCAGCGTGGTGCTCTGCGCGGTGAGCGGGAGCGGGAGGGCGAGCAAGAAGGCGAGGAAGGGCTCGGCGATGCGGCTCATGGGCCTCTCCGATGGAGGGTCGAGAAGTCTACAGAGTGACCGAAGACACCGCCCGCGGCCAGACACCTGGTCACTTCCTTACGTCACTTCTCCCGGCCCGAATCCTTCTCCAAATCCAGCGAGCAGGAGTTGATGCAATAGCGCAGCCCGGTCTGCGTCGGGCCATCCGGAAACACGTGCCCCAAGTGCCCGCCGCACTTCGCGCACAGCACTTCCACTCGCGTCATGAAGTGACTGTGATCGACTTGCGTCCTGATGTTCTCGTTCGCCATTACGTCCGAAAACGACGGCCAACCCGTCCCCGAGTCGAACTTCGTGTCCGAGGAAAAGAGTGGGGCGCCGCACCCCCTGCACTTGTACACGCCCTTCGACTTCTCTGCGTGGTATTTCCCCGTGAAGGGTCGCTCGGTCCCCTTCTCTCGCAGCACGTGGTATTCGTGCTCGTCGAGCATCTCCTTCCACTCCTTGTCGGACTTCTGCGCCTGGTCGGCCATGTTTCCCCGTGGTCGTCGTGGGTCGAAGGTCCGCACGCCTGAAATCGAACCCCAGGGAGCGTCCGGTGGTCCCAGGCGGAAGGCGCTTCGGGCGTCCTCCTCCAGGCCGGACGGCGCCTGAACGCGAACCTCCGCGCGGGCGTCCATTGACAGGGGGGGCCCGGCGGCACCGATTGGCGGTCCCCAAAACGCCGTGGAGCCGAAGAATGAGCTTGTCCGACGTTCGCCTGGAGAAGTGGAAGGAGATCCCGCGCGAGAAAGTGACCGACGTCATCGGTCGACGTCTCTTCACGGGCAAGCGCATGATGCTCGCCCAGGTCTACCTCGACAAAGGGGCTATCGTACCGTGGCACTCCCACGAGAACGAGCAACTCACCTGGGTCCTCGAGGGGTCACTTCGGTTCTGGATCGGCCAGGAAGGCGCCCCCGACGTGAAGGACGTGGTCGTCGGCGCCGGAGACGTGTTGTACATCCCGTCGAACGTCCCTCACAAGGTGGAGGCGCTCGAAGACACGCTCGACGTGGACGTTTTCAGCCCGCCGCGTGAGGACTGGCTGAAGCACACGGACACGTATTTTCACCGGAAATGACGGGCCGACCCACCCGGCGGGCTTCACGGGGGCAGTGCGGGTAATACATTAGGCAATAGATCAACCATCGCCGCTCGAGCGCGGCGATACCGAGAGGATCGAGACGATGGGCGCTGGAAGCGGGTTCGAGCCGGTGGATTGGATCTGGCACGACGGAGAGTTCGTGCCGTGGGAGGACGCGAAGCTTCACCTGCTCTCCACCGCCGTACAGTTCGGCACGTCGGTCTTCGAGGGGATTCGCGCGTACGACACCAAGAATGGCCCGGCGATCTTCCGCCTCGACGAGCACATCCGCCGTCTCTTCGACTCGGCGCGCATCTATCGCATGGTGCCGACCTACACGCCCGCGCAGATCTCCCAAGTGTGCAAAGAGATCGTGGTGAAGAACGGGCTCAAGAACTGCTACATCCGTCCCATGATCCTGCGCGGCTTCGGCGCCCCGGGTCTCAACCCGCTCAACAGCCCCATCGAAACGTTCGTGCCCACCTGGAGCTGGGGCACCTACCTCGGCGATGGTGCGCTGGCCGGCGGCGTCGACGTGTGCGTGTCGTCGTGGCAGCGCGCCGAGCCCAACACGTTCCCGTCGCGCGCCAAGGCTGGCGGTCAGTACGTGAACGCGCAGTTGATGAAGATGGAGGCGATCGAAAACGGGTACACCGACGCGATCGCACTCGGGCCGGGCGGCCTGGTGAGCGAGGGAACCGGCATGAACGTGTTCCTGGTTCGTGACGGGGCGCTCATTACACCCGTGCTCGACGGAACCTCACTCGTCGGCATCACGCGCGGGGCGGTGATCCAGCTGGCGCACGACCTCGGCATCGAGGTGCGCACCGAGCCGGTGCCGCGCGAGAGCCTCTACACGGCCGACGAGATCTTCTTCACGGGCACGGCTGCGGAAGTCACGCCGGTCCGGAGCGTCGACCGCATTGCGGTCGGCACGGGAAAGACCGGACCGGTCACGCTGGCGCTGCAGAAGGCGTTCATGCAGACCGTGCGCGCCGAGAACGACGACCCACACGGGTACCTCACGTACGTGAGCGAGGCGTCTCGCCGCACGAGACAGCCCGCGCTGACGTAACCGGCCGACCGCTGCGCCGACGGTTCTGACGTAACGGGGGACGCTGGCAGCCCGTGTCCTGACCTAGCCGTCGCTCGCGGGCGCCCAAGGCTGGGTGGCCACCGGCTCAGGGCTTGCGCGCCCGCAGGACCACGTGCGTGTGGACGTACCCTCGATCGACGCGGCGCGTCTCCACGTCCCGGAAGCCTGCCGACGCGAGCTCCCGCGCGAACCAGTCGAGAGAATGGAACGTCGGGCGCCCCACGGTCATGCGCAGCACGTGCACGGCGATGAGCTCTTCGAGCGCGGTCGGTGCGTACTTCCACCAGGGGCGCGTGTCGGCATCCTTGATCACGACCGTGCCACCGCTCTTCAGGGCGCGGAAGCTCTCATTCAGAATCGACAACTTCACTTCGTCGGGAACGAGGCAAAGCACGTCGAACATCGTGACGACGTCATAGGCGGCGGGCGGGACGTCTTCGACTGAGCCTGGTCGCAAGTGGAGCCGAGAGGCGGCGGCGGACGTTCGCGCCAGGGTCAGCTTACGCGCATCCGGGTCGACGCCGTGCAGCTCGAGCCGGGGCCGCTCCTGGGCCAGGTACGTGAGCCAGAGCCCCGAGCCGCAGCCGACGTCGAGCAGACGCCCTTCCGTCGGAACGAGCGGAAGGACGCGATCGAACGGGCAAACGAGCCAGCGCACGTGCAAGTAGCCGCGCGCGCGCAGCCCCGGGCCGCGGTACTGCGAGATGACGCGACGACCGCCGAGCGCCATCAGCGCAGCTTTGGTCGAGGGTGCGGCTGACCGCGCGACGCACTGCCGGGCTGACCCCGTGCTTCCGCGCGTGCCTCCCCCCGCGCGGAACCGACCGGCGCCTCGCGCACCGCCCGACACACGAGGCCGACTCCCATGGGGAGATTCCCCCAACGCAGCAGCGCACCTTCCACGCCGAGAAGCCGGGCGAGGATTTGGTTGATCGGGCGCGGCGGGAGCCCGAATCCGCTCATCCCGCCCTCCGCTGCAGCCGGTCGTTCCGGGATGAGCCGCTGGATGAATCGCACGGCCGCGACCCCCGGGAAGAGCGCCGAGTTCACGTAGCTGAGCTGCTCGACCCGCCAACCGGCGCGGCGCACGCGCGCACCGAGGTCCCGAATCCGGTAGCGGCGTTTGTGGTGCACGCGGTCGTCGTGCACGCTCCAGAGCCACTGGTGGGCAGAGGTCACGATCAGCATGTGCCCACCCGGCTTGGTGACGCGATACATCTCGTCCAGCATGCGGTCGTCCCGCTCGACGTGCTCGATGACGCCGAAGGCGGTGACGAGGTCGACCGAGGCGTCGGAGAGCGGCAGGTCGGTCGCGCTGGCGACGCCGATGCGAGGAAACCCGCGCCCCCGCACGAACGCCGCCGCCGTGTGCGATGCGTCGAGCGCCCAGGTGGGCGCGAAGCTCTCGAGCAGCGCTAGGTTGCCTCCCGTGCCGCACCCGAGATCGAGGATCCTGGCGCCTGCCGGCAACCGGAGCGTCTCGATCTGCTTGCGGTAGATCGCGCGCATGCCCAGGAACCACCAGTGCCGCTCTTCCAGATCACGCGTCTGCTGGTAGGCTGCCTCTTGCATGTCAGGCCGCCAGGTTCGCGAAGCTGCCGAGCTCGAAGCCGTCGCGCTCGATCGAGCGCCGCAGCTCGGGGTCGGTGAGGGCCGACGTCTCGCCGCTCCAGTCGTAGCCCCAGTCGTAGCGCGCCTGCAGTGCAGGCGTGGTCACGCCGGGGTGCGCCACCAACTCGGCGATCGCTCCCCGCGGCACCGGCGCGATGCCCCGCAAGATGCGCTCGGGCGTGAGGTATCCGCTCTCACCAAGCGCCGGCGTCACGTTGGCGCTGCGCAGGGAGCCGAGCGACCGGCAGCGCACGCGCCGCAGCGCGTTCAACCCGACGCGGAAGGCCAGCACAGTCGCACCTGGCCTGCCCGAGCCGAGGGGCGCGAAGCTCGGCACGCGCACCCAACCGATGCCGTGCGCCCGCGCGAGCTCCAGCACGACCGGCCAGATCCCAGGAAGCAGGTGGACGTGCTGGTGTCCGTCGAGGTGCGTCGGGCGCAAGCCCGCGCGCTCGACGCGCTCGATCTGCGCACCGAGTTCGCGACGCACTGCGCCGTGCCGCAGGCGCAGGGTGAGCGCGCGCGCTGCCAGCCCCGGGTGCGCGCTCGGGAGGCGGCCATCGGCCGTCACCAGGCCGCCGAGCGCTGCCGGATCACTCAACGGACGCTCGCCCACGAGCGTGAGGTGCACGCCCACATCCAGTCGGGGATTTCGCCGGCAGACCTCGACGGCGTGATCGAACGAATCCCCCACGGGCGAGATCGACGTGCTCGTCACGATACCGTCGCGGTGGGCCGTCTCGATGCCCCGGTCGATGTCGGGGTGAAGGCCGAGGTCGTCCGCGTTGACGATGAGAGTCCGGCGCTCGGGCAATCACGGCTCCGTGGGACTGGACGCGCCGATGACGTACGTGGGGCGCCGCTTCGCCTCGTCGTAGATGCGGCCTATGTACTCGCCTAGAAGCCCGATCCCAATGAGCTGGATCCCGCCGAGGAACGTGATCGCCGCGGTCAGCGTCGCCCACCCCGGGGGAGAGAGAGCGGGGTTGTCGGTGGCCAGCGCGATACCCCCCGCTACGACCGCAATGACGCCGTACAGCATCGAGAGCAGGGCGATCGTCACGCCAAACCCAGTGAAGAGTCGAAGCGGAAGGATCGTGAAGGAGAACACGCCGGTCGTCACCAGGTGGAGGAGCTGGCGGAAGGTGTACTTCTCGGTGCCCGCGAAGCGCGTGCCGACCTGGTACTCGATGCCAGTCTGGCGGAACCCGACCCAGCTGATGAGGCCGCGCAGGAACTTGTCCCGTTCCGGCATTGCGACCAGGGCATCGAGCACCGCGCGGTCCAGCAAGCGGAAATCCGATTGCCCGAACGTGAGGTTGAGCCCCGACACGAACCTGAGGATCTTATATCCCACCTTCATCATCAGGCGGCGGCGCAGGGAAAACGCAGCTGCACCCGCCTTGGTCGTGTACACGACGTCGTAGCCGTCGCGCCAGAGCTCCACCATGCGCGGGAGCAGCGAGGGCGGATGCTGGAGGTCCGAGTCCATGGTGATGACCACGTCTCCCCGGGCGTGCTCGAGCCCCGCTACCAACGCCGCCTGGTGCCCAAAGTTGCGCGAGAGACCGAGCCAGCGCAGGCGAGGCTCTCCAGCGCGCAGCGTGACGAGCACCTCGCGGGTCTTGTCCCGACTCCCGTCGTCGACGACGAGGATCTCGTAGTCGTCCGCGAGCGACACCGCGACGGCACCGACTTCCTGGACGAACCTCGGGAGGCCCTCCTCCTCGTTGAACGCAGGCGCGACCACCGAGAGGAGCTTCGGTGGGCTTCGGCGGCGAGAGCCGTCCGCGCGGAGTTGGGTCATGTTCGCTCCCGTCGTCTGCGCCCCAGTTTCGAGCACCGCAGAAGTACGCTGCCGCGGGCGACGAGCGCCACCCCCAGTGATAAGTTGGTGGCCATGTCGCCCCCCGAGCCGCCGAGCGCGTCACCCGCCGACCCCGCACGCTGGGAGCGGGCGTTGCTCGTCTGCGTCTGGCTCGCAGCGGCCGCTCTGGGCTACGCCTACCTCGGCCGAGGCTGGATCGCGCCCGACGTCGGCACGCTCGGTCAAGCGGCGGAGCGAGTGCTCGCGGGTGAGCTCCCCCACCGCGACTTCGTTGACGTCTACACGGGCGGCCAAGCCATGTTGGACGCCCTGGCGTTCCGCCTGCTCGGTGTCCAAGTGATGTCTCTCCGCTGGCTCTTCTTCGCCGCCTACCTCCTGTGGATTCCGACCGTTTGGTAGGTCGCGCGTACGTTCGCGGGACCTTGGCTGGCGGCCGCCACCACCTTCCTGGCCGCCTCGGCCACCCTGCCCGTCTATCCGGAGGGGATGCCCAGCTGGTACAACCTCTTCCTCGCGACGGCGGGCATCGCGTGCCTGCGTCGCTACACGCGCGACCGCAGGGCGAGATGGCTGCTGCTAGCCGGAGCTGCGGGCGGCGTCTCGATCCTCTTCAAGATCGTGGGGCTCTACTACGTGGCCGGCGCGCTGCTTTTCCTGCTCTGGCTCGAGACCACCGAGGAGCCCACCGATCGACCGGGCGAGAATGCTTCGTACCGGGTATTTGCTGCCTTGGCGTGTACAGTGCTTGCCATCTGTGCACTATACGTGGTCGCTACAGGAGGCGGGCGCGCGTCGCTCCTCCACTTCGGCCTGCCGCCCTTGGCGGCGGTGACCACCGTCGCGGTCGCGTTGCTCCATCCGACCGGCCGCCGCTCCGCGGACCGGTTCACGAGCTTGGCCCGCACGGTCGCTCCACTTCTCGCAGGCGTAGCCGTCCCAGTGGCCGCGTTTCTGATCCCCTACGTGGCGAGCGGATCGCTGCCGGCGCTCTACCGCGGGGTCTTCGTGCTTCCCCGTACTCGGCTCGAGTTCGAAGCCGTGAGTCCGCTCCCCGTGCTGGGCTTCCTCCCAGCCATCGCGCTCGTGGCGTGGGTGGCGTCGCGTAGCCGCGCCGCGTTCGTTGCCGGAGGGGCGATACTGCTCGTCGCGGTCGGGATGACGCACATCGACGTCGTCTATCGCATCGTGTGGTGGACGCTGATATCGTTGGGGCCGGTGGCCGCCATGGCCGGAGCGTGGCACCTGTCCCGCTCGGTCCATGCGGCTCCGCGAGCGAAAGCCGGCGGCGTCCTCGTTCTGGCCATCTTCGCGTTCGCCAACCTCGTCCAGCTCCCCTTCTCCATCCCCCTCTACTTCCTCTACTCCGCACCTCTATTGGTTCTGCTCGGGGTCGCCTTGGGAGGCATCGGCACGCGCCGGCAGCCCTGCCCGCTGCTCCTCCTCACCACGGCCCTGTGCGCCTTCTTCGTTCTACGCGTGGATGCGGGTTTCATCAACCACCTCGGGTTCCGTTATCGGCCGCATGAAGAGACAGCCGCCCTGGCGCTCCCGCGCGCGCGCGGTATCCGCGTTGACGAGTCCGAGAAGGCCGAGATCGAGCAACTCGTCGCAGGACTCGATCGGATCCACCCGGGTGGCGCCATCCTCGCGATTCCGGATGCGCCCGAGGTCTACTACCTGAGCGGACGTCCGAATCCAACGCGAACTCTGTTCGACGTCTTCGATGACCCCGCGACCCGCACGGAGCGCGTGCTCACCTTGGTCGACAGCGCACACCTGAGAGTCGTAGTCATCAATCGCGCATCCGCGTTCGATCAGCCGTTCGAAGCTCCCCTGCTCGACAGCCTGCGCGTCCGCCTCCGCTTCCGCGCCGAGGTCGGCAGGTTCGTGATCCTCTGGGCGGGACCGGGGGACGGCGCGTCCACTGCGCGCTGAGGTGGGTCAGGCCTCCGCGCGCGCCCGCCTCCGGTCGTAGACGACATCGTCGATGATCCGGCTCAGCGTGATCTCCGGCCGGAAGCCCGTCAGTCGCGCGAGCTTCCTGATGTCCGGCACGCGGCGCTCCATGTCCTCGAAGCCCTTCGCGTAGGCAACGTCGTAAGGGATGCGCACGATGTCCGACTTGCTGCCCGCGGCGGTGCGCACGCGCTCTGCGAGATCGCCGATCGTGATTTCGTGGTCGTTGCCGATGTTCACGACTTCGCCGACGGCGGTCTCTGTCTTCATCAGCCGCGCGATGGCTTCCACGGAGTCGAGGACGTGGCAGAAGCAGCGCGCTTGTTCTCCCGACCCGAAGACCGTGATCGGCTGGCCTGCCAGCGCCTGATCGGCGAAGCGCGGCAGGACCATCCCGTACCGACCGATCTGCCGCGGGCCGACCGTGTTGAAGAGCCGCACGACGACGACGGGCAACTTCTTTTCGCGCACATAGGCGAGGGCGAGCCATTCGTCGAGCGCCTTCGAGCACGCGTACGCCCACCGGCTATGCGTCGTCGGGCCGAGGCTGACGTCGTCGTCCTCGGAGAACGGCACTTTCGACGCCTTGCCGTACACCTCGGACGTCGACGCGATCACACAGAGCTTCTTCTTGCGCGCGGCCGCACCCAGTACCACCTCGGTGCCGCGCACGTTGGTCTCGATCGTCGCGGTGGGTTGATCGATGATGAGCTGCACGCCCACCGCGGCTGCCAGATGCACGGTCACGTCGCAGACGTCGACGAGCTCGGCCACGAGCGGCGCGTCGGTCACCGACCCGATGCGATGCGCGAAGTCGGGGCGCCCCACCAAGTGGGCGATGTTCGTCATCGAGCCGGTCGAGAGGTCGTCGAGCACGACCACCCGGTCGCCTGCGGCGAGCAAGCGCTCGGCCAAGTGCGACCCGATGAAGCCCGCCCCTCCGGTGATGAGTACCCTCACCCGCGCCTCCCGAGGAAGATGGGCCGAGCGTCAGCGGGCTCTGGACCGACCGACGCAGGCGAACTGACATCGCGACCCGCAACCGACGCTGGCGACCGACACCCGCGACCGACACCCGCAACCGACACCCGCAACCGACGCGGGCGACCGACAAAGATACACGGCACCGCGGCCAGGCGCGGTCCGTTTCGAGGCGTCAGTTCCGGAGGAGTGGCACGAAGCGGACCGGAAGCACGTCCTCGATCGAGACCTCACCGTTGGGTCGCTTCTCGATCACCTGCAGCACCTGATCAGGCCCGCCCGCTCCCACCGGGATCACCATGCGAGCACCGGGGGCGAGCTGGTCCACCAGCGGCTGCGGGACGTGGTCGGCCCCCGCCGTGACCAGAATGCCGTCGAACGGGGCGTGCTCGGGCCAGCCGAGGTAGCCGTCGCCGGCACGGACCGTGACGTTGGCGACCTCGAGACGGCGCAGCCGTTCGGCAGCCGAGCTGGCGAGCTCGGGGATCAGCTCGATGCTGTAGACCTCGGCAGCGATCTCCGAAGCGACCGCAGCCTGGTAGCCGGACCCGGTGCCTACCTCGAGGATCCTGTCGCTCGGCTCGGCCGCCACGAGCTCCGACATGAGCGCGACGATGTACGGCTGCGAGATCGTCTGACCGAGCCCGATCGGGAGCGGGCGGTCCTCATACGAGCGCTCCCGATACTCCGACGGCACGAACTCGTGTCGCGGCACCGAGGCCATCGCACGGAGCACGCGTGGATCCGTCACGCCGCGAGCCTCGATCTGCTCCGCGACCATCGCCTGGCGGGCGAGGGCGAAGTCTGCGTCTCGGGCGAGGTCTCCAGTGGCGGTCCCCTGCTCCGGTGCCGGAGCGCAGGCCGACACGGAAACCAGCAGCATCAGCAGTGCAAGCCGAATCCGCGCCGCTTTCGTCGGAACCTCCTCACGCCGGGAGCGTCCTCGAGCACGTACCCATACCCCGGACGCATACCCCGCACGCGCAGGAGTGAACCGACTTCGGCAAGCTCGAAGCCCGCGCGTGACGTGGCGGGGCCGGACCGGCGGCAACCTGGCTTCGAGAACTACACCGCGCGCGCGAAGTGTCCGCGCGTGTATTCGTCGCCGTGGATCCGCCGGATGGCGGCGAGTTCGGGACGCTGCCCGGCGGCGAGCGCGTCCGCCGCGGCGCGCCACGCAGCGGTCATGTCGGCCACCGGATCGCCCGGGACGTTGAAGACCAAGCGATAGCTGCGCAGGCCGGAGTCCCAGAGGGCGCTCAAGTACCCCGAGCCGTCGACAGGGCGGGAGTGGAGCAGGCGATTCCGGCACGCCGAGTCGGTCGCCACGGGAAACACGTAGCCCGAGGGATCCGTGAGGCGAACGTCGGGATGCTTCTGCACGCACAAGTCGCGACACGTCGTGACCTCGCGGTCGAACGCCGCGGACAAGACGCAGTGCTCGAGCGTCATCCCCTCTGGACGTCCGTACGCGAACACGTCGAAGCCCCTGCCTCCCCACGGCGCGACCACCTGCCCCATCTCGTCAACGGTCAGCTCGACGGAGAGCACGACGCGCTTCGCCCCGAGGCGGAACAGCTCCCGCGCAGCGTGCTCGTTGAAGCAGTTCACTCCGTGGTCCGCCACGACGTCGCGACCCTCGGCGGCGAGCTCGGCCACGAGACCGACGTGCCCGCTGCTGATCGGCGTGCCGAGCGCGAGATAGCGCTCGACGCTCTGCCGCTCTTCGGGCCGGACGATGGTCGGTGTACGCAGGCGGAACGTCTTGCCGCGAGAGGTCAGTTCGTCGGCGAGTGCGCGCACCCGTGCTGGCGTCGGCGCCGGATGGCGCAGGAACACGTCCAGCGTCACCTCGTCCGCCCCGGCATCGGCCGCCGTGCGGGCGTCGTCGATCGACCAGACTTCGGCGTTCACCCGGGGCTCGGGCGGCCCACTCGCGTTCACGGGAATCGCGAGCGCCGCGTCGATCGCCGCGGTGCGTCGCTCATGGACCGACGTCTGCCCGGCAGCGACGCTCACGAGCAACCTGCGCACCGCCTCCTGTCGGACGTCGTTGAGCACGCTCATCGGCAGAAAGAGGCCTGCGGCCAGCCCGGAGACCTCGAGCACCGCCAGCTCGAACGGCGTCTCGCCCAGGCGGCCTAGCTGCTCGCGAAGTCGACGCTCGTCCAGACCATGCTTCGCCGCGCGTTGGAGCGGGACCGCGCTCTCGACTTCGACCCGCGAGTCGCCGGCGGCGCACACGAGCGAGAGTGGCTCCCCCTCGCGCCCCCGCACGGACATGTCGACTGGTGCTTTCGCCAGTGCACCTCGCGCGTCGAACCCCTTGTAGGAGCGCCGCGCCCGCTCGAGAAGACCACCGTCCGAGGTGCGCAGGACGGTCCACCCCACCCCCACGGCCGCATCGGCGGGAACGGCCTGCACCAGCCGACCACGCTCACCCGGTAGCTCGCGCACGCGCTTGACGATGAAGCCCGTCGAGCCCCGCTCGGGGCCGGCCGGGTGCTCGAAGCCGAGCCCGTCACCCAGCTCGACGGGCACCGACACGGACACCACGATCTCGCCCCGCTCGACGCGGACGACGCGTCCGAGCTCCACACCGCGGTTGTCCGGCGCCGTGCGCGTCACGTAGTCGCGGCCCTCGCGCCCCCCGAGCATGCCGTCGGTGAACCCGCGTGAGTAGATCTGCACGAGCGGGGTCGTCTCTTCCGCGGTGGGCGGAGCCCAATGCCCGGCGGCCAACCTGTCGAGGAACGTCCGATATGCCTTCGTGACCGTGGCCACGTACTCCGGGCGCTTCTTGCGACCCTCGACCTTGAGCGTGTGGATGCCCAGCTCGGCGAGCTGCTCGAGGTGCTCCCCTGCGGCCAGGTCCCGCGCCGAGATCAAGTAGCCGCGGTCCAGCTCCTCGCCTGTCGCCTCGTCGGTGAGTACGTAGTCCTTGCGGCACGACTGCGCACAAGCTCCGCGGTTGGCGCTGCGCTCCGAGATCATTCCCGACATGTAGCACTGCCCGGAGTATGCGATGCAGAGCGCGCCGTGGATGAACGTCTCCAGCTCGAGATCCGGCACGGCGTCACGCACCGCGCGCAGGTCGTCGAGTGTGTTCTCGCGCGCCATCACGACACGCCGGACACCGAGGTCGCGCAGCACGCGCGCGCCTGCGCCGTCGTGCACCGTCATCTGCGTGGAGCCGTGGATCTCCAGGCCGGGATACACCTGCTGCACGAGCCGGACGGCGCCCAGGTCCTGCATGATCGCGGCATCGATCCCCCGGTCCACGCACTCGCCGAGATGGTGCAGCGCCTCGCGCAGCTCGCCGGGCTTCATGAGGACGTTGAAGGTCAGGTAGACCTTCGCGCCGTGAGCGTGCGCGAGCGCGCACGCCTCACCCAGCTCGCCCATCGTGAGCTGCGCGCCGTCGTCTCGTGCGTTGAAGCGCTCGGCTCCGAGGTAGACCGCGTCCGCGCCGTTCGCGACGGCGGCGCGCACGGCTTCGAGGCTGCCGGCGGGCGCGAGGAGCTCAGGGACGGGACGGGACATGGTGGAAGATACCCCACGCTCCCTCTTCCGCCGCCCCCCGACGCCACCCATCATGCCGCCCGCCCCGCCGAGGCCAACGCCGGGCAGCGCCCCGCTCCCCCGGGGCCCTGTCAGAACCGGAGCGCCCCACCGACGCGACCGGATCAGCGTTTCGATCCGCGCTGCCCGACTCCTGCGCAGGCTCCCCTCGGCCACGCTCTCAGCCAGACGCAGAATTCACGCTCACGCTCACGTCATTGCCCAGATCTCCGCGATTACGGCACGAGGACGTAGATCGCCCACCCTCTCGACCATGTCACGGACTCGCGATCTGCCGGCTCGCACGTGCTGGAGGCACGGAGTGGACACCCGCGGACCCGGGTCCAGCTGAATCCCGCTCGACCGGCCGTCCGTAGGTCGGGCGTAGACTCCCTCCCGCCACGGAGCCGCCATGGACCTCGGTCACGACGCGCGCTACGCCTTGCGGCGCCTCATCGAGGCCCGGTGGTTCACGCTGGCCGCCGTTTCAGCCCTCTCCCTAGGCATCGGCGCGAACGCCACGGTCTTCACCTTCGTCAACGCGGTGTTGCTGCGCGGGCTGCCGTTCGAGGACTCGGACCGGCTGGTGGCCGTCTCGACCGAAAACGAGAGCGGTCAGCGACAGGGCGTCTCATTGCCCGACTACGAGGACCTGCGCGACCAGAGCATCACCCTCAGCGGTGTCGGGGCCAGCCTGGGCTCGACCATCAACCTGAGCGACGACGAGCTCTCCCCCGAGCGCGCGGCCGGCGCGTACGTCACCGCTGGCTACTTCGACATGATCGGCGAACAGCCTGTGCGCGGACGCGCCTTCACCGCCACCGACGACGTGGAAGGAGCCGACCCCGTCGTTCTCATCGGCCACGCGATCTGGCAGAACCGCTTCTCGGGCACGGAGAACGTGGTCGGCAGGACGGTGCGGGTCAACAGCGTGGTCGCCACCGTCGTCGGCGTGATGCCAGAAGGGATGCGGTTCCCGGACAACACCGATCTGTGGATCCCGCAGGCGAACTTGCCGGACGCGTCTGACACCCGGAATCGTGGCGTCCGCAGCTTCGACGTGATCGCGCGGCTCGCTCCGGGAGTGACTCTGGAGCAGGCCCGCGAAGAGCTCGGCGCGTTGGGCACGCGCCTGGCCGAGGCGTACCCCGACACCAACGCCGAACAGATATTCACCGTGCAGCCATTCGACGAAGTCGTGAACGGCAGCCAGATCCGAATCGTCTTCCTGTCCCTCATGGGCGCGGTAGCCTTCGTGCTCCTCATCGCCTGCGCCAACGTCGCCAACCTCCTGCTCGCGCGCTCGGCGGAGCGGGCCCGCGAGATCGCAGTGCGGGTATCTCTGGGCGCCACACGCGCGAGGATCGTGCGCCAGCTTCTGATCGAGAGCTTCATGGTCGCGGTCATGTCTGCAGGCCTGGGACTCGTGTTCTCGCTGGGCGGGATCCGCTGGTTCGACTCCGTCACGCAGGACGTCGGCAAGCCGCACTGGATGGAGTTCACGCTCGACGGTATGGTCTTCGCATTCATGGCCGCGGTGTGCGTGGGGACGGCGCTGCTCTTCGGCCTCGCGCCCGCGCTACACGTGTCGCGCACGGACGTGAACGAGATCCTCAAAGAGGGCGCCCGCGGTGGTTCTGGAGGTGTGCGGGCGCGACGCTGGGCCGGGGCGCTCATCGTGGGCGAAGTCGCGCTGACGCTGGTGCTCCTGTCGGGGGCGGGCTTCATGATGCGCAGCTTCTTGAACCTCTACACGCTCGACTTCGGCATCGACACGGACGGGCTGCTTACCTCGCAGATCTACCTACCGCTCACCAAGTACCCCGAGGCCGCCCAGCAGATGGTCATCTGGGACGATCTCCTGGAGCGCCTGGACGACGATCCCATGCTGGAGCAGCGCGCGCTCACCAGTTCACTTCCCCTGTCGGGAGGGAGCCGGCCCGGCGTCGAGCTCGATGGGAGGGCCGTCGAGCCGGGAGAAACCCGGCCGGTCGTCACCACCCTGTCCGTGAGCGACGGGTACTTCGAGACGCTCGGGCTCGCGACCATTCAGGGGAGGACGTTCAACCGGGAGGACGGCGTCACCGGAGCCGGGGTGGCGATCGTCAATCAACGATTCGTCGAGCTGCACTTCCCGAGCGGTGACGCCGTCGGCCGGCGCGTGCGCACCGTCTCCAATCCACCACCACCCGCCGGAGCGGCGACGCCGCCCGAAGTCCCTTGGCTCACCGTCGTGGGCGTGGTGCCGAACGTCCGGCAGTCCGACGTCGAGGAGCGCGAGCCGGACCCCATCGTGTACGCGCCGCTTCGGCAAGCGCCCGCGCGCGTCGTGTCGCTCCTCACCCGCTCGGGCACCGACGACGCGGCCCTGACGACCCACCTGCGCGAGGTGATGCGCACCGTCGAACCAGACGTCCCTCTCTACGAGACGATGTCGTTGGACGCGCTACTCGCCCAGTCACGGTGGCCGTTCCGGGTATTCGGCACCCTATTCGCTGTCTTCGCCGGCATCGCGTTGATCCTCTCCTCCGTCGGGCTCTACTCGGTGACCGCGCACTCGGTCGTGCAACGCAAGCGCGAGTTCGGCATTCGCGCCTCGCTCGGCTCTGAGCCCAAGGCAATCTCGTGGCTCGCGCTCCGCCGGGTGCTCGGTCGACTGGCGATCGGACTTCCCCTCGGTCTAGCGGGTGCGCTCGGCGTGGGCCGGATACTGGAAAGCCTCCTCGTCCAGACGAGCCCCACCGACCCGATCACGCTGGGGGGTGTCATCGTCATGATGGCCTCGGTCGCGGTACTCGCCTGCCTCCTCCCGGCGCGGCGAGCGGCGCGTATCGATCCGGTGATCGCCCTCCGGACCGAGTGATGGCTCCCCCTACCAGTCGGGGCTCTCCGCCTCGTCGAGCTTCTGCCACTCGGCGCGCAGGCGCTCCGCATCCTCGTCGCTGACCTCGGTGATCGGAGCGGGCTCACGGCCTCGCATGCGTCCGCGCGCGACCGCGCCGATCAAGCCGGCCGCCACCAGCATGGTCGCACCGGGAAGCAGGTAACCGAGCAGGTTGAATCCCTCCGGAGGTGGCGCCATCAGCACCTGGCTTCCGAAGTCGGCAACGAAGCTCGCCTGGATCGTCTCCTGCGTGATGCCGGCCTCGAGGTCCCGGCGGATGCGCTGCGACCAACCGGGCGATGTGTCGCACTGCATCTGGAACTGACACGAGTGCACGTCCAGACCGCAGCCACATTGGCATTTGATGTTGCGCTCGATGACCAGCCACTGATCGCCGGTCAGGCCCTCGTGGAAGTGACCGCTGGCGGGGCCCGTGGGGCCTGCCGACTGCGCGGCCGCGTCGGGCGCCAGGACACATGCGAGCGCCAGGCCCGTGAAGAGGGCCCGAAGGGCACCGATGCCGAGCGCGGGGCGCGAGGTCGCGAAGCTCATGGGTCAGGAAAAGTAACCTCGGCGTCGCCGGACGTTCCCAATGTGGACGTGGGATGCGCTCATCGGACCACTCCGTCCGCCGGGACCAGACTCGCCAGGTTCTCGACCGGAACGACGGTCGTCCGCCCGCTTACACGGTCGTACAGGAACACGTATGCGGTGGTAGCGCCGATGAGCTGGGCGTCGAACGGAATCGAAGCCTCCCTGCCCCCGTACGTGCCCGTCTGAAGTTGCACCGTAACGTGGCCGACATTTCCCGAGCGCAGCCTCCGCTCGTACCAGTCGGCGTGGCCACCGGCGGCGAGCCAGATATAGAGACCGCTGTATACGGCCCACGCGGTCTTGGATCTGAAGATCCGTCGCACCGAGTCGGAGTCCATGTACATGAGTCGGTACCAGCGGTAGCGGTCACTGAAGCGGTCGACTCGCCGCAGAGCCGCGATGACAGCCAGCGCCAAGACGACCGAAAGGCTCGCAACAGGCCACGCGGTAGCCGCCAACAGGAAATCGCCGATCTGCGCGAAGTGGAAGACGTTGACGCCGAAGCGCGCGTACAAGGCCCAGCTGGATATCATGCCGACGCAGGTCACCGCCAGGTACCCGAGGGTCAGCACGGTGCCGATGTGCTCGGTCCGGAGCGTGGGGAGCCCTTTGGACGCACCTTCCGCGGATGCGCCAGCGCTCGTGCCAACCTGCTCGAGCTTCGTCCTCGACTCATCCGCGGTCACACTCGCCTCCTCTCAGCGCTTCCGCGCCAGCGTCAGCCCGTCGCCGATCGGCACCAGGCTGAGCGTTACGCGCTCGTCGGCCCGGAGCTTCATGTTGAGGCGGCGGATCGCCTCGGTGTCCGCGTCCGTGACCGACGTGTCTATGACCTTCCCGCTCCACAGCGTGTTGTCGATGGCCATGAGCCCGCCGGGCCGCAAGAGCTCGAGCGCCAACTCGTAGTAAGCGTCGTAGTTCGGCTTGTCCGCGTCGATGAACGCGAAGTCGAACGTGCCGCGCCCGCCTTCGCGTACCAGACCACCGAGCGTCGCCACCGCGGGCCCGAGCCGAAGATCGATCTTGTGCCCCACGCCCGCCTCGTCCCAGTAGCGCCGCGCGATGCGCGTCCATTCCTCGCTCACGTCGCACGCGACGACGCGACCTTCCGCGGGAAGCGCGAGCGCGACCACGAGCGCGCTGTAGCCGGTGAACGTGCCGACTTCGAGCGTGCGCCTCGCACCCAGGAGCTCGACGAGGAGCGCCATGAACTGCCCCTGCTCCGGGCCGATCTGCATGCGCGCCTCTTCGAGCGCACCGGTCTCCGCGCGCAGCCTGCGCAGCGCATCTTGCTCGCGCAGGGACACGCTCAGCAGGTAGTCGTAGAGCTCGTCGGAGAGCGACTCGGTGCGACGAGTCACTTGGCGTCCTTCCGGGCCAGGTCGACCGCTCGCCAGCAGTACCACGCCGCCGCACTGCGCCAGGGGCGATAGGCGTCGCCCCGATTTTCGAGCTGCTTCTGGGTCGGTTGCTTCTTCATGTCATGGATGGTGGCATAGCCCGCGCGCACACCGTAGTCGCCGACGGGCCACACGTCGGGCCGGTGCAGGCGGAACATCAGGTACATGTGCGCGGTCCAGGGTCCGACGCCTCGCACCATGGTGAGGCGGCGCACCACCTCGTCGTCGCCCTGGTCCCCGAGGTCGTGCACCTCCACCTCTCCGGACTTCACCTTGGCCGCCAAGTCGCGGATCGCCGCCAGCTTCGCGGCGGAGAGGCCAGCTCCGCGCAGCTTCGTTTCCTGCGTGCGCAGCACCTTGGCTGGAGACACGTCGCCGGCCAGCGCATCGATGAAGCGGCCGTGGATGGTCTTCGCCGCGGCTCCCGCCAGCTGCTGGTAGACGATCGCGCGCGCGAGGTAGTAGAACGGGGCCTCGGTGTGCATCGGCACACGGATCGCACCTGCACGCTTCACCCACGGCCCGAACGCGGGGTCCTTACCCAGCTTCCGCCGCCCCCCGACCCACACCGTCTCGAGTTCAGTGCTCACGCCCCCTCCTCTCCGGGCGTTGAACAGGTCGCGCCGGGTCTTCGGCGTCAAGCCGGCGCGAACTGCGCTTACGACCGACCGGACGATCGGGTAACGTTCGACGTCCACCGGCCCGGCGAGAACGTGCGCATCCCGTCCCTGAAAGAGTCTCCGGAGCTCTACGTCGCCGCGCTCGCGACCGTGGCGATCGCGCTCCATCTCGTGCTCAGGTTCGCGACCGACGCCGATGCGTTCGCCTACCAGCTTCCCCTGTGGGTGGCGCTCGTGGGGGGTGGCGGGCCGCTCGTGCTGCAGCTCGTCGGCAAGGCCCTCCGCCGGGAGTTCGGGTCCGACCTCCTGGCCGGCATCTCGATCGTTACCGCCGTCCTTCTCGGCGAGTATCTGGCTGGCACGCTCGTCGTGCTCATGCTGTCGGGCGGCGAAGCCATCGAGGCGTTCGCGCTCGACCGCGCCTCGTCGGTGCTGCAGGCGCTCGCGGCGCGCCTGCCTTCTGTCGCGCATCTCAGGCGCGGGGATCGCATCGACGACGTGGCCGTGGCCTCGGTCCGCGTCGGGGATGAGCTGGTCATCTTCCCGCACGAGGTGGCGCCCGTCGACGGCGACGTCATCTCGGGAGCGGGCGTCATGGACGAGGCGTACCTCACCGGCGAGCCGTACATGATGGAGAAGGCACCCGGGTCGTCGGTCATCTCCGGCGCTATCAACGGCGAGACCGCGCTCACCATCCGCGCAACCAGGGTAGCCGAAGAGTCCCGCTACGCGCGCATCATGCAGGTCGTGCACGAAGCCGAGGTGAACCGGCCACGCATACGCCGGCTGGCCGACCAGCTGGGCGCGCTCTACACGCCGCTCGCCGTGGCGATCGCGATCGTTGCGTGGCTCGCTTCGGGCGACCCGATCCGATTCCTCGCCGTGCTCGTGATCGCGACTCCCTGCCCACTTCTGATTGCCATCCCGGTCGCGATCATCGGCGCCGTCTCGAGGGCCGCCCGGCGAGGGATCATCATCCGGAATCCCTCGGTGCTCGAGCAGATCCCACGCGTACGCACGGTGATTCTCGACAAGACCGGCACGCTCACGTACGGCCGGCCGTCGCTCACCGAGGAGATCTACGCGCCGCCCTTCGAGCGCAGCGAAGTCCTCCCGCTGGTCGCCGCGCTCGAGCGTTACAGCAAGCACCCGCTCGCCGAGGCCGTCGTCGCTGCAGCTCACGATGCGCGCTTTCCGCCGCGAACCGTGGAGGAAGTGCGGGAGCAGCCGGGCACGGGACTCCTCGGCCGCCTCGACGGACGGTCCGTCGAGGTCACTGGAAGGAGTCAGGCGCTCGCAAGCTGTCGGGTGAGCGAGGGCGTGCTCCCTCCGCACGCCCCCGGCCTCGAGTGCTTGATCTTCGTCGATGGCAGGTACGCAGCGACCTATCGCTTCCACGATGCACCCCGCGGGGAGAGCGGACCGTTCGTGGCACACCTCGGTCCCAAGCACGGCGTGGACCGCGTCCTGTTGGTTTCCGGAGATCGCGAGTCCGAGGTGCGCTACCTCGCCGAGCAGGTCGATATCACGGAGATCCACGCAGGCGTATCCCCGGAAGGAAAGGTCGACATCGTTCGCGAGGAGACGCGCCGCGCTCCCACGCTTTTCATCGGCGACGGCATCAACGATGCCCCCGCTATGCTCACCGCCACCGTTGGCGTCGCCTTCGGCGCGGGGGCCGTGACCAGCGAGGCTGCTGGCGCCGTCATCGTCGACACCTCGCTCGCTCGCGTCGACGAGCTCCTGCACGTGAGCGCACGCATGCGACGCATCGCACTCCAGAGCGCCATCGGCGGGATGGCGCTCAGCGTTGCAGGGATGTTCGTCGCCGCGTTCGGCTATCTGCCCCCGGTCGCGGGCGCGCTCGGGCAGGAGATCATCGACCTCATCGTGGTCTTCAACGCCCTACGCGTCTCGGCTCGGCCCCGAACCGTCACCGACTTCGACGGGTTCAAGCCCGGTAGCTGACGCGGCGTCGGCCTACAGCAGGTAGCCGCCGTCCACCGGAATCACGGCGCCCGTCATGTGGCGCGCCGCCTCGGAGCACAGGAAGAGCACCACGCCGGCTACGTCTTGCGGGTCGCCCAGTCGGCCGAGCGCCGAGTGTTCGCGCGCTTGGTCCAGAACGTCGGGGGAAACCCCCTCGGTCAGGCGCGTCGTGCGGATGTACCCGGGCGCGACCGCGTTGACGTTGATGTTCATCGGGCCGAGCTCCAGCGCGGAGCTCTTGGTGAAGCCGATCAGGCCCGCTTTGGAGGCCGAGTAGTTCGAGATACCGAAGACCGTCCGCGTCCCATGCACCGACGCGACGTTCACGATCTTGCCCCACTCCTGTGCACGCATTGTAGGCGCGACCGCCCGCGTGAAGTAGAAGGCGCCGTCGAGGTTCGTGCGTACGACCGACTCCCACTCGTGGTCTTCCATCTTCCAGAGCGGACGGTCGCGGCTCACCCCGGCGTTGTTGATGAGAATGTGCAAGCCGCCCATCTCGCGGAGCACCTCACCCACGAACACGCGAACGTCCCGAGAGTCCCGTACGTCGCAGGAGCGGAAGTAGACCTTGGTCTCGGTCTGGCGCAGCAGCCGCGCCGTCTCGTGGGCGTCGAGGCGCGCCTTCGCGCCCGAGTCGAGGAAGCAGAACGCCACGTTGCACCCGCAGCGCGCGAGCTCGAGCGCCACCGCGCGCCCGATGCCGCTCGAGCCCCCCGTAACGATGGCCGTGCGGCCACGCAGGCTGGTGGTGTCCAAGAGCGCCTGCGGCTGAGTTTCCGCGGAAACTCGCTCGAGCAGCGCCGCTACGGCACCTGGGATTCCGCGGTCGTCGGGCAAACGGTTCGCTCCGTCAGTTCACCGGCGCGAGCCGGGGAACGGCGAGTCCAACTCCAGTCGCAAGACCTCGAGGGCGACCTTGCCATCGTGCTCGAGGGCGTGCGCCGGGTAGATGATGCCATGCCTCTGCCCGAGCTCGCGCTCGATTCGGTAGCGGTCGGCGAGAGCGGCCGTGAATTGGGCGGGGATCGTCATGAGGCGCTCATGCGCGAGGAGAGGCGAATGTGGGGGCGCCGGCCCGCCCCACGCCAGCGAGGGACGTGACGGGGCGCCGCCATCGCCTGTGCCCCACTCTGCGCCGCACTTCCGATCGTATGAGTGTCTCATGTACTATCATACTATGCTCAGAATCACCGCCACGATCCCCGACGACCTGGTCTCAGGCGCCGACGGGCGTGCCGCGCAGCTCGGCCGCTCCCGTTCTTGGGTGCTGTCCGAGGCCCTGCGTGCGTATCTGGCCTCACCAGCGTCCCCCACGATCCTCCCTCGCGACCGCGAGGACGCGTCGCCCACGCCCGGACTCGGTGCGAGTCGCCAAGCTCAGCTCGAGGCAGACCTCCGACTCACCCCCGAGGAGCGCGTGAGGGCAGCGGAGCAGACCCTGCGCGAGGCGCGACGGCTGGAGCCGCCGTCGGGCCAGCATCGCGTGATCCTCTTCGATTCGTTCGACGACTACCTCGAGTGGGATCGGAGAGATGGGATTCGATGAGTGACCGGCAGTTCGACACGGTGCTCGCCCGGGTGTGCGACCGATTGAACGCGCACGCAGTGGACTACGTCCTGTTCGGCGCGCGAGCCCTGCAGCTGTGGGGCTCCGCACGCGCGACGCACGACGTCGACATCCTCATTCCGAAGGATCTGGATAACGCTCGCAGAGCGCTCGCGGCTCTGGGCGAGCTCGGTGCCGGACTCGCGCGCGAATGGCTGGCGGCCGAAATCGTGGAGAAGCCGATGACCATCATCGGCGACGACCCCCGCGTGGACCTGATGACCGTCGCGTGGTCAGTGCACTACGAGGAGGCCGCGCGCGACTCCGTACCGTTCCAGCTGGAAGGCGTCACCATCCCCGTCGCCTCGCTCGACCATCTGATCGCGTCGAAACGGACCGGTCGGCTCCAGGACGCTGCCGACATCGAGGTCCTGCGCGAGATCAAGCGGCTGCGGGGCTAGCCCCCGCCTCTCGCCGCGCCTGCCCGCCGAATCAGACCGCCGCGAGCGGCACCAGCTTCGACTTCGGCAGCGCCCGGTCGCGTGTAACTAGCGGCACGCTGTGCACCACGCTCGAGGCTGCGATGAGTCGGTCGGCCGGATCGCCTGTGAGCCCCAGCTCACAGCTCGTTCGGCAAACCTCGACGCTCAGGGCCAGGTGTGGATGCGTGCGAGCGCACGCGTGACCTCGGGTGCCCGAAGGTCGATCCCGATCCTACCGAGCTCTCTCAGCTTGCAGATCTCCCAGAGCACGATGGCCGACATGCTCCAGGAGTCGCTCTCGAGGAGTCGCTGTTCTGCGGGCGTCAGTGCACCGGCGAGTGCGTGCAGGACGACGTGGGTGTCAAGATTGAGCATCCCACCGAGGGCGGAGTCCAGATGGTGAAGTCCTGGCCCCCAAGATCCAGCCCGGGCTGGGGCATCACCATGCACAGATGGGACGTCAGCGCCGCGAACGTCCGCCCACCGACACGACCCCTACGCCCCCTCCACCACCGAGTGGTCGGTGACGAGGAGCACGCCCGAGACGTCCGTCACGCGGGCATGAGCGCCGACGATGGAATCGCGGAGTACAGCCCCCTCGAGCACGGCGCCCGGTCCGACCACCACGTGCTGGAGCGTGCACCCGTCCGCGACGGTGCCCGCCTCGAGCGTGACGTTCGGGCCGATGCGCCCGCCGCGAACCTTCACGTTCGCCTCGAAGCGAACGGGCTCGATGATCTCCGTGTCCTCGACGGTGGCCGAGGGATCGACCCCACCGCGCCCTGCCATCAGCAGGTGGTGGTTGGTCTCGAGCAGCGTCTCGGGTTTACCTGCATCCCACCAGCCCTCGACTCCGGCCGTCATGATCTTGGAGCCGTGATCGACCATGTACTGGAACGCATCCGTCAGATAGAACTCGCCCGCCGGACCCGCCCCCGCGGCCAGCGTGTGCCGCACGCCCTCGAAGAGGAGCTCGTGATCGGCGATGTAGTAGAGCCCGATGTTGGCGAGCTTCGAGACGGGCGTCTTCGGCTTCTCGACGATCTTCGCCATGGTGCCGTCTGAGTTGGTCACGATCACGCCGTAGCGCTGGTAGTCCTCCACTTCCTTGGCCCAGATGACGCCGGCGTATCCTTGACCAAGCGAGTCGATGAGCCCGTAGTCCACCTCGAGCACCGCATCGGGAAACGCGATCAGCACCTCTTCGTCGACGAACGGCTCGGCCAGCGCGATCGCACCCGCCGTGCCGTCCTGCACCTCCTGGAGAACGTAGTGTCCCGCGACCTGCGGGTAGTTGGACCGGATCCATTCCTCGGTCTCCTCGCGCAGGTGCCCCACGATGAAGACCATCTCCCGAATCCCCAGCGCCAGGAGATCGTCCAGGAGGTAGGCGAGCACGGGTTTGCCCGCGACCTTGAGGAGGGGCTTGGGTATATGGTGAGTAAGGGGGCGCAGGCGCGTCCCCTTACCGGCCAAGGGCAGCACGGCTTTCATTCGATTGCCTGGTTCGGGACGAGGGCGCCACACTATAGGGGGAGTGCCCTGGGGCGACCAGCGCGCAACGCTCCATGCCAACGCACAAAGGAAGCCATCATGACGCGAGCTCGAGCGACTCTCATCGCAGCGTGCGCCCTGGCAGCGTGCGCGAGCTCCCCCGCCACCGCGCGCGACGGCGCCGCGCCGACGATCGGGCCCGTGCCGCCGAACATCTACGAGGTGGCGCCCGAGCAGATCCCGCCCGAGCCGCAAGCACCTCCGTTCATCGAGGTGAACGGCGCCGCCACCGTCCAGGTGCCCCCAGACCAAGCTCAGGTCTCGTTCGCGGTGGAGACTCGTGCCGAAGTGGCGGCCGACGCTTCTGCCGCGAATGCCACGGCGATGTCGCGCGTGCTCGCCGCGCTCCGGGGTGCACGCCTTCCGGGTCTCGAGGTCGAGACGTTCGGCTACTCACTCCAGCCGCAGTATGCGACCGACCCAACACGGGTGAGGTCCATCGCCGGATACGCCGCGTACAACAACGTACGCGCCACCATCGACGCGGTGGACCAGGTCGGCCGCCTGATCGACGTCGCGATCGGCGCTGGGGCCAACCAAGTGTCCAGCATCTCGTTCGTCGCCTCCGACACCGAGCCCGCGCGCGCGCAGGCACTTGCCGAGGCCGTACGAAACGCGCGCTCGCAAGCCGAAGTGATCGCGCGGGAGCTCGGCTACGAGCTGGGTCCACCGCTTGAGATCCGCGGAGGTGCCGAGCGCCCCATGCCCGTCATGTTCGAGGCGATGCGCGTGCAAGCCGACGTGACCCCCATCGAAGCGGGCGATCAGTCCGTCAGCGCGAACGTCACCGTGCGCTTCGGGCTCGGGAGAGCGTTGGCATGGCGTTGAGAGGGATCCTGAGAGGTCTGACCGGGCGCGGCGCCGAGACCGATCCCACGTCGAGAGACACTCGTCTCGTCGGACGCACGTACGCTATTCCGTTCGATACCGTGTGGGGAGCAGCGACTCGGCTGGCCGGGGGCGAGCTGAAGCGCTGGAACATCCTCAGCGCGGACGACCTCACCGGCGTCATAGCCGCAGGCACGCGTGCGCGCTTCTTCGGTCAGGGAGACCGCGTCAAGATCGAGATCGGGCTCGACGAGAACGCGCAGACGCGCGTCGACGTGAGCGCCACCTCCCGCTCCGACCGCCCCGACTTCAGGCGCAACCGCCGAGCGATCGGCCGCTTTCTCGCCAAGCTCGACGAAGCGCTCGGCGCCAAGCCGGAGCAGATCCTCGACGCCACGCGGAAGCCATCATGGATCGAGCCGCGCCAGTGACTCGCCTCGTTCGCGCGCTCGCTGCTGGCCTGCTCCTGGCTGCGTGCGGAGAGTCGACGCCAGAGCCCCCCCCAGAGCCCTCGCGCAACGGCCGCGACGCTGCAGCGGTGGGCGGCGAGATCCCGAGCTACGAGCGGAGTTTCGTGTTCGCCGGGTTCGTGGGAGACAGCATCCTGCTCGTGCCTTGGATGATGCGCACCTCGCCCCGCGCAGACTCGGTGGTCCGGGAGGCCCACGGATGGCTGGGCCGGCGAGGGACCTGGGATCCATTCTATTCCGAGCAGTGGACGACTGCGGCGACGCGGGCGCCCTCGCGGATCTTGCCGCACGGCGCCCTCAGGTTGCTCGTGCAGGAGGGCGACGTCATCGACGGCATCGTCTTCGGCGATGGAGAGCGACGTCTGGAGTTGGCGCTCGGTGAGGTCGCGGCGACCTGGGGAGGACCACGTGGAGAGACGGTCGAGCTCGTCGAGGGTGTCGCGTACCTGGCGAACCAGCGCGTCCAAGGCGTCGTCGCGCACCTCGCGCGCGCCTCGGCCGGATCCGCTGTCCCTGGCGGCGATTGGGGCCTCCTCCTGTCCGGCGACTCGATGAAGCTAGTGCTGGCCGCGGACATCGAGCACGGCGGAGACGCCGAGCCCCGGTACCGCGGCTACGCTGACCTGGGGGGCGAAGAGCGCCTCTCCACCGAAGTGAGCGTCAGCTGGACGACCACCGAGGCGTTCCCGCCTGCCCGTCGAGACGTTCCGGTTGCGTGGCGGCTCACGACCCAAGACGGCTCGCTCCGCGGCGACCTGCGCGTGGTGACCTCGCACATCCAGGCCGGAACGGGCCCGGGCCCCCTGCTCCCCGTGCGCGCGCTCTACGAGGTCGCAGGCGAGATCGCGACTCCCGACCGCACGTACAGTGTTCAGGGGCTCTTCTTGCACGAGAGGCGGTAGATCGTGTCCGAAGCCTGGGCGCGAGCCCTGATCACGATCGGTCTCGGTGCGCTCGCCGGCGGCATCACCAACCAGATCGCGATCTGGATGCTCTTCCACCCGTACTCGCCACCCAAGCTCTTCGGGCGGTGGCGGCTCCGCTTCCTCCAAGGGGCCATCCCCAAGAACCAGCCGCGGCTCGCAGCGGCGATCGGCAGGACCGTCGGCAATCGACTCCTCACCCACGAGGACCTGACCGGTACGTTCGCCGAACAGGGGTTCCGCAGCGCGTTCGACGAGCGCTTGGCGCACGTCATCGACGAGATACTGAACCGGGAGCGCGGATCGCTCCGCTCGATGATCCCGCCAACCCTCGCGGCGGACATCGACGCCCTCGTCGAGGAAGCACTCGAACGCGGCCTCGAGCAGCTCGAGGCGTACCTCGCCTCGGAGCGCTTCGAGGAGGCAGTTCTCCGCCGCACCGACGACCTCGTGCAAGCCGTATCGGACGAGTCCATCGCCGGCGTGCTCACGCCGACGCGCGGCGCCGCGATGGAAGCGATGGTCGAGGACTGGTTCAAGAACGCGGTCGAGAGCGGGGACTTCACCGCCGCCGTGGACGACTACATCGATCGCGCGGCGACCAAGCTGCTCAGCCCGGGCCGGACCTTCGAGGAGATCTTGCCGCTCGGCCTGGTGGGCTCCGTCGAGAAGGCCATCGCCAGCTACCTGCCACTCGCGGCAGAGCGGCTCGGTGGATTACTCGAGGATCCGCGCGCCCGGGCACGCTTCGAGGAGATGTTGCACGAGCTCATGCATCGCCTCCTCGGGGACCTCAAGTTCCACCAGCGAGTGGTCGCGCGCCTGGTGATGACGGAGGACACCGTCGACAAGGTGCTCGACACCATCGAAGCCGAGGGCGCTGAGCGTCTATCGGAGATCCTGCGCGACCCGGCGGTTCAGGAGGCGATGGCACGGGGTGTGAACACGGCGATCGTCGACTTCCTCCGGCGCCCCGTGGCCAGCGTGCTCGGGCAGTCTCAGGACCCCAACGTCGTCGAGACCAAGAGGACGCTCTCGGGTTGGGTGATCGGGATGGCGCGCGACCCCGCGACGCGCGAGTTCCTCGTCGAGAAGCTCCACCGTGGGCTCGAGCGGGCCGGAGCCAAGACCTGGGGGGAGCTACTCGAGCGTATGCCGCGCGAGCGTATCGCCGAGGCCCTCGTCGCCGCCGCGCGGAGCGAGTCGGTGCGCGATGCCCTGCACGCCGGCGCGCGGCGGCTGGCCACGCGCATCCTCGACCGCCCCATCGGCACGCCTGCGCGTTGGCTGCCGGACGACGGCCCGGCGCGCATCGAGGCGGCGCTCGGCGACCCCATCTGGGAATGGATGCAGACGCAGGTGCCCGCGGTCGTCGAGCGGATCGACGTAGCGCGCCGCGTCGAGGAGAAGGTCATCCACTTTCCCACCGCGAAGATGGAGGAGATCGTGCGCCGCGTGACCGACCGCGAGCTCACGCTGATCGTGCGGTTGGGCTACCTGCTGGGCGCCATGATCGGTCTGGCCACCGTGGGCGTGCAGGTGCTGTTCGAGTGAGGGGGGCCCGGCCCCGCGCCCCTACCGCTCCTTCCGCGACTCCACCTTGAAGCGCCGGTCTCGGCGCGGCGTGGTCACCTTGGTATTCCGCATAAGCCAAGCCAGCGGAGTGAACGTGCGGCGTACGGTGCGCGGGGGACCCCCGCCGGCTTCCATGGCCTTCTCGATGTCGTCGGCGCTCTGCGTGTAGCGCCCGGGCAGGCCGAACCACACTCCCACGATCAGGGCGACGAGGGCGGCAGCGATGGTGAGTAGCGCGCCTAGCGACACGTCACCTCACCTCACTTCACCGCTTCACTTCGGCACGTCACTTCTGTGTGACGGTCTCCACGACGAGGAGGCCGAGGCCGATGGACAGGATGATCGCGACCGCGTTGGTGCCAATCCCGACCAGGCCGACGACCGTCCAGAACACCGCGTGCGTGAAGAGGAATCCGCCGGGTACGAGGTCGCGCATGAGTCGCCGAAGTTGGGGTGGAGTGGACGTCAGGGAGGAATATGCCCCGCAGCCCACGGGATGTCACCCCCGGCGAGGCTGTCCCCGGGGTGGGCCGGCCCACCACCCCAGAGCCGGTCGGGCCGCTCAGTCCACCGTATCCGACAGGCCCCCGCTACCCCCCTCGGCGCGCTTGCGCGCTTCCGCCAGGTAGCCGGGCTCGAGACGGAGCAGGTTGCAGATCTTCCGCATGAGGTAGTCCTCGCGGCCAGCCAGTTTCCCGTCGGCGTAGGCCAGGCCCCACATGATCTCGGCGAGCACCATCTTCTGGCCCACCGAGTAGTTCTCGGCGATGAGGTTGGTGAACTGCCAGAGGTCTACCGCTTGCTTGCGCTCCTGCTCGGCGAGCGAGAGGAGCTTCTGCGTCTCGGGCGCATCGAGCCCGAACTGGCGTTGGATGGACGACTCGAGATGCCGCCGCTCTTCGTCCGTGAACTCGTCGTCGGCGTGCGCCATCTCCATGAGCAGCGCGCAGGCGGCGAGCCTGATGTCCTTGCGCGACGCGGCCGGTTCGGCTTGGGCCGGGGGAGCCATCGAGGACCGGAAGAAGTTCTTGATCGAATCGAGCATCTGCGCTCCAAGGATGTCGGTCGCGCCAATGTAGCACGCCGCCGAGCAAATGGCGGCACTCAGAAGTCGACCGATTTGACCTTGGCGATGCCCGCGCGCAGGGGCGCGAAGATGGCAACCACAGTGAGCACGGCTGCTCCGCTCACGCCGAGGACGAGCGGCGTCGTGCTCACCTCTGCCTCACCACCTTGCAGGCGCGAGTTCAGAAACAGGTAGACAGGCCACGCCTCGAGGATGATCACGCCGGCCAGGTAGGTGACCGCCGCCATCATGAAGAGGAGGCCGCCGAACGAGGTCGGAATCTCGGCCACGTTCTCGGTCTCGTAGTTCGGGTAGAGCGCGCCGAACCCGAGTGCGAGCGCCGTCAGAGGGAACGTGACGGCCACCATGGTGATGGTGGTGAGCGTCAGGATGAACGGTGAGGCCTGGAGCACGATGTTGGTGACGACGATCAGGGGGAGCGTACCCAATCGACTCAGTCGCTCCTCGAGCTGCTCGCCTGCGGCCACTGCGATGTCGCGCGAGGCAGCGCTCACCGGAGCCATGTCGGTGCGTACCGGACGCAGCACCCCTTCGACCGCTTGCGCGGCGAGGTCGCCGACGACGACGCGAATCACCGGCTCTGCAGCCGCCGCGCCCGGCGATACATCTCGGCAGCCTCCTGGGGCAGGTGCTTGCGGTCGTAGAGCCGGCCCAGCGTGTAGACCGGCCGCGGATCCTCGGGCAGGAGCGTCGCCGCGCGCTCCAAGGACTGCACCGCCTCGTCGTAGCGGCCCAAACGGTCGAGCGACTCACCGCGGTAGTAGAACCCGGCACCACTCTCTCGGTCGCGCGCGCATACCCAACGCAGCTCCGTTTCCGCCTGCGCGTACAGGCCTCGGCGGAAGTACAGGACACCGATCGCGAGGCGCACTCGCAGGTCGTCAGCGTCGACCTTCTGTGCCCGTCGCAAGGTCGCCTCGGCCTCGTCGTAGCGAGCCAGGGACGTGAGCGTCGAGGCGAGGTTCGTGAGCACCTCGACGTTCTCCGGCTCGAGTCGCGCGGCGGCCTCGAGGTGGTCCCGCGCCGTATCGTGCTGCTTCAGCTCCTCGAGCAGCACGCCCAGGTTGTTGTGCGCTTTGAGGTTCGATGGATTGACGGTGAGGATGCCGAGGTAGAGCTGCACCGCCTCCTGGACGCGGCCCTGCTCCAAGAGTGTGCGAGCCCGCACGAACGGCTCTCCCGCCGAGCGGTCTTGAGCGGCGGCGTGGTCGCGCGCGGGCGCGTGCGAATCGAACGCAGTCTGCGGCGAGGAAGTGCCACTGCGACGCACGACCGCTCGACGGTCGTCGTGGTCGCTCGCCGTCCCCGCAGCCGCGGCGGACGTCGCCTTCTCCGGCTTTCCCGCATCCGGTGCGCGCGGGGGATGCCGGCGCGTGCGCTGAGGCAGATCCAGTGTCCGGGAACGTGGGATATCCGCGATCCCCGGCGAAGCCGCCGGCGTCGTCGGGACGACGGACTCTGGACGTGGAGTGACCGGCGCGGGTGAGCCCCCTGACAATGATCGAGCGGCCCCGGGCGCTGGAGCCGGCGCGGTGACAACGGGTCTTGGCGGGTCGGGCTCGGTGGCGACCGGCGACTCCGTTCGTCGCGGTTGAGGTGCCGGCGGCTCAGGCTTGGCGGCCAAAGATGCGGCTGGCTCAGGCTGGGTAGCGACGGATGCGGCTGGCTCAGGCTGGGTAGCCACGGATGCGGCTGGCTCAGGCCGGGTAGCCAGAGATGCGGCCGGCTCAAGTCGGGTAGCCACGGGTGCGGCTGGCTCAGGCCGGGTAGCCGCGGATGCGACGGGCTTAGCCGCTGGGGACCCCGGTCTGGCGGTGACGGCTGACGCTGCCGCTGGCGCGGGCAGCTCGAGCGCGGCGCGCGACGTCGCCACCGGGGCGGGCGGCCCCGGCTCGCTGAGCAGCTCGACCTGGATGGACTCTGCCAGCTGCGCCCTCTTCCTCCGTCGCCGCCTGCCCATCAGGAATCCTCGCCGACCTCGGCGCGAACCCAGTCCAGGTAGGGCTCGTGTCCCGCGCACACGTCCAGCGCGATGACCTCGGGCACGTCGTAGGGGTGCACCTCGACGATGCGACGCCGCAGGGCCTCGAGCGCGTCCGACGTGGTCTTGACCAACACGAGAACTTCCGACTCTCGCGACACCGCACCCTGCCACCTGAAGACCGAGCGAACGCCCGGCACGACGTTCGCGCAGGCAGCGAGGCGTTCCGCCACGAGCGTCTCCCCGATGCGCTCCGCCACCTCCATGTTCGGCGCGGTGGTGAGCACAGCGACCACGCCGGAGCCGCTCGCGGGGCTCATTGGGTGGCGTCCGCCGCCTCGCCCGCGTACAGCCCGTCGATGAGCGCGGCGAGCCTCTCCTGCACCTCGCGGCGCTTCACCTTCAAGCTCGGGGTGAGGAAGCCGTTCTCGACGGTCAGGTCATGGGGGACGAGCGCAATCTTCTTCGGCCTCTCGAACGGTGCGATGTCGTCGAGCGTGGGGAGGATTGCACCTTCGACGTAAGCGACGACGCGTGGATTCGCGACCAGTTGCTCGCGGGTGGAGAACGGGATCCCCTGCTCCTTCGCCCACGCTTCCAGCGCCGGGAACGTCGGCACGACGAGCAGGCTGCAGTACCTGCGCTTGTCGCCGATCATGACGACCTGCTCGACGAGCGGATGCGTCTTCAGGCGGTTCTCGATCGGCTGGGGCGCGGTGTTCTTACCGCCGGCCGTCACGATGATGTCCTTCTTGCGGTCGGTGATGGCGAGGAAGCCGTCCTGATCGATGACGCCGATGTCGCCGGTGGCGAACCATCCATCCTTGTCGATGCACTCGGCGGTCGCCTGCGGGCGATTGAAGTATCCCTTCATGACCTGCGGACCCCGCACGAGGATCTCGCCGTCCGCCGCGATGCGGATCTGAGTGCCCGGGACCGGCTTCCCCACGGTGCCGATGCGGAAGTCCTCGAACGTGTTCACGTTGGTGACCGGGCTCGTCTCGGAGAGGCCATACCCCTCCAGCACGGGGAGTCCGATCGAGTAGAAGAATCGGTTGAGGGTCGGCGAGAGCGGCCCTCCCCCGCTCACGAAGAAACGGATGCGCCCGCCCACGGCCCGCTTGACCTTCGCGAACACGATCCGATCGGCGATCGAGTATTGCAGCGCCAGCACGCCCCGCGGCTGTCCGCCCGCGAGTCGGAGGTCGGCGACACGGTCGGCTACCCGCACCGCCCAGCCGACGAGCACCTTCTTGAGGCCCCGCGCCTGCATCACCCCGTTGTAGATCTTCTCGTAGACCCGGGGCACGGACACCACGAGCGTCGGCCGTACGATCTTCATGTCGGCCACCACGGTGTCGACGGCGCGCGGATAGTCGATCTCGCACCCCACCCAGTAGAGGAGGTAGTCGACCATCCTCTGTAGGATGTGCGAGAGCGGCAGGAAGCTGAGCGTGCTGTCGGTCGGGCCGATGGGGAAGCAGCCCGCGCTGGCACGCACGTTGGACGCCACGTTGTTGTGGGTGAGCATGACGCCTTTCGGCTCGCCTGTCGTCCCAGACGTATAGAGCAACGTCGCCACGTCGCCCGGCTTCGCCAGCAGCGCCGCCTTGCGGAAGTCAGCATCCGACGTGGCATCCGCACGGTCCTTACCCGCTGCCAGAAAGTCGTGCCACGACGTGACGGCCCCTGCCGTACTCCGGGCGCCGTCGAAACAAACCACCTCGATCTGCAAGCCCCGTTCACGCGCGGCCGCGACCGCCTTCTCCGCCTGATCGTTCGTGGACGCGAAAACGATCTTGGCGCCCGAGTCCTGCAGCAGGTACCCGACCTGTGGTGCCAGCAAGGTGGCGTAGATCGGGACGTCGAGCACTCCGGCGCACAAGCACCCGTAATCGGTGAGCGCCCACTCGGGGCGGTTCTCCGACAGGATGGCCACGCGATCGCCACGCTGGACGCCGCGAGCGGTCAGGCTCGCGGCAACACCCTTCACGAGCCGCAGGGTCTCGGCGTGCGTGACGGAATCGATCTCCGTCTCCGAGCGCACGCGGCGGAACGCGACCTTGTCGCCGAACCGATCGATGGCATCGAAGAAGAGCTCGACGAGCGTGGACTCGGGGACCGGCGTGTCGTTCGACGCGTAGGTGAGGTTGGGCACGGTCCGGATTCCTCGGCGACCCGCTAGACGCGTCGAACGCGGATGTAGATCTCGATGGCGGGATCGAGCGAGTGCAGCACGCTGCAGTACTTCTCCCGCGAGAGATCGATAGCGTGCTGAAGCTTCTTCTCGTGCTCCTCGGTCGGTCCGCGGACTTCGTACGTGAGCCGAATGCGCACGAACTTCCGCGGCGGGGTCTCGGCCCGCTCGCCCTCGGCGTTGACCTCGATCGACTCCACCGGGACCCGCGACTTCTCCAGGATCATCTTCACGTCGACCGCCATGCACCCGGCCAACCCGAACAGGAGGTGATGCGTGGACGAAAGGCCCTGCTTGCCATCGCTGTCGAGGGTCGCCACGGGTCCGCCGTCCGGGCCGCCGCGAAACACGAGGCCCTCGCCGGTCCAACGCAAACGCACCTGACGGATATTCGAAGGGTCGGTCATGACGGAGGGTCGTAGGGTGCGTCGTGGATGTCGCCGCGCAGCTTCGCCAGCGTTTCGCGGGCGTGGTCGACGTGCGCTCCGGCGCCGCCGTCTCGAGGAGCGTGCGCGAGGAACGACTCGAGATGGGGGATCGACTCTTCGGGCCGTTCTCCGCGCAGCAGGATGAACGCAAGGCCGTAGTGCGCACCGGCCGCCTCTGGGTCTTTCTGCAGCACGTGCCGGTAGGTTTTGGCAGCCTCTTCGGTCATGCCGATGCGCGTGTAGCACATCGCGATCTCTTGCAGCACGACCACGTCGCCCGGTGAAGCCTTGAGTGCGAGCCGGAACGAGGTCAGCGCCTCGTGGAACTTACCGGCCGTGAACAGCTCCTTGCCCTCCTCGTAATAGTCGATGGGCCTCGGGCCGTCGCTGCCGAGTAGCTTCTTCCAGAACGCCATTCGATCAGGGGCCTCGCAGGTCGCCGAAGTCGCGCCGTCGCGGGCCGACCCGGCGTCGGCCCTCCGCACCGTGGAGATCGTGAACAGGTGCGCGCGAGCGGTTTCGCGCGCCCGCCAAGGTAGACGGACGAACCGGCCGCAGCAACGCTCAACTCCTTGCGGCGACGATGGTTTCCGGATCGGACGCGAGCACGCGGAGCCCCGCCTCTTCGAGCCACTCGCGACCACCCTCCGGGGGCCTGGCGAGGACCACCCTGGCGCGGGGGGCCGTCACGCGCGCGGCCTCCCGAATCCACTCCTCACCAAGGCACCCGTCGACCACCACACCGCGAAGTGCGCCGCTGAAGAACGGTAGCCCCGGGGAGGAGACGAGACGGCTCACCCGCTCCGCGTCCGGCCAACCTGCGAGGTCGGCGTCGATGGCCGCGACGTACATCTCGGGGAGTGCTCGTGCGACGTGGCGAGCGGCTCTCGCCGGCTGTCCCACCAGTGCGAGCGTGCCGGGGCCGCCCACGATTCCGAGCAGCGCGAGCAGCTTCGTGGCCGCGTCCACTTCGCCTTGGTGCACCCGGTCAGCAGCAAGCGTACCGGCGATCGGGCCGGCAGGCGAGCCGGCCAGCCCGGCGGGAAGCGCCTCACGAGGAGCCGCGCGCAGGTCCGCGAAGCCACCTGCGATGGGGTAGTCGTCGCGACAGTTGGGACACCCTAGCCGCCCTTCGTGGACGACGCGGTTCTCCAAGCGGTCGGCCAGCAGCACGAGACCGAACGTGGGCCCACACTGCGGACAGGTGAGGCGGTCGGTGAGGAGGATGTGCACCGGGGTGGGCCGGCTCGCCTCAGCGCCGCCCTCGGCGAGGCGGGCGCTTCATGCCGGAAGGAGCGCCTTTCTTGCGAGGCTGCGGGGCCTCGACTGGGCCGTACTGCGCCCACTGCGTGGGCGACTCCCACACCCGCGCGTACACGAGCCCGGACGCGGCCGGCTCCGGCAGCGACCGCTGCAGCTCCTCGAAGAAGTAGCGCGCCTGGTTCTCCGCGCTCGTCTCGACGTCGGCGAACTGCGGGAGCTCGTTCAGGTTCTCGTGGTCCAGGCCGTCTGCGAGCGACTTGAGCGCCGCCTTCAGGTCCGCGAAGTCGAACGCGATGCCCGACTCGTCGAGCTCGGTCAGCTGCACGGCGGCTTCGACGACGTAGCGGTGCCCGTGCAGCTTCGCGCACTTCCCTTGGTAGTTGCGGAGGAAATGCGCGGCGTCGTAGTGCGCCTGGGCGCTGACCGTGAATGCGTAGCGGGTCATGCTCTCTGGATCTGCAGGAGGGGGACGCGCACGTCCTCGGCTCGTGTCGCGACGAAGAGGATCGCCTCGGCCACGTCGGTGGGGCGCAGCATGTCCCGACGGTCCGGGAGGTCGGGGCGCGCGTCGGGGTCGAGTGCATCCCAGAGCGGGGTGTCGGTTGCCGACGGCTCGATCAGCGTGGCGCGCACCCCGGTCCCGCGCAGCTCCTCGAGCAGCACCTCGTGGTAGCCGCGCAGGCCGAACTTCGAGGCAGAGTAGGCCGCGTTGCCGCGGAACGCCCGCCGCCCCGACACCGAGCCGACGTTCACGATCAGGCCCGACCTCCTGGTGAGCATCGCCGGAAGCACCACTCGGTTAACCAGGAACGGCCCGCGTAGGTTGACCGACACCGCTCGATCGAAGTCGACCACGGATTCGGTTGCGCACGACGCGAGGCCGAAAACCCCCGCCGCGTTGACCACCACGTCGGGAGCTCCGCCCAAGGCGTCCATCATCCCGTCGAGGGCTTCCCAAGTGGCGGCGTCATCCGTCAGGTCGACCACGAGTGCCTCGCCACCTACCTCCGCTGCGAGCGCGCGCACGACCCGGTCCGAGCGCGCGAGGCACCACACGCGCGCGCCCGCGTCCGCCAGCGTCTCCGCGACGCAGCGGCCGATGCCCCGGCTCGCACCCGTCACCAGCGCCGTGCGTCCCGCGAGCGCGCCTGCCTCGGTCATGAGAGCGGCCGGTGTGCGCTCGTGGTGAGGCGGAGGAACTCGTCGCGGGTACGCTGATCTTCCAGGAACACGCCCCGCATCGCGGACGTGATCGTCTTCGAGTTCTGCTTTTCCACTCCGCGCATCATCATGCAGAGGTGGTAGGCCTCGATGACCACCGCCACACCCTGCGGCTGGGTGGTGTCCCAGAGCGCCTGCGCGATCTGCTCGGTGAGACGCTCCTGCACCTGGAAGCGCCGGGCGAACACCTCCACCAGGCGGGCCAGCTTGGAGAGCCCCACGATCCTGCCGTTGGGCACGTAAGCTACGTGCGCCTTGCCGAAGAAGGGGAGGAGGTGGTGCTCGCAGTTGTGCGTCAGATGCCCCCCCACGAGGAACGTCGGGTGCGGTGAGCACTTGTAGCTGTAGACGCGGAAGGGCTTCTTGCCGGCGGCGCTCACGGGTCGGACGCCGCGAACCGCCACGAATTGCGACTCGACCAGGGTAGTGCGATGGTCTTCCTGTTGGAAGCCATGCTTCCCAAACCAGCCGGGCTGGTTCCAGCGATCCGTCACGTAGAGCTGCGATGTTCCGCTGACGCGGGGCGTGAAGCGTGCGTCGATCGCATCAGCGAAGTCCACGAGGAACGGAGCGTTGGCGTTGACAATCACAGAACCCGTTCCCTGCGTCACGCGGGATCCGTCGCCGTCCAAGTAGCCATCGATGAACCCCTGCATGCAGTCGCGTGAGTTCAGTACGACTCGCGGGAAGGTTTGGCTCATGTGGTGAGCGTCGCCGCCGAGCCACATGCGGAACAGGTTGGCCAGATAGGACGAGACCACACGCACGCGGAACCCCGGAACCTCTCGCTCGGGGAAGCCGGAGGGCCTGCTCACGGGCTCGATCACCGGCGCAACCCCGAAGGCTCGAGTGAGGCAGCCGGCAAATCGCCGCGCGAAGTCATGGTCGTTCACCACCAACGACAGGGACCGGTCTCCCACCGTACCATCTGAGCAGACCGCACCGATCGCGTAGCCCAGCTCGCATCCGACGGCGGGCGCGTAGTGCTTTCGGCAAAGCGATCGCGGGTTCGTCCATTCCACCGCGCAGCCCTCGAGATTTTTCGCCTCGACCCATCCGCTGGGTGTCGCTACCGGATGGTCGGGAGTGACGCGAAACGTGCCCTCGTCTGTCTCGACTTCGACCAGCCCGCGCGCCGGACGCGATGAGACCTCGGTTACTGTAGTCTGCGTGACACGCCCGTCGTGCAGCGTCCAGAGCCGATCGCCCACTCGCACACGAGCAGCGCTCTTGGCTCCACCCACGACGTTCACGATCTGCTTCGCCGGCACGCACATCGAATACACCTCGATGTCCTTCACCAGCACCATGTTCTGGTGCGACTCCTCGAAGAGCGCATCCGCGAGCACGACGTCGGGCTTCTCGGTGTATCCCTTGGTGAGGAACGCCATCGCTTCGGCCACACGCTCGGGAGTCCTCCGCATTCCTTCCCGGTCGGGGTCGTCCCCCAGGCGCCGGATCATCTCCGCGACGAGCTCCTCGAACGGCACGTCGCCCAGGCCCGCGCCGGCCCCCGACCGCTTCGGCTTCTCGCTCATGCCTCCCCCTTGGCCGTTCCCCCGGCGGACGGACCCGCGTACTCGACCCAGTTCCGCTCCGTCTCCCGCAGCAGGACCTTCGCCAGCCGCACGCCTGTCGGCAGCTCACCCGCCAGCCGCGCCCAGATGGCAACGGCCACGTTCTCGGTCGACGGGTTGATCCCCTCGAGCCAAGACACCTCGGCGTTGAGGTTCTTGTGGTCGACGTCCAGGAGCACGCGCCGCTCGACGAGCTCCTTCAGGCGCTTCAGGTCCATGACGAAGCCCGTCTCGGGATCGACAGGACCCTCTACAGTCACGTCGAGCTCGTAGTTGTGCCCGTGCCAGTTCGGGTTCGCGCAGTCGCCGAAGACGTCGCGATTGCGCTGGTCGGACCAGTCCGCGCGGAACAGGCGATGCGCGGCGCAGAAGTGCACCCGCCGTGTGGCTCGGACGACGGCCATGGACCCGACCCGACTGAAGAACCCGAACGTTGGATGAAGCGAAGGGCCGGCGCCCCGACCACCAGAGGTGGCGGGGCGTCGGCCCCCGCATACACATCGGAGGGGGTTATTGAAGCCCGGGAGTTACAGATGGTGACCTCCCCGAGCCCTGTCGCTTTCCCCTCGAGGGGGCCTAGCGTCGTTCCCAGGAGTCAGTCCCGGCTTCGGTACGTTGGCTCAATAAGTGAGCCCCCCGACATGCGCCGCGAATATAGGGAGTGGGTGACTAACGGGACAACCTCCCGCGCCAACGAGTCGACCGGGAGGGGCCGAGCGTCGGAGTCACGCACCCCAGGGCTCAGGTCACGACACGGTCACAGGCACCGGGAACGGCCCGAAGTCCTCGTGGCCCTCGAGCACATGGAAGAGGCTGAAGTTCAGGACCGAGCTCCCCGCGGCGACTTTCACCAGCGTGCCGGCGAACGCCGACGACCGTGAGAACGTGACGACAGCCGCGTTGTTGGAGGTCACGTTGACCTGGAAGTCCGCACTCGTGACGAGCGTCTCGACCGAGCCGTCGTCCTTCAACCATTGAACCGAGATCGCGGTGTTCGCGGAGATCGCGATCGGCCCTCCCGTGACCACACCCGATTCGTTGACGTTCACCGTCTGCGCTCCGATGGTCAGACGCATGGTCGCGACCTCGGGTTCTTCTTCAGGCTCCGTGCTGTTGCACGCGGCGAGCGTCAGGCCCAACGCGAACAATGCGGCGCCCGCGAGACGCCGACGGTGCATGACATCGAACATAGTTACCCCCATTTGTATGTGTGACAACCGCGGTCGCGCACGCGACGCGCGAGCCGGGTCAGAACACGACCCGGTACAACAGGCTCACGCCGCGGCCGGGGCCGGGCATGATCTCCTTGATACGCGATAGGTGGTCGCGGTACCGCGCCGCGAACGCATTGTCGAGGCGCACCGTCAGCGTGTGCAGCGTCCCCCCGCGCACGAGCCTGAGCCCCGCGCTGGCGTCGACGAGCGCATAGCCCGCGGTGCTCGTCTCTAAGTCCCCGAGCCTGCCCTGTCGGGCGACGAGTTTGACGCCCACGCCCGCGAAGCGACCCGGCTGGTCGAGGCGCAGACCCACCCGACCCTGCGGCGGCGGAATCAGGGGTGGGTACTTCGACGCCGCCACGAACGTCGTGTCGACACCATCGAACACCGGCAAAGGTGCGCGGTCCGAAGTGAAGTGTGCGCGGACGAGAGAGCCGCCCCCCTCGAGTCGCAGACTCGTGGTGATCGCGGCGAGCACCTCGCCCTCGACGCCACTGAAGCGCGCGTCTTCATTCGTGTACTGGAAGCGAGGTCGCCCACCCTGCGCGCCCAACTCGGCACGTCCATGACTCGAGGGGAAGACGTGGTTGTCGAGCGTATTGCGATACGCCGCGACTTCCGCCCGCATCTGATCGGTCGTTACGCGCACGAACACGTCGATGCCCAGACCGGTCTCATGTGACAGAGACGGGTTGCCGACGTCGTACGAGTTCGCCGCGAGATGGGGCCCGTTCGAGTAGAGCTCGTTGAAGTCGGGCGTACGATATGCGCGACTCATGCTCGCGCCCACGCGCAGCACTTCGGCCGGAGACCACAGGACGCCCGCCGATCCCGACACGGAGCCGAACGTCCGGGGTCGCGCGGGAATCCGCTGGCCACCGGCGGTGACGAACGCGCTGGTGTCGCGGGGCTCGTAGCGCGCGTGGTCGTACCGGAGGCCGAATTGCAGGCGCAGCGCGTCCGGGCCGACCTCCTCGACCGCGAATGCGGCGAGCGCGTAGTCCCAGGTGGATGGGGTCCGCAAGGTCCCGCCAGTGAGGATGTCACGATACTGGCCGCGCACACCCACGGCGCCCTCGCGCAGCGCACCCGCAGGAGAGTGGCGTGCGACCAACTCTCCCTGCAGAAGGTCCTGGTCGTACGAAGTCCCCAGGTTGCCGCTCGGCTCGAGCTCGGTGTGGCGGTAGTGCGTGAACCCGCCGTCGACGCCGATGGACGAAAGGAGTCCTTCTTCGCGATGCAGCTCGCTCTGGAAACGCAACGCGTGACGGCGCATGGAGATGTCCACGCCCGTCGCGTGACCGCCCACGAACCCGCCGGGAATGCCGTAGTCGTTGGCGTAGAAGCGGTACGATGCGCCCCCATGGAGGTGGGTGCCGGGGATCCCCACCCCGAGCGCGGACTCGTACGTCCTGCCGCCGGTGTTCGCGACGCGGCCGGACGGGGTCGAGATGTTGGCGAACCGACGGGCGCTACCCTCCAGCCGAAGCGCGAGCGGCCCCACGCCGGACGTGAGGTACCCACCCCCCGAGAGACCGTCGTTCACGCTCGCTCCCTCGGTGGAGAGCATCCCGTGCCAACCGGCCTGGGAGGTCGTGGGAATGTCCTCCCGGACCAGGTTGACCACGCCGCCCAGGGCGCTGCTCCCGTACATCAACGACATGGGGCCGCGAACCACCTCGATTTGCTGTGCCGTCAGGGGGTCGGAGGCCACCGCGTGATCGGACGAAAGCGAAGACATGTCGCCTGTCCTCTGGCCGTCCTCGAGAACCAGGATCCGGTCTCCGCCCAAGCCACGAATGATCGGCCTTGCCGTGGAAGGACCGAGGGACGTGGAGGTCAGGCCAGGCCGTCCGTCGAGCATCGCGGCGAGGGTCTGGTTGCTGCGCCGGTCGAGGTCGGCGCCTGAGATCGTGGTGACGGGACTCAACACGTCGTCGGCGGCACGGGCGGTAAGGGCCCCGGTGGAAACCACGATGCCACCGATCTCGATGGCCGAGACCTGCATTTCGACCCGCACCTCCACGGTCTGTCCGGTGGAGACGACGACCTCTCGATTCTCTACCCGATAACCGATGCGCTCCACCGACAGCGTGTAGGTGCCGGGCTCCACATCCCCGAGAAGAAACCGGCCCTCCGCCTGGGTGAGGACCGCGTGGTGCGAGGGCACGAGTCTCACCTGGGCGACCGGGACGGGCTCCCGAGTAGCGCCGTCCACGACGGCGCCCACCACCGAGCCGTGGCGGACCACCGGAACTTGCGCGCTCGTACGGGCAGCACCGCCCAGTGCGAGACCGCACGCGAGAACGATCAACGACGAGGTGGAACGCCACGACATGCGTTCCTCCGTGGATGTGGGGGAAACGGCGCGACTCCGACGCGGACCTGCGATGTGGACAGCGGCACCACGACGGAGGCCGTGGCGGCGGGACTACATCGCGCCCCTGCGGGTCGCTCACTCAGCCTGGAGGTCAGGCGAGCGGCGGTGCCCTGGGCCCGATCGAGCCCACCAGCGAGACGCGTGCAGCGACGGAGCCCTCTGAGGAGCTGGGTTTGCACGTTGCGGTGACCGTTCCGTGATACCCCTGCGCAGCCTCTCGAGGAGGCGCGCCGAGGCCGGTCGTACGGCAGAGCTCGCAGAAGACGTGCTCGTGGCCGTCGCCGCAGGAAGCGTCCCGGGCCGACTCCAAATGCATCCCCTGGCCCGCGGCCGCGAGCTCCAACAAGGCATCCGCGACGGGAGCCGTCGCAGCGATGCCCGCGTGGAATACCGCGAGTAGGATTACCGCGGCCCGGAGCCTCTTCGAGCGATGCACGCGCCGACCGATCTCCATGACGGGTAGAGGTTAGCATACCCGACGGACTCGGCTCGGTCAACCTGGAATGCGCGTCGACGGGAAGCGCGGCAACAAGACGCAGGGCGCGGTGTAACTTCGATGGTGTAGTGCGACTCCTCGAGGCGCACAGGCGGAGACTGGCAACACCGATGCACCCGGAGCCGCGTAGGATCGTGGGGCTCAGCCTCATCGCCTTCTTGCTCTGGTCCGGCATCGCTTCACCCTTGATCGAGGCGCAAGGCTTCTCGGGCGGGGTGACGCTCGAAGCGGAGCACGACCTGGCCGGGTGCGCCGACCCGCACGACCACCGCATCTGCACACAGGTCGGAGCGAACGTCGCCGTCGCATCCCGGACGCAGGACCACCACGTGGCGCACGTCCTCCCGGATGGGGCACCCCTCTCCGATGCACGCCATTCGCGCGCGCGTCCTCGCCTCGACGGGCCGCCGTCTCTGGCGCTACCGCTGACCTGACCAGTTGGCGCCACGCAGCCGCGGGCAGCCGCGGCTGATTGGCGTAGTCAGATCGCGACCACCGGTCGCGCCCCACGTCAGCGTCCAGTCGAACCCTTATCCCATTTCGTCATGACTTCCCGACATCCATGCCGGCGGCAGACAGCCACGTGATTTGACGTTTTGGGCGCCGGCCGGCACTCTGACGGTTCGAGCAGTTCCAGCTGTCTCCTCCCGGGAGATCATATGCGCGTTCGCGGCTCGCTCGCCCTCGCGGTCACCGCCCTCGCCGTCGTGACGGCCGCCTGCGCTTCGCCTGACGCACCCGCGGCCTCGCTCGACGAACTGGCCGTCCGCGCGCTCGCCACGATCGACGGCGAGGTCGACGTGCCGGGCCTCCAGGCCCCGGTCGAGGTCATCCGCGACGAATGGGGCATCCCCCACATCTACGCGCAGAACGACGAGGACCTCTTCTTCGCCCAGGGCTACGTCGTCGCGCAGGACCGGCTCTGGCAGCTGGAGATGTGGCGGCGGTGGCACGAGGGACGACTGGCCGAGATCTTCGGGCCCGAAGCGACCCCTTACGACGCGCGCACACGGCTGATGATGTTCCGCGGCCCGTGGGACGAGGCCGAATGGACGAGCTACCACCCCAACGCGCATCGCATCTTCACCGCGTTCGCGAACGGCATCAACGCGTTCGTCGAGCAGAACCGCGACAACCTGCCGGTCGAGTTCCAGCTGTTGGGACTAGTGCCGGAGCCGTGGACCGCGGAGACGGTCGTGCTCCGATGGGCCCAGATCGGCCTCTCGAGCGTACGCGGTCACGGCATCAACGAGCTCCAGCTCGCCATGAACGTCGCCCGGTTGGGCGCCGCCGAGGCGAACCGCCGCGCCGCGCCGGAGCCGTGGGACGACTTGGCGATCCCCGAGGGACTCGACGTGTCGCTCACCACCCAGGAGGTCCTGGATGCCGCGCGTCTCGGCGACGGCGATCCCTTCGAACCGGGAGAGCTGCCGCGTCTCGAAGTGCTCGAGCAGTACGAGCCTTGGGCGGAGGCGGTGCGCACCGCCTCCCTGGTCCCGCCCCCGGTCACCACCGAGGGCAGCAACAACTGGGTGATGAGCGGAGCGCGCACGCCGAGCGGGGTGCCGATTCTCGCCAACGACCCCCACCGACGCATCGAGATGCCTGCGCTGCGCTGGTTCTCGCACCTCGTCGCGCCCGGTTGGAACGTGATGGGCGGGAGCGAGCCCCCGTTCATCGGCGTCAACGCTGGTAACAACGAGCGCATGGCCTGGGGCTTCACGTTCGCCGGGACCGACATGGTCGACATCTTCGTCGAGGAGATGCATCCGACGGACGACAACCTGGTCCGATATGGGGACGCATGGGAGCCGCTCCGCGTCATTCAAGAAACGATTCCCGTGAAGGGGGAAGCGCCGCACGCCGTCACGCTCGAGTTCAGCCGCCACGGACCGGTCTTCTACAAGGACCTCGCGAATCGCCGCGCATACGCCGCGAAGTCGGTGGTGCAGGAGCCGGGAACGGCGGCCTTCCTGGGCAGCTTCAAGCTGGCTCAGGCCCCCGACTGCACCGACTTCTTCGATCGGGCGATGTCCTGGAAGGTCCCCACACACAACCTCATTTGCGGTGACGCCGTCGGTAACATCGCCATGCAGGTGACCGGCCTGACCCCCGACCGCGATGGGTGGAACGGCCGGCTCCCGGTGCCCGGCACCGGCAAGTACGAGTGGAAGGGCTTCCGCAGCGATCTGCCGCGCGAGTACAACCCGGAGCGCGGGTACATTGCGACCGCCAACAACAACACGACCCAGCCGCCTGGATTCACGGGTCGTCCGGTCTTCTACCACTCCTCGCGCGGCGTCGACGTGTCCCGCATCGCGCGCATCCACCAGCTCCTCGGCACGGGCGAGAAGCTCTCCGTGCAAGATCACCAACGCATCCAGCACGACGCGTACTCGCTCCAGGCGGAGCGCGATCTGCCCGCATTCCAGGGATGGACCTCCAGCGACCCCGACGTGGAGTGGGCGCGCGCACTGGTCGCCGGCTGGGACAAGATCCTCAGCAAGGAGAGCCAGCCGGGTGCCATCTACGTTCGCTGGGCCGGCGAAGTCGACCAGCGCGCGCGGGACGGCGCGCAGCCCCTCGCGGAGAGACGCACCTACGCTGTGGACGGGCTACGGGAGGCGCTCGAGAGCCTGGCCCGCGACTTCGGCCCGGACCGCTCGACTTGGCGTTACGGCCGTATCCACAACAGCCCGCTCCCGCACATGGTCATGGCGGGCCTCGACCTGCCCACGGTCGAGCGACCGGGCGGCTTCGAGACGGTCAACGCGACCGGCGCCAACTTCCGGCGCATCATCGACCTCTCGAACCTCGACAACTCGGTCTGGAGCAATTCGCCAGGCCAGTCGGGCCAACCCGGCAGCCCCAACTACGGCGACATGCGCGAGAACCTGGCGAACGGTGAGTACCGCCCGATGCTCTTCTCGCGCGCGGCAGTCGAGCGCGGAGCGGCGCATACACTCCTGCTCAGGCCGGGTAACTGAGACACTGGCGGCGGATCGCCCAGTGAGTCGATACGGACCACGAGCCCGGGAACCATTTGCATCCACGCATCCGTTCGACTTCCTTACCCGCCAAGCCAGCATCAATCACTGACGCGCTGCGTCCGGCCCTCCTTCTCGCCGCCGCAGCCGCCCAGCGACTGCCCGGCCCTTGGCTCGACATCTGGCTCAGGCACACCGGTGCCCTCCGCGGTCAGGTTGAGTGGATCGAGAACGAAGAGATCGCGGCCGCCTTGAGGGAGGAGGCGCTCGCCTGGACAGCTTGTGGAGTTAGGCTGCGAATTGTCGCAGGTATCCGTTGCCGACCTGCTCAGAGCGCGCAGTTGAATTACTAGTTATGCAGACACGAGATCGGGACGACGGCAGATGACTGAAAGAGTCCGGGGACTATCCGG
>VGVR01000017.1 GCA_016873995.1 Gemmatimonadota bacterium
GACATCGATGAACTCGCCTTTGATCTTGTCGAACAGGCCCATCGGGGATCTCCCTCCGCCTGAAGTCAGCTTTCGAGGTCTGAGTATACGCCAGCCGTGATTCAGCGCCCAACCCTTACGGGGGGGACTCCGCGAATCATCAAACGGCCCCCCGTAGGGGGACGCGCGGCGCGCGGCGGCCGGGCGTCTGCGCCCGGCGCTCCCTACTGCGGCAGCACGACCCGCGCCCGTGCCGCTCCGAGCGGCGCGGCGCGCGTCATCATCTCCAGGCTGAGCTCGCCCCGCTCGAGGCGCGTGCGCATGTCGCCCGTCAGCGCCACTGCGCCGAGGCTCGGCACGAGAGCGGGCCCTGCGAGCCGCGCCACCACGTGCGGGCGCCCCTGTTCGTCCGTATGACGCAGCACAACCGCGACGACGTCGGCCGCCGAGAGCCCCGTCAGCTCGAGCTGGTAACCGAGGACGCCGGCGGACGTGTCGTACTCGAACCGCCCGCGGATTTGGGCTCCGCGGTCCGCGGTCGCCGCCAACACGTTGAACGCGACCGGCCGAGGCGACCCTCGCTCGACCAGGGTCGGCGTCGACGGCGGGGCGCGCCGCTGCGACTCGGCCTGCTCGAGCGCATAAGCGAGCCCGACGAGGTGGGCGTCGTCGAGCGAGCGCCCGAGCAGCTCGATGCCGACCGGGAGGTCCCCCGACCACCCCGCCTGGGCGCTGATGGCGGGCATGCCGGTGGAGGCGCTGAGCTGGCAGTTCGAGCCGCGCTGTGGCTCGCCCGTGAGCGCGGCCACGGTGCGGATGGTCGGGTACGCGAGCGCATCGACGCGCGCGGCGTCCATGGCCGCGACCACCGCCTCGCGAAGCGGCTCGCGCTTGGCGAGCGCGGCGCGGTACGCATCGCTGTCGCGCGTCTCGACTGTGTCGGAGCGCCGCAACGTTCCCACTACCGACTCGTGCGCGAGACCAGTCTCGATGAGCTCGGCGAGCGATGAGACCGGCGCGTCGGGTACAGCCGCCAGGTAGTCCAGCAAGTCCCACTTGAACTCGAGCGCGAGGACGCTCGAGCCGGAGATGAGCTGGTCGTAGTCGGGGATCTCGACAGTCACGGTATCGGCACCGGCCGCGACCATGCGCGCCAGCGCGGCGCGCACGACGCTGGTGACCGCGGCGTCCTCCGGCGTACCGCCGAAGAGGTTTTCCAGGATGCCGATGCGCGCGCCCCGGAGCGCGCCGCCATCCAGGGCGTCGACGAACCTCGGGAGCGTCCGTCCGTCGAGAGCACGCGTGGCCGGGTCGGCCGGGTCCGGCCCCACCGTCGCGTCGAGCGCGATCGCTAGGTCGCGCACCGTACGCGCGAGCGGTCCGCCCACGTCCTGCGTGTGAGAGAGCGGCAAGATGCCGTCGATGCTCGACAGCCCCTTGGTGGGCCGGAGTCCAACCAGGTTGTTGTGTGACGAAGGGAGACGGATCGAGCCACACGTATCGCTCCCCCAGCCCACGGCGGCGAAGCTCGCGGCGATCGCCGCACCGGTGCCACCGCTCGACCCACCCGGGTTGCGCCGCGTGTCGTACGGATTGAGGGTCTGCCCGCCGAGCGACGAGATGGACGTGATGCCGTAGGCGAGCTCGTGCAGATTCGACTTCCCCACGATGACCGCGCCCGCGGCGCGCAGGCGCCGCACCTGGAACGCGTCGTCGGCCGGCTGCAATGTGGCCAGCGCGAGCGTGGCACCGCTCGTGGGCATGTCGAACGTGTCGTAGTTGTCCTTCAGGATGATCGGGATACCGTGCAGCGGGCCGCGCACGCGCCCGGCTGCCCGCTCGCGGTCGAGCGCCTGGGCCTCGGCGAGCGCGTTCGGGTTCAGGCGGATGAGCGCGTTGAGCCGTGGGCCGTCTTGGTCATAGGCGGCGATGCGCGCCAAATATGCCTCGGTGATACTCACCGAGGTCGCGCGGCCGGAGGCCATCGCCTCCTGGAGCTCCTCGATGGTGGCCTCGGCCACCTCGACTTGGGCGGCGGCCGACCCGGGGACGACGTGGAGGAGAAGGAGCGTGGCCGCGAAGAGCTGTCGGACGATTGGCGTGTTCACCGGGGCAACATGCGCGATGCATGCAGCGTCGGGCAACTCGACGTCTCGCCTACCGCCTACCCGCCGAGCGCCTCCACCGGGCTCACGCGCGTCGCACGCCGCGCGGGGATCATGCAGGCGAGCGCTGCGACCAGGCCGAGCACCAGCGCAACCGCGACCATCACGCGCGCGTCGGTAGCCTGCACCTCGAAGAGGAGCGACTGGATGAGACGGGCCAGGAGATACGCCGCCACGCCCCCCAGGACGAGCCCGAGAGCCGTCACCCGAAGTCCCTGACCGACGACCGCGCGGAAGACGTCTCGCGGGGCCGAGCCGAGAGCGACGCGGATGCCGATCTCGCGCGTGCGCTGGGACACGGTGTAGGCGAGCGCACCGTAGATGCCCACGACGGCGAGGAAGAGCGCCACCACCGCGAAGATGCCGAGGACCACGAGCGGCGCGCGCCGGCGCACGAGTGACTCGTCGAGGCGCTCCTGCATGGTCTCGACACCGAAGAGCGGCAGGTCGGGGTCGAGCGACGCGAGCGCCCTCCGCAGCTCGGGCGTCAGCGCGGCGGGGTCCCCGGTGGGTGCGCGCACGGTCAGCGTCATGAAGGGCTGCGGCGCTTGTCGATACGTGAAATAGTACGCGCCGACGTGCTCCGCGTCGGGTGTCGTGAGGTCGTTCTGCTTCACGGTCTCGACGATGCCGACGATGGTGTAGATGCTCTCAGGAGGGATCGAGTCGGTCCCGGGGACCGCGCCCCATATCATGCGGCTCCCGAGCGCGCCCCCTTCTGGCCAGTATCGATTCGCGAGCCACTCGTCGATTACGACGGCTCGGGTGGCGTCCGGTCCGTCCGCCTCCTCGAACGTGCGTCCCTGGGTGAGCTGGATCCCCATCGTCTCGAAGTAGTCCGGCCCGGCGAAGGTCTGGAAGGGCGCGAGCAGGGACTCGCCCGGACTCATCACGTATCCCTCGGGCTGGATGATGCTCGCCGAGTTGTTGCCCGTGAACGGGAGCTGCGTGGTGACGGACGCTGCGTCCACGCCGGGGATCGCGCGCACCTCCGCCAGGAGGTCGTCCCAGAGCTGGCGAACGTCGTCGTCCTCTTCATACCCGGACTCGGGGAGCGACACGAAGCCGGTGAGCACGCCCTCGGGCTCGAAGCCCGGATCGACCGCGAGCGCGGATCTGAAGCTCATGAGCATGAGCCCCGCGCCGATGAGCATCACGAATGCGAGCGCGACTTGGCTGGTGACGAGCGCGTTGCGCACGGCGACGGACCGGCGGCTGGCCGTGCCCGTACGACCGCCGGCACGGAACGCGGGCGACAGGTCGCCGCGCATGAGCGACACCACGGGAATGGCCGCGAACAGCACCGCCGCGGCAAGCGAGAGCAGCAAGGTGAAGAGCAGCACGGCCCCATCGACGCCGATCTCGGTGCCCCGGGGCAGGTCCTGTGAGCCCAGCGTCTCGAGAAGGCGGAGTCCGAGCGCTCCCATCCAGAGTCCCAGCCCGCCGCCGATCAGGCCCAGCACCACCGCTTCGGTGAGCATCTCGCGCGCCACCTGCCGACGTGAGGCGCCGAGCGCGAGCCGCGTCGCCACTTCGGTGACGCGCGTCTGTGCACGGGCGAGCAGGAGGTTGGCGATGTTCACGCATCCTATGAGCAACACGAACGCCACACCGCCCCACAGCATGAACAGGAGTGGTCGCACGTCGCGCACCAGGTCAGCTGCCGTCGGAGCGATGAGCGTAGTGAAGCCCGCGTCCTCGAGGAGCTGGCGCGCGTTCGGGATGTTCCACTCGTCGATGAGCGCGTCGTTGAGCGCGAGGTTCTGAGCGACCGCCTGCTCCACCGTCGCACCTGGGGCGAGCCGCGCGATCATCTGGAGGCTGTTCCTGTGCCAGCTGTCGAGCTGGCGCGACTCCTCGGTGAACGGAATCGGGACGATGACGCGCACTTCAGCCCGTTCCGGCATGCGGAAGTCTTCACCGAGCACGCCGACGACCTCGAACGGGCTTTCATCCATGCGCAGGGTGCGGCCCAGCACGTCCGGCGCGGAGTCGAACCAGTCCCGCCATGCGGCGGCTGTCAGCACCACCTTCTGGTCGCTTCCCTCGGCGGTCTCCTCTTCCAGGAACCCGCGCCCCATCGCCGGCTCGACGCCGAGGAGCGTGAAGAAGGAGGCGCTTACGCGCATCGACGTCACCGACTCGGTGCTTCCCGGCTCGCCCACCGTGTGGGTGCTTCCCTGATAGACCGCCACCTGCTCGAACGCAGGGATCTTCTCGCGACGCTGGAAGAAGTCCACCGACCCGTTCGAAGCGCGCGCCACGCCGGCGCCCGGGTAGCTGTTGTTGACCGTGACCAGGCGACCCGGATCGCGGAAGGGGAGCGGCTCGAGGAGCACGGCGTTCACCACCCCGAAGATGGCCACGTTCGCGCCCAAGCAGAGCGCGAGCGTCACGAGCACCGTGCCGCTGAACGTCTTCTCGCGGGCCAGCAGCCTCAGGCTGCGGGCGGTATCACGGACGAGCTGCTCCATCGGGGCTCACCTCGGGGGCGTGGGTATCTCAGGCCCTGACGAGGGGTGGGGCGCGCGGGTTTCGGAGGATGACGCGGCGCGGCCGGTGCTCCCTCGAGCGGGCGACAGGCGTGTGCGGGTCGATGCGACGGTCCAGCAGCCGGCGACGCGTCGAGGTGTGCAAACCGACGTCTCCGGAGCGTCCCATATGCCAGTGACCCGACACCGACGTCCGGCGCGCGGAATATGCGCCGGCCCTTCATAAAGATGCACACCACGATGCGCGCACTTCTCGCCATGGTAGCGACCCTCACGGCGGTTACCGCCCCCGTCGTTCTCGAGCCCAGCGACGACGCGGAGCCCCAGCAAAAGACCGAGCGGATCCGCTCGACCGCCGCCCAGCGCGACGCAGTGGCCATCACGGTCTACAACCAGAACTTCGGGCTCGTGCGCGAGGTGCGTACGCTCGCGCTCCGAAACGGCCGCGTGTCGCTCGAATACGGCGACGTGGCGTCCGGCATCCAGCCCGAGACGGTGCACATCCGCCCGATCGGCGGGCGCGGGCTCCAGATCCTCGAGCAGAACTACCAGTACGACCTGCTCAGTCCGGAGAAGCTGCTGGAGAAGTACGTGGGCCGGACCGTGACGGTCTATCGGATGAACCCGCAGACGGGCGAGGACGAGTCGGTCGAGGCCGAAGTGCTCTCGGTGAACGGCGGGCCCATCCTGCGCATCGCCGGCGAGATCACGTTCAACTACCCCGGCCGCTTCGGCTTCCCGGAAGTGCCCGACAACTTGATCGCCGAGCCCACGTTGCTCTGGCGCCTGGATGCCGGGGGCGGTGAGCAGCAGGTCGAAGTCTCGTACCTGACGCAGAGCCTGAATTGGAAATCGGACTACGTGATGGTGCTGAACGAGGATGACGACGAGGCGGGGCTCACCGGCTGGGTGACGCTGACGAACCAGAGCGGCACGTCGTACACGAACGCGCGGCTACAGCTCGTGGCCGGCGACGTGCAGCGTGTGAACCAGGGCATGGAGCGCGACGACATGCGTCTGCGCATGATGGCCGACGTGGCTGCGGCCCAGGAGGCGCCTGGGTTCAGCGAGCAGGGCTTCTTCGAGTACCACCTCTACACGCTCGGGCGCCCCGCCGACGTCATGAACAACGAGCAGAAGCAAGTGACGCTGCTCGAGTCCGACAGGTTCGGGGTCGGGAAGCGGCTCATCTTCAACGGCGCCGCGCACTACTATCGCGGCCAATACGGTCAGGTCGCTCAGAACCAGAAGGTCGGCGTCTTCCTCGACTTCGAGAACAGCGAGGAAAACGGCCTCGGCATGCCGCTCCCGAAGGGCGTGGTGCGCGTGTACAAGCGTGACCGCGATGGCGCGCAGCAGTTCATCGGTGAAGACTTGATCGACCACACGCCGCGCGACGAGAAGCTGCGCATCAAGATGGGCGAGGCGTTCGACGTCGTGGGCGACCGCGTGCAGACCGACTGGGACGTGATCTCTTCGTGCGTTTACGAGAGCAGCTGGCGCATCGACTTGCGCAACCACAAGGACGAGGATGTGGACGTGATGCTCGTCGAGCCCGTGGGCGGCGACTGGCAAATCCTTTCGTCGAGCCATGCGTACACGCAGCTCGATGCATGGACGTTCACGATGACACCCGAGGTCCCGGCGGACGGGGAGACCACCGTCACCTACCGGGTGCGCGTGCGCTGGTGCTGACGGGGACTACAAGAACTCCTGGGACTGCTGGGACGGGCACCGTCACAATCGCGTGGCGGCGCTCGTTCTTTGGGCGATGAAGACGAATCGACTGATGGCGCTGGCGGCTGCGCTCGCGCTCGTGGCGTGCGGCGCGAGCGAGCTCCTCGGCCCCGGAGCACCCCAGGGGATCGACGGCATGGTGCTGCTCGGCCCCATGTGCCCGGTGGTGCAGGTCGACGATCCGTGCCCCGATCAGCCGTACCAGGCACGCATCGATGTGCTGACCGCGGGAGGAGCGTTCGTGACGAGCGTAGAGTCGAACGCGGAGGGGCGGTTCAGGGTGGGGTTGCGCCCTGGCGCCTACGTCCTGGCCCCCAGGTCGGGGAACCCGTTCCCGACGGCGGGTGAGCAGGAGGCACTCGTGGTTGAAGGCGAATACACCGACGTGGTGGTGAGCTTCGATACGGGGATCCGGCAGGACGCCGTCCTGACGCTCAGCGCGGGGCCTCGTCGGCCATCCGCTCGAGGATCCACCCGTCCGGATCGAGTCGGAGCGCGGACGGCGGCTCATCGGAAGGGAACCGGAACGACTGGCCCGCCCATGGTATCGGCCTAGCGGGTGGCTGGATACCGCCGGCGGCCTGACGGGCCACCGAGTGCCGAGAAGGAAAAGCGGCGGCGGGGCTTCCGCCCCGCCGCCGCGTCCCGCTGGGCTAAGAGCCGCCTTCAGTTCTGCGTGACCCGCAGCCCTTCTACGCGCACCCCGGGGATCACGTGGTTTACGCGCACGCCCCAGATGCCATCGGTCTGGGCAGCCATGCCCGACTTCGGCGCGGTGTGCACTACCGTGCCGTTCACCACGTACTGCGTATCGTTGGCGCCGACGCGCACCTGCAGACGGTTGACGGACGGAGCCGCTCCGGCAGCCATCCCCACGACTGCCGCGTTGGGCGTGCGCCCGATGATGTCATGGACGGTGTCGTTGCCCACGCGGTGGCGGATGATGAACGAGCCGTTCTGCGCCACGAGGAAGTAGATGTAGCTCTGCTGCGCACCCTCGAGTCCTCTGCCGCCGTAGATCAGGCCGTAGTAATTCACGTGGCCGCTCGGCTGCAGCAGCGTGAACGTGCCCTCCAGCGTGTAGTTGCCTGAAGCCGTGTTGGCGGGATTCCAGAGCGTGACGGCCGGTCCGTTGCGGACCTCGAAGCCGTTCGCGACGGCCGTCACCGTCACGTTCCGTACGTCGTCCGGGTCGGCGGCGTCGGTAGAGGCGTCCACGCGCTCCAGCCAGCCAGCCGGAGCCTGTGCGGTGACGGGCATGGCGAGCAACAGAGCGAGCCAGGCGGGTGTGAGTCGGCGGATCATCGGTGCACTCCGGACAGGGTTCGGCGGGCGGACAGTGCGGGGGGCGCCCCGGAAACGTCACGTGGGCAACCATTGCGACTGGAACGCGTGCGTACGCGCCTCGAAGGGTCTAGGTTCCCCTTCCGTGACCCTCACGAAAGCACGTCGAACGCAGTTGATCCTGTCCTGGATCGGGATCGGCCTCGGCTGGGCGGCCTCGCTCGGACTCGGTTTGGTGCTCCTGTCCGAGTGGATCGCGCTGCTCGTCCCGGCGGCTACTGCCGGGGCGCTGGGCGTTGGCGTCCTCGTCACCAAGCGCGTGACTGCTCACCACAAACGTGCTTCGATCACGGTGGGGGACCTGCGGATGGCGCGCCCGCGGCGGCGGTAGGCGAGTCGGTCGCCACACGAGGCTGGGCGCGCATCTGACGCGGCCCTATGATGTCGCAGCCGGTTCGCCCTTCGAGTCATCGAACCGACCGCCCAGGAGCGTAGTGAACCCTTCGCCCGGCTCGCGCTTCGGTGCCTACGACGTCACTGCGCTCCTCGGACGAGGGGGCATGGGCGAGGTCTATCGCGCGCGCGACCCGCGACTCAAGCGCGACATCGCCATCAAGGTGCTCCCCGCAGCGTGGGGGCTGGACCCAGAACGGCGGAGGCGCTTCCAGCGAGAGGCCGAGCTCCTTGCCACGCTGAATCACCCCAACATCGGCGTCATCTACGGCATCGAGGAGAGCGACGGAGTCAGCGGCCTCCTCCTCGAGTTGGTGGAGGGGCCGACGCTCGCCGATCGGATCCACGGCGGTCCAATACCAGTGAGTCAAGCGCTGGCCATCGCGAGTCAGATCGCGGATGCACTGGATGCCGCGCATGAGCGGGGAATCGTCCATCGCGACCTGAAGCCCGACAACATCAAAGTGCGCGACGATGGCACCGTGAAGATCCTGGACTTCGGGCTGGCGAAGTCGGACCTCGCGCGGCCCGGAGCTGCTGGCGGCGCCTCCGTCTCCCTCATGGCGCCCACAGGGACCGAGACGCAAGCGGGCGCCGTATTCGGGACGCCGCGCTACATGAGTCCCGAGCAGGTACATGGGCGCTCGGTCGACAAGCGGGCCGACATCTGGGCCTTCGGGTGCATCCTGTACGAGATGCTCGTCGGCCAACCGGCGTTCGGGGGCTCCACGACGGCGGCTAACCTGGCGGCGATCCTCACGGCCGAGCCCGATTGGCGGAATCTGCCCTCTTCGGTCCCCGACGCGGTGTCCCGGTTGCTGCAGCGGTGTCTCGAGAAGGATCCGAAGCAGCGGGCGCGCGACATCGGCGACGTCCGGGCCCAGATCGAGGACGCCCTGGCCCCGCATGCGCGCCGCGGGCGTCCGGTGCTGGCGACTCAGCCGATGCACCGACGACGCCGGCTCGCCACTTGGGCCCTCGCTGCATCCGCGGTGATCGGCGTCACGACCTGGTTGTGGGTGGTGCGATCGTCTTCGCGGCCCACGGGCTCGACTTCGCAGTTGGCTGTCAGGCAGCTCACCAACTACGGAAACGCCGAGACGGACGGCGCCCTTTCGCCCGACGGCCGGACGTTCGTCTTCGTGTCGGATCACGCGGGCACGCCCGACATCTGGTTGCGGCAGGTCGCCGGGGGGGAGCCGGTCCGCCTCACCGACGATCCAGTACGTTAGCAGGAGTTGAGCTTTACGCCGGATGGCGAGGCAGTCTATTTCACACGCACCGAGGATGCAGTCTCCAGCATTTGGCAGACGGGCGTGCTGGGCGGACAAGCGCGGAAGGTGATCGACCGTGCGCACGCAGCAGTACCCTCGCCGGACGGTCGACAACTGGCGTACTTCGTTCCGGACTCGGCCTTCGAAGCTCTCGTGGTGAGCGGCGTCGATGGCACCGAGAGACGCGAGTTGGCGGCGCGCGTCCCCTGGTTTCCACCACCGCGTGCGGCGTGGTCGCAGGATGGCCGCTGGCTCTCCTACGTCCGCGCGGGTTTGTTCGCCCCACAGAATCTCTTCGTGGTGAACGTCACCACGGGTGAGGAGCGACAGGTGACGACGTATGAGGGGGCGCAGGTAGGCATCAGGCAGCACGCGTGGCTGCCGGGCGGTCGGTATCTGGTCGCAGACTTCATCCCATACGCGAGAACTCAAGCAAGCAGCGATATCGCCCTGGTCGACATTCGCAGCGGGACCGTGGAGCGCCTCACGGCCTCCGTTTCGGCGCAGTTCGCGAGGCCGAGCCTCTCCCGGGACGGAGCCCGGCTGGTGGCAACGTCGACGAGAACGGTCCGCGAGGTATGGAAGGTCTCGCTGGCCAGCCCGGATCCTTCGGTCAACGGAGCTGGACCCCTGCGGCTGTTGGACGAGAGGGTCGATGCGCAGTGGACCTTCGCCTCGCGCGACGGGCGGACGCTCCTGTATGCGGGAAGTGCCAGCGGTAGCCGCAACCTGTGGACGATGCCGCTCGACGGCAGCGGCGCAGCGCGACAGATCACTGCGGTCCCCGAGGACGCGATTGCCCACTCGTCGCTCTCTCCGGACGGAACCCGAGTGGCGTTCGTATCCTTCGAGGGCGGCACCTCGGACATCTGGGTGCAGAACGTCGATGGATCCGATCCGCGCCAGCTCACGAGCGACGCGGCTGCAGACACATGGCCGGTTTGGGCGCCCGACGGCGAGCGCCTCGTCTACGGTTCGGCGCGAGGCGCCGCCCAAGAGACGCGCGTGATGTCTGCGGACGGATCGGGCAACGTGAAGCTCTTCGATGGCTTCTTCCGCGGTGACTGGATTCGAAACCCCGAGGGGAACGGTACGCTGATCGTGACCTCGCTTGGGACGCGATCCGTCCTCCGCTTACTCGACCCGGAGCGACAGCGCGTCATCTGGGAGAAGGAGATTCCCGGGATGGGTTTCACGCTGCCGATGTTCAGCTCCGATGGGCGACGCATCAGCGCGCTGTTTCAAGAACCGACAGGGCGTACGGGCATCGCGGTGTTGGATGCGGAGACGGGAGCAGAGCGGACGGTCGCGTGGCTGGCGTTTCCTGCTTCATTCCGCGCGATTTGGGTCGACGGCGACCAGGCGCTGATCGTCAACCGCGTGGAACCGATTTCGCACATCGTGCTGTTCGAGGGCTTCTGGCGGCCCTAGTGGCGCCGACCCCGCCTCAGGCGCTAGCGTCGCCGTCGAACTCCGTGCGCTGCTTGGATTGCTCCGGGCCCACGACGCCTACCCGGATTTCCGCTCGGGCGTAGCTCTCCGGGCGCACCGGCGCGCCTGCCATTCCACGCAGCATGGCGAGTTGGCCGACGTGCGTGAGCGCGTCGGCCACGGGGCCCTGGAAGATGGCCTCCTCCAGTGACACCCCTTCCGGGACCTCGGCCAGCGCCTTGTCCAGCGCGGTGAGCCCGCGGAAGAAGCGCTCCTTGGCCTCGCGCCAATCCTTGCAGGGTACGTGCTGCCAACGGCGTTCGCCGCGCGCCATGCGCTCGCCCCACTCGAGCAAGTCGCCGAGGTGCACGACGATCTGGAACGGAGTGCGCGTCGTCGGCGAGGCGCGCAGCTCGGGGAATCCCTCGGGGACGTCGCGCAGTACTTTCTCGGCCCGATAGGCGAGCGTGGCCACGGTGTGGCGCAGGAATGCTCGTGAGGTCATGTGGTCCGATGGACGGCGGTCTTGGCGGGGCCGGGTAGGTCGATCACGCCGGTTCCGAAGTCTGCGCGCCCCGCACGGCCCGACGCACGAGGTTCTCCACGAGCGAGACCTTGTAGGCGTTGAACGCGAGCGGCTCCGCGCCCGCGGCGGACGCCGCGCCCGCCGACTCGGCTACCTGCTCGGTGCGCGGACGGCCCACGACCAGGCGCTCGGCGGCAGCCATGCGCCGGGGTGTGCACTGCACGGCGCCGCAGACGATGCGCGCGTCCGCGACGGTGGCCCCGTCCATGCGGAACGCCGCCGCCACGTTCACGAGCGGGAAGTCCCAGACGTTCCGGTCGGCCACCTTCTCGAAGTAGAACGATGCGCCCGCCCAAGCTGCCGGGAGCCGTACGGCTACGAGCAGCTCCTCGGGCTCGAGCACCGTCATGCGCCGAATGTCGATGGAGGGCGGCATGAAGAAGTCCGCCGCGCGGATCACGCGCTCGCCGGCGCGGCTCCGCACCACCATCTCGGCGTCGAGCGCCACCACGGCAGGCGCACAATCGGAGGGCGTCACCGCCACACACCGGCTCGCCTCGAAGATCGCGTGCTCGCGGTTCATCGCCTCCGGCGCCGCGGCGTAGCAGGTGTTCCCGCCCGCGCGATAGCACTTCACGCCGTAGCGGTAGTACCAACAGCGGGTATCCTGACAGAGATTGCCGCCGATGGAGCCGGCGTTGCGGATCTGGGGGCTCGCGACCTTGCGTGCCGCGTCGGCGAGCAGGCCGTAGCGTTCACGGATGAGCTGGCTCGTCTCGATCTCGGTGAGCGTCGTCAGCGCGCCGATCTCCACGCCGCCCCCGCTCTCACGGATGCCTCGCAGTTCTGCGATCCGCTCGAGGTCGACGACCGCGCGCGTCTGCTTGCTGCGGTTCTTCAGCCAGTCGAGGCTGTCGTAGCCGCCCGCGAGCCTCCAGCTGGCCGCGCCGTGACGATCGAGCAGCTCGAGCGCCGTCTCCACGTCTGCGGGCTGGAACAGCTCGAAGCCCGCCATCATGTCCTTCATCATAGGCTCTGCCTCACGAGACGGGTGCTCACTGGGTGTTCACCTGAAGCTGGCGATGCGCCTGCGGCCGCCCGTTGGCGGCGTTGACGATCATATCCGCCACGATGGGCGTGCGGTTGAAGTAGTGGCCGCCGAGCGCATCGGAGAGCGCGCACAGCAGCGCAGCCGCAGCGCATCCCATGAGGGGCTCGCCGATCCCCTTCACGCCGACGGGGTTGTTCGGCTCGGCCTGATCGACGGCCGCCCAGTCCATCTCCGAGGGCACATCGAGGTACGAGGGCGGCTTCGCCTGATGCAGGCCCACCGCGCCGGGGAGCCCCCAGCGGGGGTCGTACACGTGCCTCTCGGCCGCGGCCATGCCGAAGCCCATCACCGCCCCGCCGCGGACTTGGGTGGCGAGGCTCGTCGGGTGCATCACCAGGCCGCAGTCCGCCACGCCGAGATAGTCGAGGATCTCGTAGAGCCCCGTCTCGACGTCGAGTTCGATCTCGATGAACCCGGCGGCCAGCGCGGGGACCATGCCGTCCTGGGGGAGGTTGTCGCGAGCGACACCGATGAGCCCGGTACCGGCGATGCTCTCGACCGCGCGCCGGGTCATCGGGTTGATGTCCTGCGGGGTCTCCATACCGCTGTAGCGCCCGCCGAGCTGTATCGCGGTGCGGGCAGCCTGCGCGTACGTGAGGCGCCGCGACGGGTTCGCGCGACTGAAGACGGCCTCGTCGCGGACGTCGTAGTCGTTCGCGTTGCCGCCGAGCTCGCGCGCGGCGATGGCCTTGAGCTTCTGCAGCGCATCCATGGCCGCGGCGTAGTTCGTGCGCGACATGGTATACGAGGTGTTGCTGCCGAACTGCCCATTGTTCCACGGCAGGCCGCGGCTCGAGTCGCCGCGATGGATCTCGCAGTTCGCCCAGTCGTAGCGGAGCACTTCGGCGGCGACGCGCGATGTCGACGCGTACGAGTACGTGCCCAGGTTGCCGACGCCGGTATGGATGTGGAGCTTGCCGTCGGGAGCGATGCGCACGAGCCCGTCGAACCCGCTCGAGCCCGCCGAGTGGAAAGCCTGGCCCACGCCGACGGCGCGGACCTTCGAACCGCTCCGCTGGCCGCTGCGGGCGCGACGCTCCTGCCAGCCGAAGCGCTCGGCGCCCATCTCCAGCGCCTCGCGGAGATACGCGCTGGTGATGTGGCTCTGGTTGCCGCCGTAGAGGGACTCGTGCGTCGGCGCGTTGATGCGCCGGATCGCGACTGGATCGAGCCCGAGCTGGCGGGCGGCCTTGTCGATGAGCGGCTCGACAGCGCAGTGGATCTGGTTCTGCCCCGGCCCCCGCTGGGCGCCGCGTGGCGGCGTGTTCGTGAGCACCGAGATGCCGCGGTAGCGCATCGCCTGCGGCGTGTAGACGAGCGACACCGCGCTCGCCGCCGCGCCGAGATCACCGAACCCGCTGTTGGGTCCGTTCTCCTGGATGATCGAGAGGTCGCATGCGGCGATCCGCCCGTCGGGACGGAACCCGAGCCGGATGCGACCCTGGAACCCCGGACGGGCCGAGCCGAGCACGTACTCTTCGGCGCGGCTCACGCGCATGAGTACCGGACGGCCGACTTTCCGCGACATGTGCGCGGGGATCGCCATGAGCGGATAGGCCCCACCCTTGGAGCCGAAGCCCCCTCCGCAGTACTCGGCGATGAAGACCAGGTCCTCCGGCGCGATCCCGATGAGCCGAGCCGCCCCGGGCAGCGCGTTGCTCTGGCTCTGACAGGAAGCGTGTAGGTAGCACTTGCCGCCCTCCCAGTAGGCCATCGCCGTGCGCGGCTCCATCGAGTGGTGCGACGTGGAGGCGGTCACGAAGCTCTCGTCGAGCACCAGCGTGGAAGCCGCGAACCCCGCGTCGAGGTCACCGTACGACCACTCCTCGCCGGGGCGGCCCATGGGGAGCTGACCCTCGCCGGCCGCCGCGAAATCCTCCTCCGTCCACTTCACCTCCTGGAGGCCTTCCTGGGGAATGAGCGCGTTGCCGCCGGCGCGGGCGTTCGGCCCCCCGGGGCGGAGGCTCTCCAGGGGATCGACACAGAACTCGAGCGGCTCGATGTCGAGCCGGACGGCCGCGATGGCGTTGTGGGCGGTGGTCTCGTCGACCGCCGCGATGGCGAGAATCGGCTCGCCCACGAAGTGCGGCTCGTACGTGAGAATGTTGTTGGCTACGCCCTCCTGCTCGGGTACGTCCTCCGGCAGCAGGATGCCGACGACTCCAGGCATCGCCAGCGCGGCCCTCGCGTCTACATTGCGGACGCGCGCGTGCGGCATCGGGCTCGTGAGCAGGCGGCAGAAGACCATGCCGTCGCGGCGGAAATCTTCCGCGTACTTGGCCCGGCCGGTGACCTTGCCGACGATGTCGGGCGGCGTGAAGTCCTTCCCCAGTAGCTCAGCCATGTCAGGCCTCCCTCGCGCCGAGCGACTGCGCGGCGCGCATCACTCCGTTCAGGTAGTTGTGGTAGGCCCCGCACCGGCACAGGTTGCCGGCAAGCGCCTCGCGGGCTTCCTCGCGCGTAGGGTTCGGGTTGCGGCGTAGGAGCGCCACCGCCGACATGACCTGGCCCGGCGTGCAGAACCCGCACTGGGGTGAGAGCTCGTCGACGAACGCCTGCTGCACCGGGTGTAGCTCGCCGTTCGGCCCTTCCAACCCTTCGATGGTGGTGATCTCGCGGTCGCGCACCCGATGCGTGAGCGTCGAGCAGGAGTAGTGCGTCACGCCGTCGATGAGCACCGTGCAGGCTCCGCACTCCGCGCGGTCGCACCCGAGCTTCGTGCCCGTGAGGCCGAGCTTGTAGCGGAGTGTCATGGCCAGCGTTTCCGCGGGAAGCACGTCGACGCGGCGCAGCTGACCGTTCACGCTCAGCGACAGCAGTCGCTCGACGCCGCCGACGGTCTGGGCCGGCAGCGCACCCGAGCACCCGGAGCCGAAGTACGAGAGCCCGGACACCGTGACGCCCGACGCGATGATCCCTTTGATGAAGTCGCGGCGGGACCAGCTCGGTGACGGCTGCGCGGCTGGAATCGCCGACACCATGGGCAAGGCCCAGGGGGCGTCCTCGGATATCGTCGAGCTCGCGCGGGTGTCGCCGCCGACCTCGGTAGGGGGCCATTCGCTCACGAGGTCACTCCTGTGTGAGGGACGCCGGGTAGGGTAGGGCGGGGGAGGTTGGTCGGCAACGGCGCGGCGCGGTCGTCTACGTCGAACGACGTAGAGATTGCCCCATCGGACCTGCGATATCCTGCGGATGTGTTGGTCCGAGATCCCTCCGGAAGAGGATGGCCCTGTGGCCCTACGAGTCTTGATCCCGCTCCTGGTGCTATGCGCGAACCCCCTCGATGCACAGGAGGCACCACGTCCCGCGCGCAGGCTCACCATTGCGGTCAGCGCTGGTGCCCCAAGGGGCGGCGCGCCCTCGTCCGTGATGGATCAGATGAGGGAATTGGGCTTCGACGAGACAAAGCCCTACGGCTGTTTCTTCATCTTCTGTGGTGGGCCGACCGACCACCTCCAGCGTTACGGGGGATTGGTCACCACTCTGGTCGTGCGGTAACGGGTCACGGACCGCTGGGCGATCTCTGCCGGTCTGGCCGACGTCGATCTGGGCAGCGCCACAGGCTGGAAGGCGGATTCGACCGCCTTCTTCGGCGGCACCTCCCTGGACAGCGGCCTGTGGTCCGACTCGCCGGTCTGGGTGCTGGCACACCTCGCCCCGTGGCACAGGATCCACTTCGGCCTCGGTCCAAGCCTCCACCGGCTTCGTCGAGACGAAGACGTTGGGTTGCCGCAGTTCACCTCCAGCCGGCTCGGGCTCACGGCCGAAGCGACGCTCGAGGTCCCTCGCGCCAGCCGCGTCTTCTGGATGACGTCGCTCCGGGGCCACTGGATTCCCGGCTCGTCCGTCGCTTCCCCCTCGGTGGGAACGGTTCCACTGCGGACCAAGTTCAGCTACCTGACCGTGCAGACAGGCATCGGCATCAGGCTCTAACAGGTCGCTGAAAAAGTCAGCCGCGCCCGTAGCGTATAACCTGCCGTGGAGTTAGATTGAGAGGTACGGCATGAGGGAGGTGGGCGAGATTGCCCGCTCGGTTCACCGTGGTGACGTTCCGCGGCGCCGATGGGGCGCCGAGCCGACGGGGGGCACGCGGGGCACATGGACTACGAGGCCTGGTTCGCCTCCGAGATCGGACGGCTGAAGGCAGAGGGCAACTACCGGAGCTTCGCCGAGCTGGATCGCCGCGTGGGCGACTTCCCCCGAGCCGCCCATCACACGGCGCGTGGGCGCTCGGACGTCACCATTTGGTGCTCGAACGACTACCTGGGCATGGGCCAGCACGCGGTGGTGCGCGCGGCCATGAAGGCGGCCGTCGACGGCACCGGTGCGGGTGCCGGCGGTACTCGCAGCATCTCGGGTACGAGCCCGCAGCAGGTCGAGCTCGAGCGGGAGCTGGCCGCGCTGCACGGGAAGGCGGCTGCACTGCTCTTCACCTCGGGCTTCGTCGCCAACGAGGCCGTGCTGTCGACGCTAGGCAGGATGCTCCCCGGGTGCGTCTTCGTCTCTGACGAGCTCAATCACGCGTCGATGATCTAGGGGATGCGGAGCAGTCGGGCCGACAAGCGCATCTTCTCGCACAACGACGTGCAAGATCTCGAGCGCCTACTCGCGGCGTTGCCGCCCGAGCGCCCGAAGGTGGTGGCGTTCGAGTCGGTGTACTCGATGGACGGCGACGTCGCGCCGGTCGCGGAGATCGTGGAAGTCGCGGAGCGCCACGGGGCCATCACTTATCTCGACGAAGTCCACGCGGTGGGCATGTACGGGCCGAGGGGAGCGGGGATCGCGGAGCGGGATGGCGTCCAGGATCGCATCACGCTCATTCAGGGCACGTTGGCGAAGGCGTTCGGCGTGTTCGGCGGATACATAGCTGGGTCGGCAGCCAGCGTGGACTTCATTCGCAGCTTCGCACCCGGCTTCATCTTCACGACGGCACTGCCGCCGGCGGTCGTCGCGGGTGCGCTCGCGAGCAAGCGACTGCTCGACGCGGATGCGACGCCGCGGGAGCGGCTCCACGAACGCGTCGCCGCGCTGAAGCGCGCGCTAGCGGCGACCAGTCTGCCCGTCATGCCGACCGCGTCGCACGTGGTGCCCGTTTTGGTGGGTGACCCGGTCCGTTGCCGGCGCATCTGCGACGAGCTGATGAGCCGACACCGCATCTACGTGCAGCCGGTGGTTCCACCGACCGTGCCGAAGGGCACCGAGCGCCTACGCATCACGGCGACGCCTCAGCACACGGACGAGGATATCCGCGAGCTCGTCGCGGCGCTAAAGGACGTCTGGTCACACGCCGTGTCAGCGACGTAGGCGCGGACTCCGGCGCTAGTTCGACGGCGACCTGGTCCGGTACTGGCCCTGGGCCTGGTCCCGACCCTAGCCCCGGCCATGGTCCCGGCCCCGGTTCTGGCCCTGGTCCAGCGCCCCGGGCCGGGTCCCAGGGCGCCACCCGAGCGTGGCCCCTGTCATCAGGATGCTCGCGCCCATCGCGCGCGCGGGCCCGCGACCGTATCATAGCCACGGCCCATAGATGGAGGTGGTCAATGACCGCGCGCCTGCCCTTCGTGGGACGGGATTTCGCCCCGTCCGCTTTGCTCCTCGCCCTCTCGCTCGTCTGCGCCGCCGGCCTGGCCGAAGGGGTGCGTGCTCAGGCCTCCGGACCCATGCGGGCCCAACCGCAGGTCCCCCGAACGCCGGACGGCCGCCCAGATCTCCAGGGGAACTGGACCAACGCGACGCTGACGCCGTTCCAGCGTGAGGAGGGTCGCGGGCCCGTGTACACGCCGGACGAGGTCGCCGCGCTCGCGAATGTCGATGCGGACTGCCCGCCCAATCCGGGCACCGTCGCGTGCGGGCGGGCCCAGGCGGGGGGCAGCACGAATGAAGCCCGGCTATCCGGGAACGAGTACAACGAGATCTACTGGGATCGCGGCTCGCACGTCGCGGTCGTGCATGGCGAGCCCCGCACGTCGCTCGTCACGCGCCCTGCCAACGGGCGCATTCCCGCGTTGACGCCGGCGGCCCAGCAGAGAGCGCGCGACGCCCAGGCGATTCGCGCCCAGTTCACGCAGTACGACCACCCCGAGCTGCGCCCGCTCGCCGAGCGCTGCTTCGTGTTCGGTCGCGGCGTCGCGCCACCGATGTCACCCAACGGCGCGTACAACAACAACTACACCATCGTGCAGACGGCGGACCACCTGGTAGTCATGTCCGAAATGGTGCACGACGTGCGCGTCATCCCCATTGGTCGGCCAGAGCCCATGCCTGCGCATATGCAGCCGTGGTTCGGTAATTCGTGGGGGCGCTGGGAAGGCGACGTGCTCGTCGTCGAGACCACGAACCTGAACCCAACGCACGTGCTCCAGGGCGGCGCCATTCCGACGGCGCATACCAAGGTCATCGAGCGGTTCCGCCGCGTGGACGACGACACCATCGTCTACGACTTCACGGTCGAGGACCCCACCAGCTATGTGGAGCCGTGGGGCGGCGAGATTCCCTTCGAGAAGTTCGACCAGAACCTGTACGAGTACGCCTGCCACGAGGGCAACTACTCCCTCGCGGCCGTCCTCAGCGGGGCGCGCTTCGAAGAGCGAAACCCGGGGCGCTGAGCTGGTCGAGGCGCCCCGTCACGGGCAGCTGCCACCCGTGAGGAACCAGCAGCTCGTGTGGGGCGAGGTCTTGAAGAAGTCGAGCAGCTCGACTGCGACCTTGGTTCGCCCGGACGAAGAGGGATGCGTGCCGTCCGCGGCCAAGTCAGCGGCCAGCCACAAGAGACCGTCCAGGCGAGGCGTCGCTCCATTGGCCCACAGGTAGGGCCCCCATGAGACCCACGGCGCGACGCCATCGTAGTCGAGGTCGCCCGCACGCGCGTTCACGCCGCCACCGCTCTCCTGGGTGATCTGCGCCTCGACCAGCCATTTGACCGCGAACCCGCTCTCGTAGGCGTAAGGCTCCGGGTTGAGCGTCGTGGTCGCGTAGCCGGCGTAGATGCGGCTCGACGCGAAGACCTGCCGGAGGTTGGGATAGCGGATACGTAGCGCGCGTAGAATCTGGCCCATCTGGCCGAGCAGCGTGTAGGCGTCTGCGGCCGAGTCGGGGAGGGCGCGGGTGGGGCCCGGGTTGGCCACCTTGAGCCACACGACGGCCACCTGACCCTCGCCGAGCCCCCGCGGCCGGAGCACAGTGTCGCGAATGCGGTCGTACTCCACACTCGCAGCCGACGTCCACACGCTCGCCGTCTTGCCGCCCGCCGCACCGTCCGCGATCGCCAGCCGCGTGGCGTCCACCGATGCGTCGGCTCCCGCGAGCGCCATGAAGCTCGAGAACTCCTGCGTCGTGTTCGACATGCCGATGGAAAGCAGCACGTACTTACCCGTCGGCGACGGCGTGCCGCTCGAGTCCCGACGAGCGATCGAGGCTGCGCGAGTGGCGCCGACGGCCGCGTGCGCCGAGGGCACGGTGTTGCCGCCAGGGAAGAGCCCGCCGGGGAACGAGAGGTACGTCCTCGCGCCCATGTCGGTCAGCGGCACGCGCACGCCGGGAGGAAGCGGGCCCGTGTCGTCCTCCGGTGAGTTGGGGCCGCTCTGCGTACAGCCTGCGAGCGCCAGTGCAGTGAGCAAGCGAACCGCAGGCGACGCCCTCCGCGCGGCCCGCATGGTGATCAGCTGCCGCCTGCTCCAGCGATGCGGGTCAGCACCAGCCGCCACTCCGATCCGCCTGACTCCTGCACGTCGGTTGTGAAGCCCAGCCGCGCCGCCTGCGTGGGGATGGTGTCGAGCGCGGGTGCATGGTCGGTGACGACCTCCAGGACGCGATCCTCCGGCGTGAGCTTCTTGAGCGCGCTCACCGTGAGCATCATCGGGTAAGGGCAGATCTCGCCCCTCACGTCCAGCGTCTTCGCTGCTTTCGACTCATTCATCGTCACACCTCGTCCTTTCGATTCGCGGCCCTCACGCGTTCCTGCTGATGATCTTCGTGCCGATCCAGGCACCCAGTCCCAAGAAGATCGCGAAGGCCCACCCATTCAGCGCCAGCGACGGGATACTCGAGAAGAAGGCCCCGATCGTGCACCCCATGGCGATGCCGGCGCCGTACCCCATCAAGACCCCGCCCCCGAGCGACTGTAGGTACCGGACCGGCTGCTTCGGGATCCGCAGCTTGAACTCGCCGGCTCCGACGGCACCGGCGAACGAGCCCAAGAACATGCCGCCCACCTGGAACGTCATGTGGTTGGCGAGCGCCCCGTCCGTGGGCACCATCACGCACCCGGGCAGCTCGGCAGCGCCCTCCATGGGCGGCGGCGCGAAGCCGAGCGCAGTCGAGAGCATGACGCCCCAACGGCCGACCTCCCCCGTGAACCCCCACGGCTCCTGCGCTGAGAAGAGCAGGACGTTGAGGCCACCCAGCGCGGCGCCGGCGATCAGGATTGGCCAGCCGCGGACGAACACCGTCCGTCCGAGCGCGCGCAGGTCGTCGGCCACTCCTGCCGAGGGCGGCGCAGGTTCCCGCGTCGCCGGCAGGACCATCCCCGACCGGTGCTCCCACCAAAGGACGACCACGTAGGTGGCTCCCATAGCCAGCAGGGTAAGCGCCAGCGCGCCCGGGTGGCCTAAGTAACGTGGCAGCCAGATCCGCGGCGCGTCCGCCATGGACGCACTCCACCACCAGTTCCAGGTGAAATTCGCCGCCAGCAGCCCACCCATGAGGCCCGCCATGGTGGCCCACGAGGCAACGTATCCCTCGGCCATGCGGTATAGGCTTCCCGACACGCAGCCGCCCGCGAGCACCATGCCGACCCCGAAAAGGATGCCGCCGACGGCGGTGTGGGCGCCCAGGGGAAGGATGTTCGCGGTCGGCGGATCGAACCCCAGCGAGGTCATCGGAACCTGCCGGCTCATCGTGAGCCCGAAGCCGACCGACGCGACCGCGAGCCCGAGGAGCACGCCCTTCATGTTGCGGCCGTGGCCGAGCAGGAAGAGGTCGCGAAACGCCGAAGCGAAGCAGAAGCGGCCCCGCTGTAGCACGAATCCGAACGCGAGCCCGAACGCCCAGAACATGGAGAGCTGGGGGTTCGTGCCGTGCGCCCAGACGAAGACGGCCGCCGCCGCGGCCCACGCCGTCAGGGCCTGGGCTGCGTTGCGTGTCACGGCCGGTGGGGCCGCCGCGGCGAAGGTCGCCATCTACCTCTCCCTCCCAGTCGACATGTTCGCTTCCCACTCCTGCCACGATCCATCGTAGAGGCGCACGCGCTCGAACCCGACGTGGCGGAGCACGACGTAGGTGTGTGCCGCACGCATCCCGGACCGGCAGTACACCACCACGTCGCTCGATGGCTCCACTCCCAACGCGGACCATTCCGCGCGCAGCTCGGCCGGATCGCGCGCGACGCCCCAGGACCCGGCCGGTACGGCGTTGAACCAGTCCCACCCCACCGCGCCTGGAATGTGTCCCCGCGCGAACTCGGCCGGGGAGCGGGTGTCGAGTAGGACCGCGGTACCGTCGCCTACGCGGGCCTCGACACAGGCGAGGTCGGCGTAGACGTCGGCGCGGGGCGCCGGGGCGAACGATCCCGACCTCTCCGCCTCGATGCCGGATGCGCGGGCGCCACCCTCTTCCGTCCAGCGGTCCCAGCCGCCGTCGAGCAGGGCCACGGCACCGTGGCCATAGCGATGCAGGGCCCACAGCAGCCTAGACGCGGCGAGTCCCCACTGATCGTCGTACGCGATCACCGCGTCGCCGCTCGAGATGCCGAGCGAGGACATCAGGGCGGCGAACTCGCTCTCCGGAAGCAGCACGTTGCTGCACGGGCCGACGGCGGAGCCCAGCGCCGAGAGGTCGACCCGCGCCGCACCAGGGACGTGGCCGGCCGCGAATGCCTCTGCGCCGCGCAGGTCCACGACGCGGACACGCGGATCCCCGAGTCGGCCGCGCAGCCACGCCGGGTCGACGAGCAGTCCGGGAAGGACGGGTGCTATGGTCGGGGCGCCGGGCGGTGCGTTGGTCATGTGGTAAGTCTGATCCGGGCGCCCGCTATTCCGCCACTTCGGACCTAATTCCCGGCCAAGATGTCCGAGTTACCGCGGAAAATCGGAAGTGGACGGCGCCGTGGCACCGGAGTCGCCCGCAACCCAGACCGCACACGAATCAGCCTCGAATCGGTGTCCCGCGGTGGAAGCTCGCCCTAGCGCTGCACCCAAGGCGGGCGAATGAGCAACGCCGGGTCGGCGTCCGCTCGCGGCACGAACTTCTGCGTGCGCCCGTACTGGTTGTCGCCGCCGTACAAGTTCCCGTCTGAGTCCACGCTGAACGTGTGCACCTCGAGGTATCCGTCGGGAAGCTCGCGCGGGACGGTCCAGGTGTAGAGGCTGTTCCCCTCGAAATCGAGCTTGATGAAGCGGAGGGGCTGGAGATCGGTCATCCAGACGGCGTTGTCGTTCACGATGATGTCGAGCGGGAGCTGGAAGCCGTCCCACGTGTCCACGAGGTCGAGCGTGCGGGGGTTGCTCGTGGTGCGGAATACGTTCACGCGCCCGCCCGAGCGGTCGAGCGCGAACACGAGCCCGTTGGGCCCGATGCCTATCGCATGCACGCCGTTGAACTGTCCGGGCGCCTCGCCGAAGCCGCCGACCTCCCCGAGGTACTGCGCGTTCCGGTCCATGATCATGACGCGGTGGTTGTCGAGTCCGTCCGCGATCAAGATGCGGCCATCGGGGAGGAACGCGACGTCCTGCGGGCGGGCGAAGTGCCTTCCGTCGGTTCCAGGGACGTTCTTTTCGCCGAGCGTCATCAGCAGGCGGCTGCCGTCGTTCGAGAAGACGTAGATCTGATGGAACGTCTCGTTGATGACCCAGACGCGCCGCTCGGGGTCATATGGGCTTATGCGCAGCCGATGCGGTCCCGGGCCCGCCGAACCCTCGCAGAGATGGTCCCATTGGGTCCAGCGCTCTTTCACTTCGCCGTTGCGATCGAGCGTGTAGAGGCAGTTGCGCCACACGCGACCGGTCGTCTCGGACAGCACGTTGACGCCGATGCTGCCGGCGTGCTGACGGAATCCCGCCGGCACGGGGTTTGGCAGCCGATACTCGCCGCGCATCGCCACGAAGATGCGGTCGGGCGACTCGGCGAAGACGCCCGAGTTGCCGCCGAACGCGTATCCCGGCTGTTGGAACGGCTTGTGCCACTCGCGCACCACGTTGTACGGACTCGGGCCGACGGGGCCGCTGATGACGGCCTGGGCAGACGCTGCCTCGACGGTGACGAGGGAGAAGCCCAACGCGGACAGAGCGTGGGCGGCGGCGGACGTGCCTCTCATCTTCGGTTTTCTCATCGTGATCCTGGCGTCTGCAGGGGGTGTCGCGGACGATGTTCTAGCACTTGGGGGGGGTGCCACGCAAACCCCGGACGGAGCCCCCCGCCTTGCGGTCATGCAGAGACGGCGCAGGATTTCACCTCCCTAACGCTGCCTCGGAAGGATCTGTGTACCCACATCGGACGGAGTCGACTCATTGCGCGCCTCGCACGGGCGTGGCGCGACGTGTGGTGGCGCTCGTCTACCTTTCACTCACGCTGTCCGCCACGGGTGGGCGCCTCCATGGCCAGGAGGCGCAAGTCGCGGAGGCGATCCGGCGCACGTTCGTGGCCATGGAGGCGGGGGATCGCGGCGCCCTGCGCGCCGAGTACGCCCCCGGGGCGCGCATCTTCCTGGATCGGGGCGGGCTCGTGGAGTTCTCGCTGGACCGCTGGCTGGACGTGGCGGTCGGCGAGGAGTGGAGCGTGCGCTCCGTCGAGATTCGCATACTCGGGAGGACGGCGGTGAGCACCGCCGAGGTGTCGGGGGCGCTGCGCTTCGAGGCGGGCATCTTCGTCGAGGGCCCGTTCCGCTATTCGGAGACCCGAGAGCGCCAGCGCGACACGTGGAGGATCGTGCAGCAGGAGATGGTGCCGCTGACCCCGGCGGTCGCGATGCAGCTGGAGAGCGACGGGCGGCTCGCGAACGCGCCGCCGGTCGACGGGTCGTCGGGCGGAGCGCCGCCGGCGGCTCCGTTGCCAAGCGGTGCACCTGCCTCCGCGGCGGTCGCGGCTCCTCCGGCGCCTCGCCCCGCCCGCGCGACGCCCGCCGAAGGTCCACCGGCGACGCTCGAGATCGACGACCCACCTCCGCCGCCGCCGGGTGCGGCCATCAACCAATCGTTCCAGAACGGTGCGACGATCCGCGCATTCCGGCTGACGGAGCCGCTCGACATCGACGGTGTCGTCGACGAGGCGTTCTACGAGCGCACGCCTTCGATCCGCGAGTTCGTCCAGGGTGTGCCCGTCGAAGACGGCGAGCCGACCGAGCTCACGGAGGCGTGGATCTCGTTCGACGACGAAAACGTCTACGTGTCGGCGAGAGTGTGGGACAGCGGCGGCCCCGAGAGCTGGATCGCAAACGAGATGCGCCGCGACGCGGCTCAGCTTCGATCGAACGACCACCTCGCCGTGTTCTTCGACACGTACTACGACCGGCGCAACGCCGTCGGGCTGAGCGTATCGCCGATCGGCGGGTTCTCCGACTTCCAGATCACGAACGAGGGGAACCCCAATATGGACTGGAACCCCATCTGGGTGTCGCGCACGGCGCTCTTCGACGGGGGCTGGTCGGTGGAGATGTCGATCCCGTTCAAGTCGCTCCGCTACCGTCCCGGGCGCGACCAGGTCTGGGGTGTGCAGTTCCGGCGCTCGGTGCTGCGCAAGAACGAGTGGATCTTCGCGCGCGCGCTGCCGCTCTCGGTGGGAGGGAACGGCACGAGCGGCACGTTCCGTGTGTCCATGTATGCGACGCTCGTCGGGATCGAGGCGCCTGAGTTGGGTCGGAACCTCGAGGTGAAGCCGTACGGCATCGCAGGCTCGCGCACGGACGTGACGCGTACGCCGCGCGACGACCAGTACGCCGATGGCGGCCTCGACGTGAAGTACGGCATCACCGAGAACCTTACGGCGGACTTCACCGTCAACACCGACTTCGCGCAGGTCGAGGTGGACGAACAGCAGGTGAACCTGACGCGGTTCAACCTCTCCTTTCCCGAGAAGCGCGAGTTCTTCCTCGAGAGCCGCGGTGTGTTCGACTTCGGCCTGAGCGCGGGAGGGGGATTCGGCGGGTTCGGCGGTGGCGGCCCCGGCGGCGGCGGTGGTGTGCCGACGCTGTTCTACAGCCGGAGCATCGGGCTCCAGGGTGGGCGCGCGGTGCCGATCCTCGGAGGGGGGAGGCTCACCGGGAAGGTCGGCTCCTTCGACGTCGGGCTCATGAGCATCCAGACGGACGACGAGCCGACGGTCGGCGCCGAGTCGACGAACTTCTCCGTGGCAAGAGTCCGTCGGGACATCCTGGGACGGAGCAGTATAGGCGCTCTCTTTCAGAATCGCTCGAAGTCGCTCACCGGTCAGGGCTCCAACTACGCCTGGGGCGTGGATGGGTTCTTCGGCCTCACCGACGATCTCAGCGTGCTCGGCTACTTCGCCAAGTCGCACACCGAGAACTCCAGTGGGCTCGAGGACAGCTACCGCGGCAGGATCGCCTACGACACCGACCTCTTCGGCGTCAACGTAGACCACCTGGTGGTGGGCGCGGCGTTCAACCCGGAGATCGGGTTCGTGCGCCGCGACGACTTCCGCCAGACGTCCGGCTCGATGCGACTGAGCCCGCGGCCGCGGTCGATCTCCTGGATCCGACAGATCACGCTCTCCGGAAACGGAACGTATCTCCAACAGGAATCCACGAGGGACCTCGAGAGTTGGGATGCAGGCGGACAGCTCAGCGTGCAGCTCGAGAACAGCGACAACTTCAGCGTGGGCTTCGGGCACAGCTACGAGAACCTGGTGCTGCCCGCGCGCATCTCCGGCGCATTGGTGCCCGCGGGCGAGTACTCGTTCAACGAAGAGCAAGTGAGCTTCCGGCTCGGGCCGCAGCGCTTCTTTTCCGCCAACTTGAGCGCGAGCCACGGGCACTACTACGGCGGCACCATCACGTCGGCGGGCCTCGGCGGCGGACGCGTCGAGGTCACGCCGCAGATCTCCGTGGAGCCGAGCGTCAACTTCAACTGGATCCGTCTGCCCAATGCGCAGGTACCGGGACGGTACGACCAGCACGTGGCCGTCACGCGCGTGACCTATACCATGTCGCCGCGCGCGTACGTGAGCGGCCTGGTGCAGTACGCGTTCACGAAGAACGACGCCGGTATTTCGGGCAACGACACCTTCAGCGCCAACTTCCGCTTCCGCTGGGAGTGGGCGCCGGGGAGCGAGCTCTTTCTCGTCTATACCGAGGATCGCAACCCCGACGTGACCGACCGGTGGTCGACGCTCCGCAACCGGGGCTTCGTCATCAAGGTGAACCGACTCCTCCGCATCTGAGCCGGCGCGGCCGGCGCCGTGCCTTCCGCCCCAAGCCACCGCGGGCGGGGAACTTTCTCCAGCCGGCTGCGGTTCTCCGTCGAATGCCTCTCGTAGCCCACTCCAAGCTGCCGACGTTCGAGCACCTGCGTGAGCAGGGGCACGAGCTCCTCAGCCTCGACCGCGCGCTGCACCAGGACATCCGCGAGCTGCACATCGGATTCCTGAACATGATGCCGGACGCGGCCCTCGAGGCGACCGAGCGCCAATTCATCCGCTTGGTAGGCGGCTGCAACCGCATCGCGCAGTTCTTCGTCTACCCGTTCTCGCTACCGGGTCTTCCGCGCAGCCGCGAGACGCTGGAGTACATCGATCGCTACTACACGAAGTTCGACGACCTGCGTCGCGACGGGCTCGACGCGCTCATCATCACGGGGGCCAACGTGGCCAACCCCGATCTCACGCGAGAGCCGTTCTGGAAGCCGCTCATCGAGGTCGTGAACTGGGCGCAGGAGAACGTCACGTCCACCCTGTGCTCGTGCCTCGCCACGCACGCGCTACTCAAGCACTTCCACGGCATCGAGCGGCAGCCCCTCTCCCGCAAACGGTGGGGCGTCTACAGCCACCGCGTGGGTGATCCGGGCCACCCTCTGCTGCGCGAGATCAACACGCGCTTCGACGTGCCGCACTCGCGCTACAACGACATCTCGAGCGCGCAGGTCGAGTCAGCCGGTCTGAAGGTTCTCGCGGAGAGCGAGGAGGGTGGCGTCCACATGGTCGCGAGCGCGGATCAGTTCCGCATCATCTACTTCCAGGGGCACCCAGAGTACGACTTCAACAGTCTGCTCAAGGAGTACAAGCGCGAGGTCAACCGCTTCCTGGCGGGTGAGCTGCCGACTCCGCCGCCGTCCCCCGAGCACTACTTCTCCCGCGAGGCCGAGCGGCTGGCGTCCGGGTGGGTCGAGGCCGCCACGAAGGCCAAGGCGGACGGACGGCCGATACCCGAGATGCCGGAGCGCGCCATCGAGGCGCAGCTCGACAACACCTGGGGGGACACGGCGAAAGCGATCGTGAACAACTGGCTCGGCCTCGTCTACCAGTTCACGAACCTGGACCGGAAGAAGCAGTTCATGCCGGGGGTGGACCCGAACGACCCCTTGGGGCTGAGGAGGCGGGGGGTGGACTAGTGGGGGTGGCTCGCGCTCGGGGCGACTCGGTCGCGGCCAACCGTCGCCGTTGGTGACGGCGCCTAAGGCGCCAAGTCATGAGGATGGCGAGGAGTCGCTACACAGTGAGGAGCGCGACGTCGTAGGACCCGAGCAGGGAGTCGCGGCTCGCGATCCTGAGGTCGTGCTCGAGCGCCTGGGCGACTAGCAACCGATCGAAGGGGTCGCGGTGGTGCCATGGCAGCACGACGCTGGCCGCGGCATGGGCTGCCGTGACTGCGAGCTCGACGAAGCCTGCTTCGTGCGCGGCGGCGACCCAGCCGTCCGGCAACGAGAGCTTACCCGCAGCGGCCTTCAGGTGGAGCTCCCACACCGACGCGGCGCTGAAGTAGACGGCCTGACGTGGGTCGCGGATGGTTCGCACCGCCGACGCATCCATGCGATCCGGATCGTGCAACGCCCAGAGGAGCGCGTGCGAGTCGAGGAGCAGGTTCATCGCTCGACGCCCTCCTCACCATAGAAGAGAGCCTCCAAGTCCGGGTCGGTTGCCCAGCAGTCCGCCGACTCGTTGACCTTGCCGGCGAGCGCTCCCAGTGGCCGAAGTCCGCGAGTACCCGTGACGGGCACGAGGCGTACGATCGGCCTACCCGCCTTGGCGATGACGATTTCCTCCCCGCGCGCCGCCTCGTCGACGAGACGGGACAGGTGTGTCTTGGCTTCATGCATGTTCACGGTCCTCATGGTAGGAACTTAGTCTAGTCGACTAGATAGGGCCAGCCTTCGAGCTGGCGGCCCTATCATGCCGCGAAGACCCTGGCCGGTACGATGTCTAGATGGGACGCCCTCTGGGTCGTCCCACCGTGGCCTCGGCCCGTCCCCCTGCGGTACAATTCGCCGACCCCGCGAACCGACCGCTCGAGGACCCGATCATGCCCCATTCGCACCTCCGGATCCCGTCGCAATTCGCAGCGGCTGCCCTCGTTCTGGCACTGTCACAGCCGAGCACGGCCGCCGCGCAGAGCACGCTTACGTGCGACCTGTCGGCCTACGCGCGCCGCCCGGACGCGAACGCGCGCCTCTCGGACGGGGTGCTCGCGCTCGAGTGGGCCGGCACGGGGGGCGAGCGCGTGAGCCTCCGGCTGGCCGTGCGCGGCGGCGCACCCACCATCGACGAGCTCGCGCTGCTCGCGCCGGCGACGACCAACTGGGTGACGGTCGGCGAGGACCTGGGCTTCGAGCTCCGCATCGTCGAGGGTCTGCGGCGTATCAGCAACCAGCAGCTCGTGCCGCTTCGGGAGCTGAACGTCGCGCTCACGCAGGACGTCGTGGACCGCTACAAGTGGGACGTGTTCTGGGATGCACCGCTCGACCTGAGCGCGGAGGTCGGGGGCGGCAACCCGCCGCCGGCGGCGGGCGTCGCGAATCAGCCAGGCTTCCCGCGCTCCCCCGACGAGATCAGCCGCGCGACCGCGACCTTCCGCACTACGACGTGCGCGGTCGCGACCGACGGGCGGCGCGTGCGCGTGACGTTCCCTGGTCTGACGCTCGGCTCGTTTTCCGGAGATCTCGTGCTCAGCGTCCACGAGGGTACGAGCCTCATCCGCGTCGAGGCGGTCGCTTCCACGACGCGGCCGTCGGTGGCGTACAAGTACGACGTGGGGCTGACGGGCCTCGACTCGCGCGCCGGTGGCCGTGTCGTCTGGCGCGACATCGCCTCGCAGCTGCAGTCGTACTCGCTGCGTGGGCCAGCGAACACCGACCCAGTGGCGCTGCGCGCGGCCAACCGGATCGTGGTGGCGGAGACGCGTGGCGGGGCGATCGCAGCTTTTCCGCCGCCACACACGTTCTTCTGGGCGCGCGAGGTGGAGATCAACGTAGGGAACAACTGGTACCGCAAGGACGACAACGACTCCTTCAGTTTCGGCGTCCGCCAGGGAGAGGCAGAGGTCGTGCCGCAGTACCGCGCGAACTGGTCGCTCTACAGCGCGCCTCCCGGCACGGAGCAGCACATGGCCGCGTACTTCCTGCCTACGCTCGGAGAGCACACGCGTGCCTTCGACGCAGCGCTCGCGTTCACGAACGGCGACGTGTACCGGCCGCTAGACGGCTACCAGGTGATGGGAAGCCACTATCACACGGACATGGGTCGTTCGCTGATGGAGACGGGGAGCCTCGACTCGCGCCTCTCCGACTTCGAGGTGCTGCGCTCGGCCGGGATCAACATCGCCGGTCCCGTGGACCGGCCGCGCGAGCAGTCGCAGCTCGAGGAGCAGCACTGGCTCTTCGAGGGCGCCAAGCGGCACTCCGACGAGACGTTCATGGTCATGCCGCAGATGGAGAACTCGAACCTGCTCGGCGGACACTGGGACCTGCTCTTCTCGCACCCGGTCTACTACGTGGATGGCCGCCAGCCGGGCACGCCGCTGGTGACGCAGCACGCCGAGTACGGGCGCGTCTACAACATCGGCAGCGCGGCCGAGATGATCGCCATGATCGAGGCGGAAGACATGATGGTCTTCATGCCCCACCCGCGCACCAAGGGGTCCACCGGATACCCCGACGCGATCCGTCAATCGCCGCAGTTCAACGCGGACTGGTACCGCGGCGTGGGGTGGCGGTGGGGGATGGGCTCGGACCTCTCCGAAGTGCGACTCTCGGACAAGCGGGTGATCCCTCTGCTCGACGACATGAACAACTGGATCACACGCTCGAATCTGCGGCCGAAGGGCTTACTCGCCATCACGGAGACGTACGCGAAACAGCCCGGCGACGACATCTATGCGAACGGGCCGGTCACGTACCTGCGCATCGGCGATCTCTCCGAGCCGGGGAACTACGCGCCAATCGTGGACGCGCTGGGTCGCGGCGACTACTTCGTGACCTCGGGCGAAGTGCTCATTCCCTCGGTGCGCTACGAGGGGAGCGGCCGCGACATGCGGGTCATCGCCGACGTGCAGTGGACCTTCCCGCTCGACTTCGTCGAGGCGGTGTTCGGGGACGGCGTGAACACGACCACGCGCACGCTGCCGGCAACCGAGCTGGCGGCGTTCGGGCGGCAGACGTTCACGATCCCGTTCGATGCCACCGGGCAGGCGTGGGTCCGGTTCGCAGCCTGGGACTCGGCCGGGAACGGTGCCATGACCATGCCGATCCGACTCGGCGCCCCGTAGGCCGGCCCAGTCATAGTGGAGGGCGGGCCGCTCGAGACCGCGGTGATCGTCGAGGCGCTCGCCACGGTGAAGCGGCACAGCCTCTGGAAGCGGTACGGCAGCGGGCGTCACGAGGTCGCCGTCTTCCGGCCACTCAACCTGACTACCGACGAGGTCGCCAAGGTGGTCGCGAAAGCAGAGACGTACGTCGGGCGCCGCTACGGATACTTCAAGATCGTCGCGCACTGGCTCGATTGGCTGCTGCAGGGCGCCTACGTCTTCCGACGACTCGCTCGCCAGGACCGCTACCCGATCTGCTCGTGGGTCGTCGCGCACGCGTTCGCCGCTGCGGGGAAGCACTTCGGCGTCGAGCCGGGTGCGGCGACGCCCGACGACATCTGGGATTTCGTGACGGCGCACCCCGATCGCTACCGCGAGGCCGTGGCGCTCGGGCCGCTCGGTGCGTAACGTCCGCCTCGCCCGACCCTCCACCCACGAACTGCGAACGAGGTTCGACCGAATGGGCAAGGCTACATATACCTGCGGTGTCTGCGAGATGAGCGTGAACATGACGTGCGCCAAGTGCGGCGCAGAGCTAGCGCACGACTCGATCACGAAAGACGATGGCACGAAGGTGGCCGTCTCGAAGTGCCCGCAGGGACACGGCAAGATCAAGTCGCCGATGTGCTGCGCGCGGGACATGACGTGTAGCGTGTAGCGAGAGAGTACGCCGGTGACGGCACTCTCCGCGCTCGACCTCACCCTGATCGCGGTGTACGTGGTCGGGGTGACCCTGTGGGGCACCTGGCTCGGCCGGCGGCAGAAGGACTCGCGTGACTACTTCCTCGCCGACCGAGCCATGCCCTGGTGGGCGGTGTGCTTCTCGATCATCGCCACCGAGACGAGCGTGCTCACGTTCATCAGCGTGCCCGGCACGGCGTATACCGGCGATCTGTGGATGGTGCAGCTCACCGCCGGCTATTTGATCGGTCGCATCGCCGTTGCGGCCGTCTTGCTGCCCGGCTACTTCCGTGGTGAGCTCAACACCGCGTATCAGCTGCTCGAGAAGCGCTTTGGTGTGCTCGCTCGCCGCTTCGCGTCGCTGATCTTCCTGGTGACCCGTACGCTCGCGTCGAGCATTCGGCTCTTCGCCATCGCCATTCCGATCCAGCTGATCATCGGGATCCCGTACTGGCAGGCGATCGTGATCACGGGCTCGTGCACGCTCATCTACACGTACTTCGGCGGCCTGCGCGCGGTCGTGTACGTGGACGTGTTGCAGATGTTCATCTACCTGACGGGCGCGGTCGCGGCGCTGATCGCGCTCCTGCAGGTCATCCCCGGAGGGTGGTCAGGTGTGGTGGCCGCGGCCGAGCCACTGCAAAAGCTGCGCGTGCTGCACTTCGACGGCGGGTTCGCGGATGCGCCCTGGATCCTGACCGGGCTCATCGGCGGCGCCTTCCTCGCCATGGCGTCGCACGGTGTCGATCACCTGATCGTGCAGCGGCTGCTCGCGTCGCCGAACCTGCGCGAGGCGCGCAAGGCGATCATCGGCAGCGGCGTCTTCATCATGGCGCAGTTCACCCTCTTCCTCGTCGTGGGCGTGGCGCTTTACGCCTACTACCAGGGGAGGACCTTCGCGTCTCCGGACGCGATCTTCCCGACCTTCATTCTCGAGGGGCTCCCCGCCGGCGTGAGCGGGCTCGTCATTGCGGGCATCATCTCGGTCGCCATGTCCTCGGAGTCGAGCGCGATCAACTCGCTGGCGTCGGCGCTCACGCTCGATCTCTACGGACCGCTGTCGGGGCGCTCGGGCGACCAGGACCACATGTTCAAGATGGGCAGGCTCTTCACGCTCTTCTTCGGCGTGGTGCTGGTCGTGGGCGCGATCGGCTTCCAGTTCATCCAGCAGAGTACGCCCGTCGTGCTCATCGCGCTGAACATCGCGTCGTTCACGTATGGGGGGCTGCTGGGCGGCTTCCTGCTCGGCGTGCTCTCCAAGAACGCCGACCAGGAGGACGCCATCATCGCCATGGCGACGGCGATCGGCGTCATGACCGTGCTGTGGGCGTCGCAGCAGTTCGGCGTGGTGCCGCGCCTCGTCGACGGCCTCTGGTTCTCGCTCATCGGCTCAGCGATCACCGTGGGCGTCGGCTTGGCAAGCGCGCGCGTGCGCGGCTCGACGGGCGTCACACCGGCGAGCGCGTAGGAGCATGCAACCGCTCGACTGGGCGATCGTCGCAGCGTACTTCGCCCTCACCGCCTGCATCGGCCTTGCCTTCACGAAGCGCGGCGGAGAGAACCTCGGCGAGTATTTCGTGTCGGGTCGCAAGGCGACCTGGTGGCTCGCCGGCACGTCCATGGTGGCAACCACGTTCGCGGCGGATACACCGCTGGTCGTCACGGGTCTCGTAGCCAACTACGGCGTCGCGGGGAACTGGCTGTGGTGGAACGCCGTCATGAGCGGCATGCTCACGGTGTTCTTCTTTGCGCGCCTCTGGCGACGGGCCGGCGTCATGACGGACGTCGAGTTCTCGGAGATCCGCTACGCGGGCAAGCGGGCTGCGTTCCTGCGCGGGTTCCGCGCGCTCTACCTGGCGATCCCGATCAACCTGATCATCCTCGGCTGGGTGACGCGCGCGATGATCAAGATTCTCGAGATCTCGCTCGGCGTGTCGCCCTACCTGGCCGTCGGCATCTGCTTCTTGATCACCGTCGCGTACGCGGTGGCCGCAGGCATGTGGGCCGTGCTCTGGACCGACCTCATCCAGTTCGTACTGATGATGACGGCGGTCATCGTGCTCGCGGTGTATGCCGTCGACGCCGTGGGCGGCATCGACGCGCTGCGCGCGGGCGCGGCAGCGCACTTCGGGAGCGAGGCGGCGGCGCTCTCCGTGCTCCCGGTGTCACTCGGCGACGGCGGCATACTGGCCTATGCGTGGATGCCACTGCTCACGCTCACGGTCTTCCTGACCGTGCAGTGGTGGGCGGCCTGGTACCCGGGTGCGGAGCCAGGGGGTGGCGGCTACGTCGCTCAGCGTATCTTCTCGGCGAAGAGCGAGCGGGACGGCGTACTCGCCACACTCTACTTCCAGGTCGCGCACTACGCGATCCGACCCTGGCCCTGGATCGTGACCGGGCTCGCCACGGTGGTCCTCTATCCCGACCTGCAGGACCGCGAAGCCGGGTACGTGCACGCGTTCGTCGATCTCATGCCGACCCCGTGGCGCGGGCTCATGCTCGCCGGGTTCGCGGCGGCGTACATGTCCACCGTCGCGACGCAGCTGAACTGGGGCGCCTCGTACCTGGTGAACGACTTCTACAAGCGCTTCGTCAGGAAGGACGCGACCGAGAAGCACTACGTCGCGGTGTCGCGCGTGGCGACGATCTTCCTCTTCGGGGGGTCGATCCTGGTGACGTGGCAGCTCAGCTCGATCGAGCAGGCGTGGCGCTTCCTGCTGGCGCTCGGCGCCGGCACGGGCCTCGTGCTCATCCTGCGCTGGTACTGGTGGCGCGTGAGCGCGTGGTCGGAGATCAGCGCGATGGTGACGTCGCTCGTGGTGGCCACGATCGCGATCCTGACCATCCCGTCACGGTTCGCGCCGGGCGATCCCAACGCCGACGCCGTCGTCATGCTCGTGGTCGTGGGCATCACCACGGTGGTGTGGCTCGCGGTCACGTTCATGACTGCACCCGAGCCACCCGAGGTTCTCGATGCGTTCTATCGACGCGTGCGGCCGGGCGGACCCGGTTGGGCGCGCGTGTCCGAGGCGGCGGGTTTCGGCCGCGAGGCGATTCCGGGCGGCGCGCTCGCGTGGACCAACTGGGTGGCCGGAGTGGTAGCGGTCTACACGACGCTCTTCGGCATCGGCAAGTGCGTGTTGGGCGAGTGGACGGTGGGGCTACTTCTGCTGGTCATCGCGGGCGGCGCGTTCACCTGGATCGCGCGCTCGTTCCGAGAGGAGCACGCGGTGTGAGCGACTCGGCGCGCCCGCGCGAGGCCGCCGCGACGTCTGCCGGTCGGGTCGCGGCGGAGTCCGGCAGGGAGTCCGCCACGGAGTTCGCGAAAGTCCTCACCCGCCTCGACGGGACCGCGCTCTGCGTGGGGTCGATGATCGGGTCTGGCATCTTCATCGTGTCGGCGAACATCCTGCGGCAGGTGGAGGCGCCCGGGCTGCTCCTGCTCGTGTGGACGCTCGCGGGAGCCGTCACGCTCATGGGGGCGCTCAGCTACGGCGAGCTGGCAGCCATGTTCCCGAAGGCGGGCGGGCAGTACGTGTACCTGCGCGAGGCGATTTCGCCGCTCTTCGGCTACCTGTACGGCTGGACGCTCTTCATGGTGATCCAGACCGGGACCATCGCGGCGGTGGCGGTGGCGTTCGCGCGCTTCACTGCTGTGTTCGTGCCGGCCCTTTCCGCCGACGTGTTCCTGGGCACGACGATCAACCTCGGGAGCGGTCCCATCGAAGTCGGGCTCTCGGCGCAGCGACTCTTTGCCGTAGCGTCGGTGATCGTGCTCACCTGGATCAACGTGCGCGGTGTCCACACGGCGGCGGTGATCCAGACCACGCTCACCATCGTGAAGACGGCGGCGCTCATCGGCCTGATCCTGCTCGGCCTGACCTTCGGGCGAAACGCCGACGTCGTCGCCGCGAACTTCGGCTCCGGGTTCCTGCCTGCGGAGGGCCTGTCGCTGTCGCTGCTGCCCTTGGTCGGCGCAGCGATGGTGGGGAGTCTCTTCTCCATGGATGCGTGGAACAACGTCGGCTTCGCCTCGGGAGAGATGAAGGATCCGGCGAAAGATCTCCCGTTCGCGATGGTGGCCGGCGTGCTCATCGTCACGGTGCTGTACGTGCTTGCGAACGCAGCCTACCTGAGCGTGCTCACGGGCGCGGCGATCCAGACTGCGCCCGAGGACCGGGTGGGCACCGCGGCGCTGCAGGCGATGGTCGGAGACGCCGGCCTCTATGTGATGGCCGGCGCGATCATGATCTCCACGTTCGGGTGCAACAACGGCCTCATCCTGTCGGGCGCGCGCGTCTACTATGCGATGGCGCGCGACAACCTCTTCTTCCGGAAGACCGGAGAGCTGCATCCTCAGTATCGCACGCCGGCGTTCGCGCTCGTGGCGCAGGCGATCTGGACGTGCGTGCTCTGCCTGTCGGGCACGTACAGCGAGCTGCTCAACTACGTGATCTTCGCGGCCGTCCTCTTCTACATGATTACCGGGATCGGGATCTTCGCGTTGCGCGAGCGGCGACCGGACGCCGAGCGGCCTGTGAAGGCCGTCGCGTATCCATGGCTGCCGGCGATCTACGTGGTGCTGACCGCGCTCATCTGCATCAACCTGCTCGTACAACCTGCGCAGCAGCGCTACGCCGGCCTCGGGCTGATCATCGTCGCGCTCGGCGTGCCCGTGTACTACGGGTGGCGGCGGTTTGCGGGGAGCTGAGGAGCCGCTCAGCGAAGACCGTGGGGCCGCCGGCGGGGCCGCTTGAAGGCGTCGTTCCTGGTTGTACATTGTACATATGAAGCGCATTACGGCCAGTGACGCCCGCAAGAACTGGTTCCGACTCCTCGACGAGGTGGCCGGCGGGGAGGTCGTGTCGATCCAGCGCGGGGGCCGGACGATCGTGCTCAGCAGGGCGCCGTCCGCCCAGGATGCCGTCGAAGTCCCGGACTACAGCGCGATCCTCTCGGCCGAGCACCTCGAGGAGGCCGACCAGTGGAGCTGGGAGTGGCCCGGGCCCGAAGGTGAGCTGAAGCCCGAGAGCCGCCACCGGTGAAGGTCCTGCTCGATACGCACTTCCTGCTCTGGATCGTGGCGGACGTTCCCAGAGTGGATGAGTTCCCTTGGCTCGAGCGCTACCGACCCTGGGGGGTGTCGCCCGTTTCGTTCCTGGAGGTGCAGTTCCTCGCGGAGGTCGGGAAGATCGAAGCAAACACGCCGGAGCTCATCGATGCCGTCGGTCGCGATGGGCGCTTCATCGTCGACGAGGTGCCGCTCGTCCCGCTGATCGAAAAGGCGGTGCAGCTCACGTGGACGCGCGACCCGTTCGATCGACTGCTCGCCGCGCACAGCGAGGCCCGCGCTGCGCCGCTCTGCACCGTGGACCGCAGCCTACGTCGCGAGCACGGTCTGTTGGTGCGCGAGCTTCGGCTGCCGAAGGGCACCGACCCTTAGGTCGGACCTGCGCCGCTCCGCCCCCTCCACGGGCGCCGTGTGCAAACCGGCCCCGCCGCCCACTCCACGGGCGCCGCGTGCAACCGGCCCCGCCGCCTACTCCACCGGCACCGCTGGCACGGTCTGCAGGCAGTTCCAGATCGCCTGGACCTCGGTGTCGCTCATGTTGCGCGTGTACCGGACGATCGCCGCCATCGGCTCCAGAACACCCGTGCCGTCGGGCCGTGTCCCCTCGCGAAGAGACCGGGCGAAGTCGTCGAAGCTCCACGACCCGAGCGCACTCTCGTGGGGCGTGAGGTTCTTGGCCGGCGGCCAGCTCGGGTCCCCTCCCGGGATCGGACCGCCCGAGAAGTCCGGGCGGTGGCAGCCGGTGCAGACGCCTGAGAGATGGCGTCCGAACTCCACGGTGGCTTCACTGGCCGGCGGGAAGACCGAGTGCGGCGCGGTGTGCGAGGGGATCACGTCGGCGGCCAGGAGAATCTCCCCGAGCGCGAGGAGCACCTTGCCCAGCGGGCCCAGCGTGACGGCCGGTACCTCGTTCTCGACGGGCGGCACCGACTTGACGTACGCCACGACGTCGGAGAGCTCCTGGTCCGACATGAGCTGAAAGTCCTCCGCAGGCATGACCAGAGGGCGGCCCGACGGGCCGACACCGTGTCGGATCGTGCGGTCCCAGTCGGCTGTGTCGTACTCCCAAACACGCGACCCGAAGCCGCCCGTGATGTTCGGGCCGAGCGCCGTGCCGATGGCGGGGTCGTCGATCATGACTCCGCCGCCGAAGTTGGCGCCGTGGCACTCGGTGCACACGTATCGAGAATCGACCAGGTGCCGACCGCGCTCGATGGCGCGAGCCAGCGCCACTGCGCGGGCACTGTCAGGTGACGCCAGCTCCGCGATCTCCGCCTCGGTGAGCGGGAAAGGGATGGGGAAGTCGACCTGGTGCGTATCGACGATCCGCGTCAGCATGCGCGTCGTCCGTATGGACGCCCACGCATACAATCCGCCAGCGCAGAGCAACGCGATGCCCAGCAGTGCTCCGACGACCTTCAGTGCCGTCTTCATGACTCGAGGATCCGGAGGTCGGACTATCGCGACAGGAGGTGGGTCGCCTTCAAGATCAGTCGCCGTTCCTTGTACGGGGGCAGCCCTGTCGGATCGCGCCTAAGGTCGTCGTACACGAGGTAGATGTCGCTCCCCGGCCGATACGTCCACCGATAGCGCACGCTCGTGCCGAACTGGTAGGGACTGTTGCTCGTGATCTGGGTGGACGTGTACTGCGACACGGCGCGGAGGGACATGGTCGGGGACACCGCAAAATCGACGCGTACCGCGGCGAGATTCAGGTCGAAGCTCCCGGCCGCGAGGTCGACCTCGTTCCGGGTATACGAGACCTCGGAGGAGAGGCGGTCATTCCAACGCAACCCCAACGAGCCCGACATTTCGCGCCGATCGCCGTCGTAGAACTCCTGAGGTGAATAGGCCGCGTTGTACGTGAATCGACGTGAGGGGTTACTGGAGTACATGACGCGCCACTCTCCGAAGCGGTACTCGCCGACCGGCACGGTAACGCCGTTGAAAGCGAACGGCCTGACGAGCCGCTCGTAGTTGTCGTTGTACCATACCGTGAGGTTCGCGCCGCTGTTGAAGCGCGTGCCCACCATGTGGTGCAACCGCATCGACAGGAGGCGGTTCAAGTGGTCCGTCGTGTAGGTGACGTTCCACATCGGCGCCATGTCGCGGATGCCGAGGATCTTCGGGCGGGGCGTACCCTCGAAATGGATCTTCGTGGTCCGGATGCCCGTGCGCGGCAAGAATCCCACTTCGGGGTTGAAGTCGTCACCGAACGCGGCGTACTCACCGAAGATGCGCCAGTTGCGGTCGAGCCAGGTGACGTTGAGGTAGCCGCCCAAGTCGTGGTAGTTCTCGCTCGGGACGTCGTAGGTCTGTGTTCTGCCGATGAATCCAACGGCGCTCAGCGCCGTGAGCGGAGCGAGCGAGAAGTCGATGGCGTACGTGCGGTTGAAGTGCGTGCTATCGGTCTGCTCGCGGTTGATGACCAGACCACCCACGCGGGAGCGCGAGAGGAAATTCCGGCTGTAGCGCGCGACGAGGAAGTTCTCGCCAGAGATGCCGAGGCTCTCCTCGGTCTGCACGTCCATGATCGAGATGTCGTTGCGGCCGATCTTCCCGGTGAGGCGCGCGCCACCGAGGATCGGGACGATCGTATCCCGCCCTCGGAGTCCGATGCGCCGCGTGAAGAAGAGGTCGACGATTCGATTCTGTGACGTGGCGGAGCCGACGTTGAACTGGCCCGAGTTCTCGAGGAAGAAGTCGCGCTTTTCGGGATACGAGAGCTCGAAGCGTGTCAGGTTCACCTGCTCGTCGTCGACTTCGGCTTGGGCGAAGTCGGTGTTCACCGTGAGGTCGAGGTTCAGGCCCGCCGTGACACCGTACTTCACGTCGAGTCCGATGTCGCCCTGGAAGTCGTCGTCGGTGATCGCGCCCGTCGACGTGCGGCTGGCGCCACTCGTCGCGAAAGGCTTGATGCGCAGATCACGCCCGCGGTTGAGCGACTCGAGGTTCTCGAGCGCACCCGCCATGCTGACCCGGGTGATCGTGTAGGAGCGTGGAATCGGAGCCCAGAACGCCTGTTCGTTCTTGCGTCCGATGTTACGCATGAGGTTCATTCCCCAGCTCTGCGTCGACGACTCCGGGAAGCGGAGCGTCACCATGGGGATGGCGATCTCGGCCACCCATCCCTGCTCGTCGCGGCGCGCGGACACCGCCCACACGCCGTCCCAGTCTCGATTGATGTTCGACGTGGTGCCTCCGAAACGCGCGCCCTCCCCTTCGTTCGAGACTTGCTGGTCCAGCTGAGCACCGAGCGGGTTAATCACGAACATGTACGCCGACCGCGAGTCCATGAACGTGTCGAGGATGATCTGGAAGTTGTCCTCGTCCAGAATGCGGTTGGAGTCACGCCGCATCTCCGTCGCGGTCACGGCGTCGGGCTGCGAATCGAATGCACGCAGGGCGAGGTAGAGCGTCTCCGCGTCGTACAGAATCCTGACCTCGGTGCGCTCGCTCACGGCCGCGCCCTCGTTCGGCTCCTGCTGCACGAAGTCGCTGATCACGGCGGCCGAGCGCCACACCTCGTCGTCGAGCACTCCATCCACGTCGGGTCCACGCTCGACCTGCACCGCGGGGATACGGTAGCTGGAGTGGTTGTGCGCTCCTTCCTGTGCGGACAGCGGGAAGGCCGCGCCGACGAGCGCAGCGATCGCCGCGAGAGTACACGAAACCCGAATGGGCTGGACAGGCATGAGGGGTTCCTAGCCGGGCGTGCTCGGTCGTCGCACACCTCGGTCTGTCGTGGTTGGACGAAGGCAGGGCCACAAAGCTAGCCCGACGTCTTCGTCCCGATAAAGGAGCGTGCATGGCGTACGCCGGGGATCCCTGGAACGGCGCGCGTTTTGACGCCGTATTCCCGGGGAACGGGCGGCACTGGAGCCGTCCATTGCGCGGTCCGGGTGACCCGAAGGAAGTTCTCCCCATGACGTCGACAGCTCGGCATCTAGCAGTGATCTCCGGGGGTGGCGCCGCCCTCGGTGTGGCGCTGGCGCTCATCGCCTCGGGCGTCGTACCGCGCGCCGTGGCTGCCCCGCCGCCCGCGTACGAGCTCGCGCCGCTTCCCGAGGACATCGACTCGATCACCCCGCTCGAGGCGGCGGCGCGGTCAGTCGCGTCTTGCGCCGCACCCTGCCGGGGGATCGTCTACGCGTGGACGCCGCGCATGCCGCTCTCGCGGTCAGGGATCCCCAACGTCGTCGAAGCGGCCGGCTCGCTCGGGGTGCAGGTGGTACTCGTCTCCACCGAGGAGCTACTCGACTACGCCGCCGGCCATCACCCGGGTGCCGTCGGCGGCATTGCTTTCGCGGACGAGATGCTCGAGGTGGGTGCGCTGACGCATGCGCCCGCGATCGTGGTGCACTCGGGAAGCGAGATCGTCGGCTCGGCGATTCTGGGCTACAAGCGAGCGGAAGCCTACGAGTCGCTCTTGGGCGCTCGACTCGCTGAGTCTGGCGCAGTGCCCTCGACGGCTCTCTCGAGCACGCGCAACCTGCGTTCGCCGTCGACATCCTCCCTGCCAACGCACGCCGTGCGCACGGGACCCGCGCCCCAGGCAACGATCGACCGCCCAGCGGTCGGGCTGCCGGGCGCCTACTTCCGCTGGGTGCCCGGCACGCGCAAAGTCGCGTACGAGTCGGACCGGAGCATCTATCTGCTCGATCTCGACGACGGCGAGAACAGTGTCGCGCCCGGGTGGATCGACTTCGTGCCGACGCCCGACGGCCGCTACTTCGTGACGCCGGGTCCTGGCAACGAAGGTCTCACGTTCTTCGACGCGCGCGACGTGTTTTCCGCCGCGGAGCGGAACCGCAGCATGGCGGTGGAGGCGATCTTCACGGACATGCGCATGCGCGACCAGTATCCGTCCGTCGGCATCCTCGCGCGCGATCAGACAGGTACGCGGTACCGTGTCCTCACGAGCTGGTTCGAAGGGCTCCTCTACCGCGACTACGAGGTGAGCGTGAACGCTGCAACCGGCGCGTCGAGCGTGCGGCCGATTGGCGAGCCGGTGGTGCCGTGCGACGGGTACGCGCTCTCTACGCCGATCATGTCGCAGGATGGGCGCGAGGTCGCGGCACGCGACGAGCGCACCGGCACGACCAAGATCTTCGCGATCGAGGAGGAAGGCCGTTGCACCGAGGTGCTCGACTTCGGCATGGGGACCAGCAAGGTCGCGTGGCATGCGAGCGGACAGAGAGTCGCGTTCTCGACGCCCCGGCGCGGGCGTGGAGGCGCCGGCGGCGAAGGCATCTTCGTGTTCGATCGCGCTTCCGGCGAGGTCGCCGCGGTGCCTGGCAGCTCGGGTGCGAGCCGACTGGCGTTCCCCGACTTCGTGGGCGACGACGTCGTATTCCTCGTTCCGGGGGACGCCACAGGCGCCGGGAGCTTCTTTCGTTTGGTCGGGGGGATGGAGTAGCCATGCTCACCCTTCGTATTCGCGTTGTTGCGTTCGCCGCCGCGATCGCGGCCCCGTGCGCGGCGTGCGCGCCGACGGAGGCTCCCGAGTCCGAGGCGGAACTCGAGGCCCGCGCCCGTGCCGTACACGCCGCCGCGCTCACGATCGACACGCACGACGACATCCCCTTCGACTTCGCCACACCCGAGGTCGACCCGCTGAACGCGGACCGTCAGGTCAACCTCGAGAAGATGCGCGCTGGCGGGCTCGATGTCGGCTTCTTCATCGTCTACGTGGGGCAGGGGGCGCGCACGCGGGACGGCTATCGCGAAGCCGCCGAAGGGGCGGTCACCAAGTTCGAGGCCATCCACCGCATGGCCGAGCAGATGTATCCCGACCAGATCGAGATCGCGTACCGCGCCGACGACGTCGAGCGCATCCACGCGACCGGCAAGCTCGTAGCGGCGATCGGCATCGAGAACGGGTACGTGATCGGCCGAGACATCTCGCTCCTCGCCGACTACTTCGACCGCGGCGCCCGCTACATGACGCTCGCGCACAACGGGCACAACGACATCGCGGATTCCGCGCAGCCGCGCTCGCAGCTCGGCGACGCCCTCGAGGAGCACGACGGCCTGAGCGCGTTCGGCGAACAGGTCGTGGCCGAGATGAACCGCCTCGGCATCATGGTCGACATCTCGCACATCTCGAAGGATGCCGCGCTCGACGCGATCCGAGCCTCACGCGCTCCCGTCATCGCGTCGCACTCGGCGACCGTGGGTGTACAGCCGCACCCGCGCAACCTCGACGACGAGGCGCTGCTCGCGCTCCGCGACAACGGGGGCGTCGTGCAGGTGGTCGCGTACCCCGCCTACGTGAAGGCGACGCCGCCCGAAAAGGCGGAGGAGCTGGCCGAGCTGCGCTACATGCGCGGCTTTCCGGGCACGTTCGGTCCAGACAGCCTCGAGACCATGTCGTCGCAGGACAAGTTCGAGTACGAGATGGGCATTCGCGCGCTCGAGGTGAAGTACCCGCCTCCTAGCGTCGTCGACTTGGTGAACCACATCGACTACGCCGTGAAGCTGATTGGCATCGACCACGTGGGGATCAGCTCGGACTTCGACGGGGGCGGGGGCGTCCTCCACTGGGACGACGCCTCCGAGACGCCCAACGTCACGCTCGAGCTGGTGCGGCGCGGCTACTCCGAGGAGGACATCGCCAAGCTCTGGGGCGGAAATCTGCTCCGGGTGTGGCGCGAGGTGGAGCGGGTGGCGGGGGAGACTACTCCTGCTCCGCCTCCGGCGCGATGAACCCTTCGTTCTCGAGGTAGAGCAGCACCTTCGCCGCGGCTTCCTCGACGGAGAGCTTGTCGGTCTCGAGCACGATCTCGGCGTTCTCGGGCGCCTCGTACGGATCGTCGATGCCGGTGAACCCCTTGATGAGCCCCGCGCGCGCCTTGGCATAGAGCCCCTTCCGGTCGCGCTGCTCGCACACCTCGATGGGCGCGTTGATGTACACCTCGATGAACGCGCCCACCGCGTCGATCATCTGCCGTACTTCGCGGCGCACCGCGCGATAGGGTGCGATCGGCGCGCAGATGGCGGCGCCGTGGTTCTTGGTGATCTCGCTCGCGACGTAGCCGATGCGCTTGATGTTCAGGTCGCGGTGCTCCTTGGAGAACCCGAGCTCGCTGGAGAGGTGCTTCCGCACCAGATCACCGTCGAGCATGGTGACGGGACGCGTCTGCACCTCCATGAGCTTCGCCATGATCACGTTGGCTATCGTCGACTTGCCGGAGCCCGAGAGTCCCGTGAGGAAGAGCGTGAAGCCCTGCCGCGAGCGGTCCGGATACCGCATGCGCAGCTCCTTCACCACCTCTGGATAGGTGAACCAGTCCGGGATGTCCGCGCCCTCACGCAGGCGACGGCGCAACTCGGTGCCCGAGATGTTGAGCACGCGGCCGCCCTCCGGGATCTTCGAGACGGGCCAGTACTCGCCCTTGTCCTCGTAGTAGACCATCTCCTCGAACGAGACGACCTCGATGCCGACCTCCTTCTGGTGCTTCTCGGCGAGTTGCTGCGCGTCGTACGGGCCGTAGAAGCCCTTCCCGGTCTTCGGGTTGCTGGGGCCTGCGTGGTCGCGGCCGACGATGAAGTGCGTGGCGCCGTAGTTCTTGCGGATCATGGAGTGCCACACCGCCTCGCGCGGCCCGCCCATGCGCATCGCCAGGGGGAGCAGGCTCACCATGCCGGAGTGCGGCGGCATGTGCTTGATGACCGCTTCGTAGCAGCGTACGCGCGTGAAGTAGTCCACGTCGCCGGGGTTCGTCATGCCGACGACCGGATGGATCAGCAGGTTCCCCTCGATCATCTGCGCGGCGCGGCGCGCGAGCTCTGCGTGCGCGCGGTGCATCGGGTTGCGCGTCTGGAACGCGACGATGCGCTTCCACCCCAGGCGCGCGAACTCCGCCTTGAGCTCGGCAGGTGTGTGACGGAGGTGCCGGAACGTGTGGTGCGGCGGCAGCTCGACGCCCTCGAGCGCACCGCCCACGTAGGCCGGGTGGCTCTTCTTCAGCTCGAAGACGCCAGGGTGCCCGTCGTCGGTGGTGCCGAGCACGCTCTCGGCCTCGGCGTCCTTGTTCGGCATCCACACGTCCGAGACCGACAGGATTGCGAGGACCATTCCCTCGGGGTGGCGGAGCGCGACACGTGCGCCGCTCTTCAGCGTGCCGGCGAAGTCATTCGTCACGTCGAGCGTGATCGGCATCGGCCAGAGCTTGCCGTCGGCGAGCCGCATGTTCGCGACCACGCCGTCGTAGTCCTTCTGGCCGAGGTATCCGTTCAGCGGCGAGAACGCGCCGTTCAGGAGCAGCTCGAGGTCCCAGATCTGCCGGAACGTGAGGTCCCAGCTCGGGAGGTGAACGGCTTCCTTCTTGAGATCCTGGATGTTCGTCGGTGATGCCAGCAGAGACACGTCGTCGCCCTTTGTCTGTTGTCTGTGCTGCGTCGTCGCCCGGGCGCGAGTCGCAGAGTGTCGTCGATGTTTCGTCGGGTGCAAGTCGTCCCCGTCGGGACGCGACACCCTGGTTCAGGGCTCCGCGCTTCCTCGGACACTGGAAGCGGCGAAGCGCCGGAGTGTAATGCGGATGGCGCCCCAGGGAAGGGGCGCCGACCTCAGGCTACTCGCCCCCCGCGGGGCAGGGTGCGTAGCTGATCGGATCTTCGGCGCGCATGCCTCCTCCGTCGACCGGGACCCACCGGTACCATTCACCGCACGGCCGACCCGCCGAGTACGCGCCGCGCTCGGCGAGCTCGCCGCCACGAATCGACGCGCCGCCGCCCGCGTGCGTGACGATGCTGTTCGCCAACGCGCGCGACCAGCGCGACTCGTAGTCGCCATCGAGGAGGCCATCCACGTAGGTGCCCTTGTCCGATGGCGTTCCTTCGCGGAACCACCCCTCGAACGGGCCGTTGAGCACGCCGTTTCGCCACGTCTCACGCAGCTCGAGGTGGCCCTCCAGAAAGTACGTCTCGCGCACGCCGTCCCAGCGGCCGTTGAGCAGCGTCCCGCGCTCCCTCACCTGCGTCGCGTTCCACATGGACACCACTAGGCCCGTGTACGGCTCGAGCGTCTCGCGGTGGAGGTACACGCCGCGGCGGTCGATCAACTGGTCGAAGTTCAGCGGCGTCTGAGCGGATACACCGTGGTGGAGGCCGGCGAGCAGGCCGAGAGCCAAGAACAGAGATCGCTGCATAGCGCTGTAGAGTACCTGGGGGAAGTGTCGGCAACGGTCTATACACACCTTACGGCCCTCGAGGGTTGCAGGCTACGGGGCGGATGGTCGCGACCGCCTTGTCCCACCCCACCCGTTCCCGTACCCTCCGCACTCCCCGTCTCTCGGAGGGTGCATGAAGTACCGCGTTCTCGGTGATACCGGCGTGTTCGTCTCGGAGCTCTGCCTCGGCGCCATGACGTTCGGCGGCAGCGGCGGCATTTGGCAGACGATCGGGGGCCTCGGGCAGGCGGAGGTCGACGCCCTCGTCGGCCGGTCGCTCCAGGCCGGGATCAACTTCATCGACACCGCGAACGTGTACTCCCTGGGCATCTCGGAGACCATGCTCGGGCGCGCGCTCTACGGAAGGAAGCGTCACGACGTCGTGCTCGCCACCAAGGTGCGCGGCCGCATGGGCATGGGGGCCAACGAGGTCGGCCTCTCGCGGCTGCACATCATGCAGGAGGTGGAGGCGAGCCTGAAGCGACTCGATACCGATTACATCGATCTATATCAGATACACCGGCCGGACCTCGAGACGAATATCGAGGATACGCTGCGCGCGCTCGACGATCTCGTGCGTCAGGGCAAGGTGCGCTACATCGGCTGCTCGAACCTGCCGGCATGGCAGCTCATGAAGTCACTCGCGGTCTCGAGGGCCGAGGGGCTCGAGCGCTTCAGGTCCACGCAGTCGTATTACTCGCTCGTCGGCCGTCAGCTCGAGTGGGACACCATCCCGCTCGCCCAGGACCAGAAGCTCGGCCTCCTGGTGTGGAGCCCGCTCGCCGGCGGGTTCCTGTCGGGCAAGTTCACGCGCGACATGACCGGAGAAGGCCGCCGGAAGACGTTCGACTTCCCGCCCGTCGACAAGGCGAAGGGCTACGACATCGTCGACGCGCTCGCCAAGGTCGCGAGCGCGCGCGGCGTGAGCGTCGCGCAGGTCGCGCTGGCGTGGGTGCTCGCGAACAAGGCGGTGACGAGCGTGATCATCGGCGTGCGCAGCCTGAAGCAGCTCGACGACAACTTGGGCGCGGTGGACCTCGAGCTGACCTCCGAAGAGCTGAAGGCGCTCGACGAGGTGAGTCGCATTCCGGCGGCGTATCCGCTCTGGATGGACACACTCGGCTCGGACCGCCGCCCGGGTGAGACGCGCCGCTACGAAGACGCGACGAAGCCGGCGGCGCGGTAGGAGGGCGGGGGGTCTACGGGTCCAACCCGCGGCGGAGTCGTTCGAGTTGTTCGACGAGTCCTTCGCGCCCTGGGGTCGCCGCGAGTTCGTGTCCCCAGCGCGCCAGGTAGTCCCACTCGATCTCCGGCCTCTTCCGGCGCACCACACCGCGCACATCCTCGAGATCACGCGCCCGCCCCGCGAACAGCTTGTGCAGGATCAGATCCTCGGGGGTCGCGAAAGGCACGCTGGCGCCTCCGACCGACAAGCGTTCTGCGCGCCCGATGGCTTGGGCCTCGTACGGCGTCGTGGAGAAGATGAAGTCGACGCGGACGCCCGTGGCGCGATCATCCGCTGGCAGGACAAACGTCTCCTGAACGAACGTGCGGGGCTGCTCCGGTAGTGGCTCCAGCCGAGTCGATTCGCAGAGCTCCAGGATCTCGCCCAGGCGGATCGGCGGCACACCGAGCGTGACATCAATGTCCTGGGTCAGGCGCGGCTCACCGTGCACGAGGACGGCCTGTCCGCCGATGAGCATGAAGGGAATCTTCCGCTCGTCGAGCGCGCTCGAGATCCGCGCGAGAATGCCGGCGAAGTCAGGGCTTTGGCGGGAGCCCATTGATGGCGCGTGCGATGGCGAGATCGGCTTCGAGGTCCTCTCTCCAGTCCGAAGGGAAGTCCGGGTTGAGCGCCACCGCCTCGTTCCAGAGTGCCGCCACGATCGCCATTGCCTCCTCGGGCGTGCGCGCGGCCGTCCGCTCGCGCGCGTACGTGGTCTCGAAGTCGTCGAGTAGCGGGGAGGGCCGAAGCATGCCCGAATCTACCGAAAGCCAGCGTTTGGGCGCGACATCCGTTCGGCCTACCGCGCCGCCGCAGCCAAGTCCGCCTCCGCCCTCGCGCGGATGTAGTGCTGGAGCGAGATCAGCTCGTCGAGCGTGATGTCTGCGTACTGAGGCATCCCGTTCACGGCACGCGTGCCGTCGCGCACGACGCTGGCGAAGTCCTCGATGCGCGGCACGACCAGCGACGCGCGCAGGTCGGGCGTGAGGCCGCCCGCGACTGCGCCACCGCCGTGACAGAGGCCGCACTGCTGCCCGTAGACGACTGCGCCCCGGGCGGCGAGAGCGCGGTCCACATCGAATGGGAAATCGATTGGACCGGGGACGTAGGGCGGGGGCTGGGGCGGCAGCGTAGCGGTGCCGTCTATCGAGAATGCTACCAACCTGCGCGTATGGAGCCCGTATGCCCACCCCAGCTCGGCCGCCTCGCGGCCGCGGGCCATGAGGCTGCCGTATCCCACGAGCAGCGCGACGTATTGTCGGCCGTTCACGGCGTACGTGATCGGCGGCGCAGTGATACCGAGGCCCATGTCGTGGCGCCAGAGCTCCTCGCCCGTGTCGGCGCGGTAGGCAACGAAGGCGCCGTCCACGCGCCCCTGGAAGACGAGGTTGCCGGCGGTCGTCATCGTTCCCGGGTTGTAGATGCCGGGCAGCGGCACCTCCCACGCGAGCTCCTGGCGCACGGGGTCCCACGCCTGGAGCGTGGCGAGCACGCCGGTCGGGTGCGTCGAGCCGGTGTTGCCGCCTCCGACGCCGACGCCAACGAGCCAGTTCGTGACGCGATAGGTCGCGGGATCGACACCTACGTCGGTGTACGTTCGCGCCTGGTGCATGGCCGGGTAGTATGCGAGCCCGGTGCGCGGGTTGAACGACATGGCGTGCCAGTTGTGCCCGCCCATCTCCGTCGGTGTGACGTTGGCCATGCCATCCGGGTAGCGCGCGTCGGGGTCCTCGACGGGACGACCGGTCACCGGGTCGATGCTCGTCGCCCACGTCGTCTCGACGAAGGGCTCCGCGGAGATCAGCGCGCCGTTCGTACGGTCGATGACGTAGAAGAATCCGTTCTTCGGGGCGTGCAGGATCACCTTGCGCATCGCACCCTCGATCTCGAGGTCGCTGAGCACGATGTCCATGTTCGAGTTGTAGTCCCAGGTCTCCCCGGGCACCGTCTGGTAGTGCCAGAGATACTCGCCCGTATCGGGGTCGAGCGCGACGATAGAGCAGAGGAAGAGGTTGTCGCCACCGTCCGGGCTGCGGACCTTCCGATTCCACGGAGATCCATTCCCGGTGCCGATGTACAGCTGGTCGAGCTCCGCGTCGTACGTGAAGCCGTGCCACGCGTTGCCGCCCCCACCGTGGGTCCACCACTCACCGGTCCACGTCTCAGCTGCCATGCGCATGGCGTCGTTTTCGAAGCCGTCGGCGGGGTTGCCTGGCACGATCCAGAAGCGCCACGCCATCTCGCCGGTCTCCGCGTCGTACGCGCTCACGTAGCCGCGGCTCGGGCCATTCTCGGTGCCGCCGTTACCGACGAGCACCTTCCCCTTGAAGGCCTTGGGCGCACCCGTGATGTACATCGCCAGGTCGGGATCGATGGTCTGCACGCTCCAGAGCTCGGTGCCCGTCGTCGCGTCCACCGCGTTCAGGCGTCCGTCCCACGTAGCCACGTAGACCTTGCCGTCCCAGTAGGCAATACCGCGACTCAGGTCCCATCCTGCCCGCAGTCTGTCCGCGTATTCGCGCGTGCGCGGGTCGTACACCCAGAGCAGCGTGCCGGAGGTGGCGTCGACGGCGCGCACGATGTTCATGCTGCCTATGAAGTACAAAACGCCGTCGACGACGAGCGGAGTGGAGCCGAGTCCCTTGTCGCCGGGCAAGTCGAGGTACCAGTCGACGGCGAGTGAGCTGACGTTCGCGTCGTTGATCTGCGTCAGGGGACTGAAGCGCTGCTCGTTCGTCGTGCGGCCGAACGCGAGCCAGTTGTCGCCCTGTATCGTGTCGGCGAGCGCGGCGTCGTCGACGACGGTGCGGGTGGGTTCGCCGGCGCCGCACGCGGTGAGTGCAAGGGTCAGGACGAAGGCGAGCGCCGGGCGAGGCATGTGAGTCTGCATGCGTTCTTTCCAAGTCCTATGTTCTTGCCGAAACAGCACGCCGGCCTCGCGCAGGCCGCGCGCTCGGCACCGACCCCCCTGGCGCCCACGCAGGGCGCCGGATCCAACCGCGCCTCACAGCGCTCCCGCTTCGCGCATGACGCGCTCGCATTTGGTGCGGATCTCGGTTCCCACCTCGAACGGATCCCCGTTCACGAACTCCTGTCGGAACAGCTCGACGGATAGCGCGCCCGCGTACCCCTTGTCGGCGAGCTTGCGGATGATCGGCACGACCGGTGCGATCCCGTCACCGGGAATCAGGCGGTAGTTGTTGTCGGTTCGCTCACGCGGCGCGTCGAGCAGGTCCTGGAAGTGCGCATGCACGAGCTCGCCCGGCCTCAGCATATCGAGGTCTTCGAACTTCGAGAGCCCCGACCAGAAGTGGAAGAAGTCGAGCATGGGGCGCACGTTCGGATGGGCCGCTTCGCGGATCACCTGGAGCGACGACGTGAGTGTGGACAGGTGCGTGGATGTGCGGGTGAACTCGATCATGGCGACGAGCTCGGATTGCCGCGCGATCTCGCCGGCCTCGCGGATGCACTCCGGTGTCGCGGCCCACTCTTCGACGGTGACCTCGCGGTTGGTGAGCGATGGCGCGTAGATGCGCTCGAGCCCGAGCGTCGCGTACTGCTCGCAGCGGCGTCTCCAGGTCTCGAGAGACTGAGCGCGCGCCGGGCCGGGGAGCCAGATGTCCTGCAGCGTCGCGACCGCCGACACCGGAGTGAGGTCTAGATCGCGCAGGAGGCTCGCCGCTCCCGCGAGCGTGTCGCCCTCGAGGAAGCGGTCCATCATCCCGTCGTTCAGCTCCACGTAGCGGATGCCGGCGCGTGACCACCCCTCGAGAGATCCGCGGAAGCCCGCGGCACGCGAGGTGTTCTGGTGCATCGCGAGCTGCATGCGCGGCGTCTGGGCGGTGGGTGCGGGCGAAGGGGCGGTGGGCGTCGAGTCCGCGTCCAAGCCGCGGACCAGCGGAAGGGCCGCAGCGGCGGCCAGGAAGTTCCTGCGTGTGGGCATGGTCGTTACGGTATCGCCGATTGCGACGTGCCGCCACGGCACGTCATCTTCGCGGGATGTCGGAACCCCGCTCGCGGAAGAAATGGGTCTCCATGCTGCTCACGATCGTGCGCGGGGTCGGCCTGGCGCTGTTCGTCTACGCCGCGCTCATGTTCGTGGTGCAGCGTCGGTTGGCGTTCCCCGGGACGTTGCGAGCGTCACCGCGGGTGACGGCGAGCGCCCCCGCCGGTGTGCGCCAGGTGTGGCTCGACACGTCGTTCGGCCGCGTCGAAGCCTGGTTCCTGGCGTCGGGCGAACCGGCGGTCGCGCCCACGGTGGTGTTCGCGCACGGGAACGGTGAGCTGATCGACGACTGGGAGCCCGCCATGCAGGACCTGGCCAGGGCCGGCATCAACGCACTACTCGTGGAGTTTCCGGGATACGGCCACTCGGAGGGACGGCCGACGCGCGCGACGATCCGCGAGACGTTCGCCGCCGCCTACGACTGGCTCGTGGCCGAGGGCGGCGTACCGCGCGACCGCATCGTCGCGTACGGCCGTTCGATCGGCGGCGGCGCCGCGACGGACCTCTTGCGCGACCGCGCCGTGCCTGCGCTCGTGCTCCAGTCGACGTTCAGCTCGGCCAAGAGCATGGCACGAGGGTTCCTGCTGCCTGGCTTCCTCGTGCGCGACCGCTTCGACAACGCAGACGCGGTCGCGGAGTTCGACGGCCCGGTGCTGCTCATGCACGGCGTCCAAGACGAGGTGATCCCGTATGTTCACGCGGAGCGTCTCGCGAGCACGCGCGCCGGGCTGCACGTCACGCAGATCGCGTGCGGACACAACGACTGCTTGGAGGTCTGGCCGTCGATCGTGGATGAGCTGGCTACGTTCCTACGCACCAACGGGCTGCTCGACGAGCCGGGAGCGACTGTCCGATGATCGAGACCACTAACCACGGCAAGGTCCGCGAGCTCCGCCTCGCGCGCCCTCCGGCGAATGCGTTCAACCCGGCGCTCGTCGTCGAGCTCACTCGCCGCGTCGAGGAAGCGCCCGAACAGGGCGTCGACGCGCTCGTCGTGTCCGGCGCGCCCGGCATGTTCACGGGCGGGCTCGACGTGCCCGAGCTGCTGGCGCTCGGCAAGGACGACATCCGCGCGTTCTGGCGTTCGTTCTACGCGATGTTGCGCACCGTCGCCGCGTCGCCGATTCCAGTCGCGGTTGCGATCACCGGGCACTGTCCCGCCGCGGGCGCGGTGCTCTCGGTGTTCTGCGACCGGCGCGTGATGGCCGAAGGCAACTTCAAGATCGGCATGAACGAGGTGCAGGTCGGACTGGTGGTGCCTCCCACGCTCCAGTATGCGATGAAGCGGCTCACGGGGCCTCGCGTGGGCGACGCGCTCCTGGTCGCGGGCGCTCTCGTGACTCCGGCGGAGGCGCTCCGCGTGGGCCTCGTCGACGAAGTGGTGGCGCTCGACGCCGTGGTGCCGACGACGCTCGCATGGGCGGAGCGCATGGTGGCGCTACCGCGCGACGCCATGCGGGAGACGCGCCGCATCGCGCTCGCCGACCTGGTGGCGCAGTTCGCGGGGCTAGGCGAGGGCGAAGTCGATGCGGCGGCGAGTCGCTGGTTCACGGACGAAACCCAGACGACGCTGCGCGCGCTGGTCGCGCGGTTGGGCAAGAGTAGCTAGAAGACGCAGAGCCGACCGCCGCACGAGGCGACGGTCGGCTCCGGTGCTTCGTTCGCGCGACGACTCGCTACGACGCGACCGCCGCCTTCTCCTTCTTGGCGCCTTTGCCCGCCTTCTCTGCCTTGGCGCCTCGCTGTGGCCGCTTCATGTCGCGTGGCGCGGCCGGCATCGGCTTCCACCCCGAGTCGCGAACCGCGGCCTGGGCGGCGGCGAAGCGCGCCACCGGCACGCGGAACGGCGAGCAGCTCACGTAGTCGAGCCCGATGCGGTGGCAGAACTCCACCGAGCGCGGGTCGCCGCCGTGCTCGCCACAGATGCCGATCTCCAGCTCGGGTCGGGTCGTCCGGCCCATCTCCACGGCCTGGCGCATGATGCGGCCTACGCCGTCCTGGTCGAGCGTGGCGAACGGGTTGTCCGGGAGCACGCCGTCCTCGAGGTACTTCATGAGGAAGCCCTGCTCGGCGTCGTCGCGCGACATGCCGTAGACGGTCTGCGTGAGGTCGTTGGTGCCGAACGAGAAGAACTCGGCGGTGGCGGCCAGGTAGTCCGCCTGCAACGCAGCGCGCGGGATCTCGATCATGGTGCCGAGCTTGTACGGGATCTCGCGCTCCTCCTCGTCCATCACCTGGCGCGCCTCGGCTTCGACGATCTCCTTCTGCGTGTTCAGCTCGTTGACGTGCGACACGAGCGGGATCATGACCTCGACCTTCACGTCCACGCCCTCGCGCATGCACTTCGCGGCGGCCTGGAAGATCGCGCGGGCCTGCATGCGCGTGATCTCCGGCATCAGCATGGCGAGGCGCACCCCGCGCGTGCCGAGCATGGGGTTGGCCTCGAGCAGCTCCTCGGTGCGCGCGAGGAAGTCCTGCTTCGCGCGGATCTCGTCGAGCGTCGCGTCGATCTCACGCAGCGTGCTCAGGTGCTGCAGCTTGAGCTTCGCCTCGGATACGTCGCGAAGGAGCTCGGTGTGGTCCGGCAGGAACTCGTGCAGCGGTGGGTCGAGCAGTCGCACGACCACGGGCAGGCCGTCCATGGCACGATAGAGCCCCTCGAAGTCGGCCCGCTGCAGCGGCAGCAGCCGATCGAGCGCGCTCTCCCGCTCCGCGTACGTGCGGGCCATGATCATCTCCCGCATGATGGGGAGGCGGTCCTCCTCGAAGAACATGTGCTCGGTGCGGCACAGGCCGATGCCCTGCGCGCCCAGGCTGCGAGCGCGCACCGCGTCGTCCGGGTAGTCCGCGTTCGCCCACACCTGGATGGTGCGGAACTCGTCGGCCCATTCCATGAGGCGGCTGAGCCAGGCGTCCTGGATGTCCGGCACGACCTTCGGCAGTGCGCCGAGGTAGACCTCGCCGCGCGCGCCGTCGATCGAGATCTCGGTGCCCTCGCGGATGGTCAGGTCGCCGACGCGGGCTTCGCGGTCCTCGAGGTCGATCTCGAGCGACTCGACGCCCACGACTGCCGGCTTACCGAACTGGCGCGCCACCAGCGCTGCGTGGCTCGTGCGCCCACCACGGCTCGTGACGATGCCTTCGGCGGCGAGCATGCCGTGCACGTCGTCGGGCTTCGTCTCGGGGCGCACCATGATCACGGGCTTGCCGTCGACCTTGGCCCACCGCTCGGCCGTGTCCGCATCGAACGCGATCACGCCCACGGCCGCGCCCGGCGACACGTTCAGCCCCTGCGCGATGAGCTGCGCCTTCTTGCGCGCCCTCTCGTCGAACTGCGGGTGCAGGTAGAAGTCCACCTGGTCGGGGCTGACGCGCAGCACCGCTTCCTCGCGCTCGAGCAGACCCTCGTCCACCATGTCGACCGCGATGCGCACCTCGGCCTGCGCGGTGCGCTTGCCGTTGCGGGTCTGCAGCAGCCAGAGCTTGCCGCTCTCGATGGTGAACTCGACGTCCTGCATGTTGCGGTAGTGGCGCTCCAGCTTGTCCGTGATGTCGCAGAGCTCCTTGTAGGCTGCGGGGAAGCGCTTCGCCATTGCGGAGATCTCGAACGTCTGCCGGGTGCCGGCCACGACGTCCTCGCCCTGCGCGTTCACCAGGAAGTCGCCGTGCAGCCCGGGCTCGCCCGTCGAGGGATGGCGGCTCATGATGACGCCGGTGCCCGACGTCTCGCCCATGTTGCCGAAGACCATCGTCACGATGTTGACGGCGGTGCCGAGGTCGTGCGGGATGTGCGAGGCGTTGCGGTAGTCGACCGCGCGCTTCGTGTTCCAGGAGTCGAAGACGGCCTCGGTGGCCGCGCGCAGCTGCTCGACGGGATCCTGCGGGAAGGGTGCGTGGCTGTGGATCTTCACCAGCTCCTTGAAGCGCTTCGTGACGGCCTTCCAGTCATCGGCGGAGAGCTCGGGGTCGGTGGCGACGCCGGCGGCCTCACGCCGTTGCTCGATGACCTCCTCGAAGACCTCGTCCTCGATCTCGCGCACCACGGTGCCGAACATCTGGATGAGGCGACGATAGGAGTCGTACACGAAGCGCGCGTCGCCGGTGAGCTTCACCATTCCCTCGGCGACCTCGTCGTTCAGGCCCAGGTTCAGGATGGTGTCCATCATGCCGGGCATCGAGAACTTCGCGCCCGACCGGCAGGAGACGAGGAGGGGATTCTTCGGGTCGCCGAACCGTTTGCCGGTCTGCTTCTCGATCGCCTTCAGCGCGGCGATCTCCTGGTCCCAAATGTCGGGCGGGAAGCGGCCCTCTTCGGCGAGATAGGCAATGCACGCTTCGGTCGAAACCGTGAATCCCGGAGGGACCGGGACGCCGATGCGCGACATCTCGGCGAGGTTCGCGCCCTTGCCGCCGAGCAGCGCGCGTACGCCCTCCCAGTCGGACACCGTGGCTTCTGCGGCCTCCAACTCCGAAAAGAGATACACCCACTTGCGATCCATATGCCGATCCTCGTCCGAGACGATTGACTTTGGCCCAATACGCAGTGCAGGAGAGAGCACGAAGGACCTCGAAGCCGAGGGCGCGGGAGGGCGCCAAAAAACCCGCTGTTCGAGGTCCTATCCCCCAAATCTACGACTGCGAGTCGGGGATTGGTAAGCTCGGTGTAGGGGGGATGAGGGCAGTGCGGAGCCGGTGCCCCGGACGGTGCCGGGCGGCCCCCCCCTGCGCGTTGTCGCCATCATATGTTTGTGGCTGTCGCCACACCGCCGCACTGCCGGCACCTCACGGAGACGAAGCATGCGCCTGCGACCCCGCCACACGCTCCTGTCGGTCCTCGCTCCCTTCGTGCTCGTGGCGTCCCTCCACGCCCAGCCAGCGTCGCCCCGGCCAAACGTCGCGCCGAGCGGCCGCGTGACCACGAGCGTCTCTTTCGACGGTCGTCTGCTGCTCGGCCGGGGCCCGGACTGGGGATGGTTCACCGGGACCCCGTCCCATTCGGGACCGTCCCGCATGATCATCGACTACGGCCAGCCGCACGCTCGGGGGAGGACGATCTTCGGCGAGCTGGTACCGTACGGGGAGGTGTGGAGGCTGGGGGCGAACTGGGCAACGACGCTCATGCTCGACGTGGAGATGCGTATCGGCGACCTAGAGCTGCCGCGGGGGGAGTACACGCTCTTCCTGCTCCCTCGACCGGACGGCGGCGAGCTGATCGTGAGCGAGCAAACCCGCCAGTGGGGCACCGACTACGATCCGACGCGCGACTTCGGGCGCACGCCGGTCCGTCGGCGCCCGCTCGCCGAGGCGCTGCAAAGCCTGACCATCACGATCGAGCCGGACTTCCCCCAGGTGGATGGGGCGGTGCCATCGGGTTCGGTGCGCTTCGCGTGGGGCGACGCGGAGTACTCGACCGACTGGGAGATGCTCTGGCCGTGAGGTCGTGCCCGCCGATCCGAGTCCGGGGATCTCGGCAGGACATACGTAGTCGACGGGGTCCAATTGCCTACGTCACCGCTCCCGCTGGCGCGTCTGGTTGGCGTGACGCATGCTTTACAGCACCTACGGTGCGATCCGTAGCCTGACCCGCTACTGGGAGCCGGATATGGTTCGACGCATCCCGCGTTTCGTCCATGTCCTCGTTTTCGTGGGTGCTCTGGGTTCGGTCGAGGCGTGCGCGCATCGGGTGAACACACGGTTCTACGAGCCGTCGGAGCTGGCGACGCTGGACGATCCGTCGCCCTTCCTGAAGGCGCACCTCGCGAGCGGGCACGTCTACGTGTTGTCGGCGTGGCGCGTGGACACGGCTGCGGGGGCCATCATTGGAACCGGGCAACTCCTGGACCCCAACCGCGCGGAAGTCGCCACGGGCGACTTCACATTACCGGCGGATTCCGTGCGGCTCTTCGAGACGAACGTCGTGAGCCAATCGGGCGCGTCCGTCGGACTGACGGTCATGGTGGGCATCACGGCAGCCGTGGCCGCGGTATGTGCCGCCAACCCGAAGGCCTGCTTCGGCTCGTGTCCCACCTATTACGTAGAGGACGAAACTGGAACGTCGATCCTGCAGGCCGAGGGATTCTCGTCGAGCATCGCGCCGGCGCTCGAGGCCACGGACGTCGACATGCTCATTCGAGCCCGCCCGACCGAGCGGGACCTGCGCGTGCGCGTGACCAACGAAGCGCTCGAGACGCACGTCATCCGGCACACGGACGTGCTCGCGGTACGTCGACCGGCAGGGGGTCGGGTCTTCGTGACGACGGAGGGGACGTTCCTGGGGACCTCCGAGCCGCTGGCGCCGGCGGTCTGCTCGGCACCGGAGGGGGACTGCCTCGCCGCTGTCACCGCGTCCGACGGCGTCGAGCGCTTCAGCTGGGCGGACTCGTCCGACCTCGGTCGGCGGGAGACCATCGACCTCGCCTTCGAAGACGTCCCGGACGAGGACGTGGGCTTGGTTCTCCAATCCCGGCAGACGCTCATGACCACGTTCCTCATCTACCAGGCGCTGGCGTACCTCGGACACGAAGCGGGGCGCTGGCTCGCGGCGGCCGGGTCCCTGAGCGCCGACGAGCGTGCCAGCATGGGCAGCATCGAGCGGCTGCTCGGGAAGGTCGAGGTCTTGTTGCTCGACGAGTCCGGCGAGTGGGTGATTGTCGGCGCCGCGGGCGAGACCGGTCCGTTGGCGGCCGATACCAAGGTCGTGCCTTTGGCGGAGCGGTCACCGAGCGGGGCCCCACTCCGCGTCCGGCTGCGGCTGACGCAGGGACTCTGGCGGCTCGATCGCGTCGCGCTCGTGGGGCTCGGTGGGACGGTCGAGCCTGTCCGCATCGCGCCGCGTGCCGTGCGTCGCGCCGGCGCGGAGGATCCGGAGGCGCTCCGCGTCCTCGTCGATCCCGACGAGGCGCTCGTCACACTCCCGGGGGACGACTATGAGCTCGAGTATCGTCTCCCCGAGCGGCCCGAGGAGCACGAGCTCTTCCTGGAGGCCCGCGGCTACTACCTCGAGTGGATGCGGTAGCAGTGGCTCGAGGAGCAGAACCCCATCGCCGCCCTCAGGCTCGTCGCGGACCCAGCGGGGACGCTCCGTGCACTCGCGCCTGCCTACAAGGCGCAGGAGCCCGAGATGGAGCGGCTATTCTGGGGGAGCCGTTATGTGCGCAACTGACACGCGGCTCTTTGCAGTACTGGCGGTCCTCGCGAGCGGAGCTTGCTCGGCAGGAACGACCGCTCCCCGCCGTTTTCTCCCGAGCCCGCAGGAGGCGCAGACCGAGGCCTATGGCGCCTGGGTGGACTTCACGTACGCCGTCGGCGACAGCGTCGGGCGTTTCCAGGGGGAGTTCATTGCCGTCAGCGCCGACAGTCTCTGGGCGGTGAGCGGGACCCGCGGACTGGTGGTGCCACATGCGGCGCTTCGCTCGGGCCGACTCGCGTACTTCAACTCCAGTCCGGGCTCCGTCGGAGGGCTGGCCTTCCTCGGTACGCTGAGCACCATCTCGAACGGTGCCTACCTCATCTTCACTGCGCCGATGTGGATGATTGGCGGGGCTGCGGCCGCCGGGAGCCAAGCCAGGCTCGCCCGCCGCGACATGACCCCGCTCTCCGGGCCACAGCTCTCGACGTACGCGCGCTTCCCCCAAGGACTTCCCGAGGGGGTCGAGCTGGCCGATCTGCGGATCAAAGCGATCTCCCAAGCCGGCAGGTAGCGCATCCGGTCAGCGGGACTTTGACTTGGTCGCACGCCGCGCTTTGCTTTGCGGCATGAAGACGCGCATCACCGAGCTGTTCGGCATCGAGCATCCCATCATCCAGGGCGGGATGCACTACGTCGGCTACGCGGAGCTCGCCTCGGCGGTGTCGAACGCGGGCGCGCTCGGCATCCTCACCGGGCTGACGCAGCCGACCCCCGAGGATCTCGCGAAGGAGATCGTTCGGTGCCGTGACATGACCGACCGGCCGTTCGGCGTGAACCTCACGATCCTGCCGGCTTTCAAGGCCGTGCCGTACGAGGAATACGCGCGGGTCATCGTGGAGAGCGGCGTGAAGATCGTGGAGACCGCGGGGCGGAACCCCGAGCCGTTCCTGCCCCCGTTCAAGGCCGCCGGCATCAAGGTGATTCACAAGTGCACGTCGGTGCGACACGCGCTCAAGGCGGAGCGCATCGGGTGCGACGCCGCGAGCGTGGACGGCTTCGAGTGCGGCGGGCACCCAGGGGAGGACGACGTTCCCAACATGATCCTCCTGCCGCGGGCGGCGGAGGAGCTGAAGATCCCCTTCGTTGCGTCCGGCGGCATGGCAGATGGACGCAGTCTGGTCGCCGCGTTGGCCCTGGGGGCGGACGGGATGAACATGGGCACGCGCTTCATCGCCACGAAAGAAGCCCCCGTGCACGAGAACGTGAAGCGCGCGTTGGTGCAGGCGGATGAACTCCAGACGCGCCTGGTCATGCGGCCGCTCAAGAACACCGAGCGGGTCATGAACAACGCGGCGGTGGAAGAGGTCCTGCGCATCGAGCGCGAGAAGGGTGCGGACGTCGCCATCGAAGACATCCGTCATCTGGTCGCGGGTCAGATGGGGAGGAAGGTCCTCCAAGACGGCGACGTCGACGCGGGTGTGTGGAGCTGCGGCATGGTCGCGGGGCTCATCCACGACGTGCCGACGTGCAGAGAGCTCATCGATCGCATCATGGCGGAGGCGAACGCGATCATCCGCGGAAGGCTGGAGGGGTTTCTGAGGGCGTAGGGCCTACCGCTCCGGCGCTTCCCCCGCGTAGCCGGTGAGCTCGACGTAGCCGCGCCCCGTCACGTCGGCGCCGTCCTCGCCGACGCCTCGCAGCCCGACCGCGCCTTCCCAGTAGCGGAACGCCAGATCCAGCTCCTGATTGGGGATACGCGGCTCGACGAGCAAGCTCCACCCACGCCCGGGAAGCTCGACGCGCCACGCGCCTGGGTAGACCGCACCGTCGATCGGCGACGTCCAGGTAGAAGTCGACTCGACGGTAACGTCGGCGCCCCACGTCAGGTGACTCGCGGCCCCTCGATGGTCCACGAGCGTGCCCGCGCTCCACTCGTCCGCGCTCCCGTCTGCCCGGCGGAGTCGATAGAGCATGAGGTCCCAGCCGTCGTCGAGCTGGAGCGCGAGCCAGTCCCACCCGACTTGGCCCTCGGAGAGCGCCGACGTGCTCCACTCGCGGTCGAGCCAGGCGAGCCCATGCACGTCGAGGGTGTCATCGCCGATGGCGAGCGTTCCCTCCGCGGGCATGCGCGTGTGCGAGTAATAGAACGATGCGTTGCCGGGCTCCGGCCCCTTCTGGCTGAGTCCCGCGACGCCGTGCGCTACCGCGGGCTTCCCGGCGTCGAGCACGAGATCGATCGCGACCTCGTCCTCGGCTGCGCGCAGTCGCACCGGGAGACCGGCCGGCGCGATCCCTTCCATCGTCCAGTCCTCGAGCCAGATGCGCAGCGGCTCCGCGCTGGCTCCGGCGAGGCCCGCGGCACCGCGCGCGAAGCGCTCATGGGCGTAGAAGCGGCCCGTCTCGACGTCGGTGACGGTGAAGTGGGCCATGTAGGCCTGATTGGTCGCCCACGCGGACGTGGAGACGGGTGCGCCTGAGCCGAGCGCGCTGCGAAAGATGGTCAGCTGGAAGCCGAAGTCGCGCCCGGCCGTGGAGGTGAGATTGCCCGTGACGTACCACCATTCGGTGCGGAATCCGAGGTGAGGGCCGTGATCCTCGGGGAAGACGAAATCGCGAGGCGCGAGCGCTCGCTCGTAGCCTGCGGTGTCGGCCCCGGAGAGTGTCTCCAAGAGCGAGAGACGTGCGGAGGGCGAGGGGGCGCGGTCGCCGCACCCGGCCGCGAGCGTGACGCACATGCCCAGGAGCGTGGCGCGCCCGAGCGTCATTGGCCCGAGCGCCACTCGTCCGAGCGTCATTCGCCCCTCAACGCTGTCGCTGGCGACGTGCGTGCAATGCGCCACGCCGGGTAGAGGCCGGCCAGGAGTGCGGCGATGACGGCGAGTGCCACGGCCTGCGCCAGGACCATCGGTCCGAGCTGCAAGTCCAGGGTCCATCCGAACGAGCGCTTGTTGATTACGAAGATCATCACGGCGGAGAGCACGATTCCCATCGGCACGGCCAGCGCTCCAGAGACGAGCCCCATCAGACCAGTCTGGGTGAGCACCAGCCGGCGCAGCTCCGCCGGCTCGAGCCCCCATGCGCGCATGGCGCCGAGCTCGCGAGCGCGCTCGAGCTCGAGTGCCATGAGCGCCGACAGCACGCCGACGAACGCGACCACGAACGCGAGCAGACGGAGTACCGCGGTGACCTGGAAGGTGCGGTCGAAGACGTCGAGCGACGCGCTGCGCAGCACGTCGTTGGTGCGCGCGATCACGGTGAGGCCGGGGGGCACGAGGTCGAGCAGATCGCGCACGACGGACTCCGAGTCCGCGCCGGCCGCGAGGAAGAGCGCGAGCGACGTGACGCCCGTGTCGTCGAAGTATTGGTCGTACAGCGATCGGGATACGATGACCGCGCCCTGGTCGGAGCCGTAGTCGTAGAAGACGCCGAGCACGGGGATGGTGCGTGGACCCGCCGGGGTGGGGAGGTCGACTACGTTGCCGGTGCCGACGCCGCGGCGGAACGAGAACTGCTCGGACACCAGCGCACCCTCGCCGCGACGGAAGGCGCTCATGATTGCATCGGCACCGCCGTCGATGAACTGGAAGGTCTCCTCGGCGCGCGGGTCGAGCGCGAGCGCCACGAGCCGGAACGCACCGGCCTCGTCGGTGAGGTCGGTGCCGCGATAGGTGCTGTGCCCGGCGACCTCGGGGTGCCCGACGAACGCATCCATCAGGTCGGGCGGCAGCGTCCCGGATGCGCGCGAGGCCGTCGGGCCGGGGAGGGACACGTAGACGTCTGCCTGCAGCGTCGAGTCCAGCCAGCGCTCGAGCGTGCCGCGGAAGCTCTGGATCATGACGCCGAGCCCGACGGTCACGGAAACCGCGACGGCCAGGGCAGCGATCGCGGGCGCCGTGCGGCTGAGCGAGCGCACCACACCGCGCGCGGCGACGAGGCCCAGGGATCCCGAAATCTGGCGCAGGACCGGCCGCACTAGGTGCACCAAGCCGACTGCTCCGGCGGGCGTGAGCATGGCGAGGCCGCCCACGATGAGCAGGAGCGCGGCGAAGCTCACGCCGAGGCTGCGTGTGGGGACGACCACGAGCAGCGAGCCGCCTACCAGCCCCAACACGCCCAGCGCCGCCGCGCGCGCAAGAGTCCTCCTCGACTTCGCCTCGCGCTCGGAGCGGAGCAGAGCCAGCCGCGGCTCGGACGAGGCCTCCTCGAGCGCAGCCGGGAGCGCGGCGAGCAGCGTCGCCGCCACGCCCAGGGCGGCAGCCTTTGCCAGCAAGAGCGGATCCACGCGGATCCCCTCGACGGAGACCACGAAGTAGAGGTCGTTGATGGTGCGTGTGACGAGCCTGACCAGGCCACGCCCGAGCACCACGCCGACCGCGAGCCCGATGGCGGATCCACTCACGCCGATCCAGGTGGCCTCGCTCAGGATCATGCGCAGGATTTCTCCTCGCGTGACCCCGAGCGCGCGTAACATGCCGAGCAGCGCCCGCCGCTGCACCACGGAGAAGGTCACCGCGTTGTAGATCAAGAACATTCCGAAGACGAGCGCGAGCAGACTGAGCGCGGTGAGGTTGACGTCGAAGGCATCGATCATCCCCGCCATCACCTCGGCGCGGGTGCCGGCGGGCGCCAGCGTCTCGCCGGGCGAGAGGAGCGCACGCACGCGCGGGAATCGGTCGGCTGAATCCGCGGCGGATACCAGCAGGTCGATGCGCGTGAGTGTGCCCGCGGCCTCCAGCACGTCCTGCGCAGTCGCGATATCCATGAGGAGCACGTCGGCGAGGCCCGCCCGCGCGAGCTCGTCACCGGGCTCGATCGTGCCCACGACGCGGAGCTGGCGCGTGCGGCCGCCGACGAGCAGCGGGAGCGCTCCGCCGGGCACGACTCCCGCGCGGGCGGCTGTCGCCGCCGAGAGGACGACCGCGCCGGGCGTCGTGACGAACGCTCCGACATCCAACTCGGCCGGTCCACCCACCACGAACGGTCGGAACGGGCCCTCCGAGAACGGATCGATGCCGAGGATGCGGAGCGCCAGCCCGGGAAGCCGCGGCGACGACGCGAAGCCTTCGACGACCGGGGCGGCGGCCCGCACGCCCGCTTCGGTGCGAAGGCGAAGGAGGAGCCCCTCGCCCAGTGCCCCCGCGTCACCGACGATCTGATGCGTCGCCCGGCCGGACACCATCTCCGCGGAAACCCGGAACGCGTTCCGTGCGCTTTGGGTCGCGAGGTCGATCGAGAGGACGACCGCGACCCCGAGCGCGACCCCGACCACCGAGAGCACGAGCTGTGCGCGGTGGTGGAGGAGATGGCGCACGCTCGACTTGGTGAGCAGCCTCACCGCGACTCCTCGAGCAAGCGTCCATGATCGAGTCGCACCACGCGGTCCATGCGGGAGGCGAGCACGCGCGAGTGCGTGACGACGATCAGCGTGCCGCGCTCCCCTGCGACCATGTCCGCGAGCAGATGGGCCACCTGGGCAGCCATGTCTTCATCGAGGTTGCCGGTCGGTTCGTCTGCGAGCACCAGTGCGGGCTCGTGAACGAGTGCGCGTGCCAGGGCCACGCGCTGCTGCTCACCGCCCGACAGCCGGTCGGGAAACGCGTCGGCGCGGTCGGCGAGCGACACACGCTCGAGAAGGGCACGCGCGCGCGCGACCTCCTGTGGCCCCGCACGGTCCTTGAGCTCCAGCGGGAGCAGCAGGTTCTCGATGACCGTGAGCGTCGGAAGGAGGTTGAAGAACTGGAACACGAAGCCGATATGCTTGCGGCGAAAGCGGGTGCGCTCGGCTTCCGTGAGGGCGGTCAGGTCCACTTCGCCGATCCGCACCGTACCCGCGTCGGGTACGTCGATGCCAGAGATCACGTTGAGGAGGGTCGACTTTCCCGACCCGGATGGGCCGAGGATGGCGATCCGCTCACCTGCTGCGACGCGCAGGCTGGCACCATCGAGCACGCGGTGTGTGCGCCCGACCTCCTGGTATCCCTTGCGGAGATCCGTCAGCTCGAGGCGGGGCGCGCTGGGTGGGCTCGGGGGGGCATGCGACGGTGGCATGCGAGAATCATAGGCACAGCGCCAAGTGAAGGCTCGCCGAGCGCCGTCGGTGCGATCGCCGTGGCCCCGAGGTCCTTCGGCCATGGGTAGCGCGCTCGGCAGTGGCCGTGAGACCGCCGCCGCCCGTATCATGACTCGGGCGCAGCGCGCTCGAGGCCGAGCTCGCCGAGATGCCGCCCGCAGAGCGGCAGCTCTTCCTCGAGCAGATAGGCCTGAAGGAGACCGGGCTCTCTCGGTTGATCTGCGCGGCCTACCAGCTTCTTGGGCTGGCCACGTTCTTCACGACCGGCGAGAACGAGAGCCGGGCCTGGACCGTGCATGCAGGCAGCACGGCCGCGCAGGCGGCGGGTACGATTCACTCGGACTTCGAGCGCGGCTTCATCCGCGCCGAAACGGTCCACTTCGACGAGTTCCGGCGCATCGGCTCGTGGAAGGCCGCGCGCGACCAGGGGTCACTGCGCTCCGAGGGGCGCGACTACCTGGTGGTCGACGGCGACATCATGCTGTTCCGCTTCAACGTCTGACAAGCGTCAATAGCCCTTGTAGGACAATAAGTTTCTCTGCCCCTGTGTCCCGAATGTGCCCGCAAGAGCGCGCGCTTTATCGACCTTGGGCGAGGTCGCGAAACTCTCCAAACCGCGGATAGGAAATCCGGTTCTACCGTGGAATCTGTGGGTAGAGCGGAGTAGGTAGAGAGGCGCGGCGTGGGGGTGGAGGCGGGGAGCGCACCCTGCGGGGTTCGTGGTACGATGTGGTTGTTCGAAGACCCATCAACACCA
>VGVR01000018.1 GCA_016873995.1 Gemmatimonadota bacterium
TAGGGACGTGGAAGTCAGGGTTGCGGCGGCGGCGGTGCCGAGCCTCGATGCCGGGGCGAGCCCGGGTGCGACAGCGGCGGCAGCGCCGACGAGCGTCGCCAAGGCCATGCAACTCCTCGACGACGCCAGCGCACTGGCAGCGGCGGTCGAACGGATCCGGGCCGTCGGAAGCGTCGCCCTTTGGGCAGAGGCCTCCACCCCGGACCCGCTGCGAGGCGAGCTCGTGGGACTCGGGCTGGCGCTCGTCGACGGCGACGCGTGGTACCTCCCGTTCGGGCACGCGCAGCCGTTCGAGCTGTCGTTCGAGGGCGATGAGCCCGGCGAGGTGCGCAATCTACCCGCTCTCACCCACAAGGTATGCAGGTCGCTCAAGGACGTATTGGAGAGCGAGCAGGTGGCGAAGGTCGGCCACGATTTGAAGCGTACGGCTTTGGTGCTCTCCCGCGCGGGCGTCACGCTACGAGGGTACGCATTCGACACGATGGTGGCGAGCTACGTCCTCGAGCCCGGACAGCGAGCACACGACTTCGTCTCGCTGGCGCTCGAGCTGCTCGCCCACAAGCCGTCCACGTACGCGGAGGTGGTGGGCACCGGACAGCGCGCGGTCTCGTTCGCCGAGGTGCCGGTGGAGCGCGCGCGCGACTACGTGGGTGAGGCAGCACGGCTCTCGCTTCGCGTCGTCGAGCGACTCGAGGCGCAGGTCGCAGAGGGCCCGCTCCGGCGACTGTTCGACCAGCTCGAGATGCCGCTGATCCCCGTCCTCGTGCGCATGGAGCTCGCCGGGATCGCGATCGACGAAGACTTCTTCAAGGGGATGCGCTCTCGCATCAAACGAGAGCTCGACCAGGTGCAGGGGGAGATCTTCAAACTGGCAGGCGGCGACTTCAACCTGAATTCGACGCCGCAGCTCAGGCAGGTGCTCTTCGAGAAGCTCGGGCTGCCGATCCTGAAGCGGACCAAGACGGGTCCGTCCACGGATGCGGAAGTGCTTGAGGAGCTCGCGGAGCTCGGGCACGACGTGCCGCGACTCATGATCGAGTATCGCGAGCTCGAGAAGCTGCGCTCGACCTATGTCGACGCGCTGCCACTGCTGGTGAATGCGCGCACGGGGCGCATCCACACCAGCTTCAATCAGGCGGTCGCGGCCACGGGGAGACTCTCGTCGAGCGACCCCAACCTCCAAAACATCCCCATCCGCACGGATCTCGGCAGGGAGATCCGGAAGGGATTCGTAGCCGCGCCGGGGAGGGTCTTTCTCTCCGCCGACTACTCGCAGATCGAGCTGCGCGTGCTGGCGCACTTCTCTGGGGATCAGGCGTTCGTGACCGCGTTCACGCAGGGGATCGACGTCCACAAGCAGACTGCGGCGGTCGTCTTCGGCGTGCCCGTCGAGCAGGTGACGCCCGCCATGCGCGGGCAGGCCAAGACCGTCAACTTCGCGACGCTCTACGGGCAGGGGCCGTTCGGCCTGGCACGCCAGCTCGGCATCTCGCGCGACGAGGCGCGGGAGTTCATCGATACGTACTTCGAGCGCTTCCAGGGCGTGCGGAAGTTCCTCGACGCACAGGTGGAGATGGCCAAACGCGAGGGGTACGTCGAGACGCTGATGGGGCGCAGGCGGCGCGTGCCCGAGTTGCAGTCGAAGAACTGGAACATCCGCCAGTTCGGCGAGCGCGTTGCGCAGAACACGCCGATTCAGGGGACGGCCGCCGACCTCATGAAGAAGGCGATGATCGACGTGCAGGCCGCGCTCGACGAAGCCGGCGCGGGGGCATCGATCCTCCTCCAAGTGCACGACGAGCTCCTGCTCGAGGTGGCCAAGGAGGAGGTCGAGGCCGTGCGCGCGCTCGTGATCGAGAAGATGGAGCGCGCGATCGAGCTGAGGGTCCCGCTCGTGGCGGACTCTGGCACCGGGGCCAACTGGTACGAGTGCAAGTCGGGCGCGTAGGGTAGCGCGCCCGCCGCTTCACGTAGGCCGATCCTGCCATCGGAGCGCCCCACCGGACGGCTCATCCTTCCGCGATTACGCAGGCTTCAGAGGTCTGCGGGGCCGCTGTGGCACGAAGAGCTCAAAGGGCCATTTCCCCCATCTCGCAGTGTGAGGTGCCCCTGTGGTGGAACGGCAGACACACCCGATTGCGAGTCGGGCGAGCTTCGGCTCGTGAGGGTTCGAGTCCCTCCGGGGGTACACCACTTGCACGCGCGTCGTTGACCACCTCGAGCGACCCGTGTACGTTGGACCACGACTCGCAATCGGGCGTGGTTTCCGCCACGCCGAAGGGCCCGGGGACATTTGTCCTCGGGCCCTTCAGATTGTCGGGGCGGCGAGGACTCTAGAGCCAGTCGCGGAACTGACGCGCCACCGAGAAGAGCGCCTCCCACCCACCGCCCCGCACTCCGTGCGCCAGGTCGAGGCGCGCGGCGTCCCAGCCGAACGACAGGCCCGCGCCCACCGAGCCGCGCAGGCCGTCCGAGTCTTGTACGACCCAGTCCGCGGGCAGGCTGCGACTACCGAGGTAGGTGGCTCCGACGGAGCCGATCAGACGAGCGCCCACGTAGGGTCTGTATACGGGCCAGGTGCTCTCGGCGCGCAGGAGCCAGTGGCGGTCGCCCGTGAACGCCCGGTAGTCGTGGCCGGGAAGCGTCCAGCGCCCTCCGAGCATCGTCAGCGACTGCGCGGGTGCGTCGGATGTCACGGCGCCGCCCGCGAGGCTCACCTCCCCGCGCCAGCGTCGCGCCGGGTTGCCGATCGGCCAGAGCGCCTCGCCCGAGACGCTCGCGAACGTGCGGCTTTCGAGTCGCCCGACCTCGCCGACCAGGTCGGCGCTCCCTCCGCCTGGCAGCCCCAACGGCGCCCGAACCGATAGCGCGCCCAGCCATCCCTCGTCGACGCTGAGCACCGGCCGGAACTCGGTATCCGCGGGGTCGTCGGAGACCACGTCACGCCCACTCGAGTGCCGCTCCGCGCGCACCGTCACGCCGAAGCCCGACGGGTCGGACCCGCGCAGCGTCAGGCGACCGCCGCGCGCGAAATAGGGGTCGGTGTAGTCCTTCTGCCCAGATACCGCGGATATGGTGTTCTCGAGCGGCGATGCGCCAGGATACCGGCCGACGTCCTCCAGGCGGTTCCAATGGAGGTCGAGCACGGGCGTCACGCCGCCGCCGCCGCCGAGCTCCGCGGATACGAGCCCCGAAGGCTCTCGTGCACCGAACGCGTATCCGCCCGAAGTGCGCATCAACAGGGTCGGGGCCGGCCTGAACGAAACCCCGCCGCCCACGCGCAGCCCCTCGGCTCGGTTGTAGCGCGCGGCGTCGGAGACCGCCGAGAAGTAGAACCGGAGGTCCTCCAGGCCACTCATGACGTTCTGCTCGACGACCTGCCTCACCTCGCGCTCCACCTCCGCCAGCGACGGCGGTAGGTCCAAGCCCTGCTCCTCGATGTCGTCGAGGAGCCCGCGCTCGAACGTGAACGCGGCTCGCTGCGCCGGCGACACCTGGCTTACACGCGGACCGGCGAAGAGCGAGAGCGACAGGCTGACGTCGAAGTCGTATGCGCGGATATCGAACTGGGCACGAATGACGCTTCCCGCCATCACGTCGAGCAGCGGAGTTTCTCGGCGGATCTCGATTTCTTGCCGATAAGGGAGCCAGTAGCGCCCCATCCAGAGCGAGTTGTCGAGCGCGACGCGGATGTAGTCGACGTAAGGGTCGACGTACGACGTAGGCGTGAACGAGAAGCTCATGCGCACGATGGCTGCCGTCGCGCGATCGAGGAAGATGGTGCCGACGAAGCCGGGCTGCTCGAAGTCCTTCGGCCGCACGCGCACCTGATAGACCCTAATTTCCTGCGTGCCGCCGGCATAGCTGAGAGTGAGCGAGTCGGCGAGCAGGAAGTCGTAGACGGACTCGGAGGACGGGGCCACGGGATGGGGAACGTCCTCGACCTCGTCACCGTCGCCCATGCGCATGGCGTCACCGAAGTCGTCCTGCACGACGGTCAAGTGATCGAGGTGGTAGGCGATGTCGGTCGGCAGGAGCTGTTGGTCGCGCCGCCCCACGATCACCTGCTTGGTCGAGCGGGGCGCCTGCCAATAGACGTCGAGGGCGACTTGGTCGGCCTTCACGAGCGTGCGGGCACCGGAGTCCGGCCGATCGAAGAAGAAGTACACGTAGCCGCGCGCCTGAGCCTGATAGGAGCGGAACGCGGAGTCGACGACGGTGGAGGTGCGGAGCTGGCGCGCGCGACCGATCAACTCGAGTACGCGCGCGTCGTTCCAGGAGGGTTCGGCCTGCGCACCGACGCCTGTCGGTAGCGCCAGGAGGAAGAGGGCCGCGGCGTTCATCGCCGACGGCATGAGACGCGCCGTCAGGCAGCGCGTTGGCAACCCGCTAGTGCGCGTTCCAGAATCCGGAGAGGGATTCGCCGTGCGGGCTCTCACGGAGCTTCTCGAACGCGCGGTTTCGAATCTGGCGGATACGCTCACGCGTAACCCCGAGGAGCGACCCGATCTCCTCGAGCGTCCGCTCCTCGCCGTCGTCGAGTCCATAGTACAGATAGAGGATCTTCCTCTCGCGCTCCGTGAGGTACGACTCGAACATGGTCTCGAGGAAGTTGCGTCGGGCCACGGCCTCGACGTCCTCCTCGATGTTCGCTGCGGCTGCTCCTGCAAAACGCTCGCCGAAGCTGGCGCTGTCGCGGTCCCCGCGGTCGATGGGAGCGTCGAGGCTGAGCTCGGAGGCGGCCACGCGGCGCAGAGCCCGGATGGTCTCCACGGGCTCGGCCATCTCGTTCGCGATCTCCTGGTCCGTGGGGGACCGGCCCAGCGACTGGGTCAGCTGCGTGTCCGTGCGGGCGAGGCGGGCGAGGTTGGAGTTCTGATTGAGCGGGATCCGCACCGACCTGGTCTGCTCGGCGAGCGCCTGCAGTACTGTCTGCCGAATCCACCACACGGCGTAGGAGATGAACTTCACGCCCTTGTCGGGATCGAACTTCTTCACCGCCTTGAGCAGGCCCTCGTTGCCGATACAGACCAGCTCGGCGAGCCCGAGGCCCCGACCCTGGTACTTCTTCACGTAGGAGATGACGAAGCGGAGGTTGGCCGTCACCAACCGCTCGGCGGCCTCCTTGTCACCCGTGCGCGCCCGTCGGGCGAGCTCTCGCTCCTCGTACGGATCTTGGATGAGGGGATACTTCTCGACGTCCTGCAAATACTGGTCGAAGGAGTCCAGTCCGCGAGAGGAAGAGAACATTCGGGATTTCCGGTCCTCATCTGGGGGGCGACGAGGCCTGGCTCACAGAGATACTTACCCCGGAAACCAGCACTACGCTTGGGTTTACCGCGGAGGCTGGAGAGCCAGTCCGAGATTCAAAAGGGTAACGGTCAAGCTATAAAGGCATGTTTCCACGGTCAAAGGTTTTTTTTCGACTTGAAGGATCGGCGGTGGGCGGCCAGGGCCCCGGCCCCGGCGTCGGATGCGCACAGACCGGGTCGGCTCCGTCAGCCGAGCACGAACTCGGCGCGGAGGCTGGCCTCGCTCGGTCCGTTCACCCCGAAGAACACGCGGGCGGACGCTCCGCTCTTGGTGCGCAGGTCGATCCGACGGAAGTACGCCGTCTCGATGACCGCCTCCGTCACGAGCGGTCCGAGGTCGACGGACGCGGGGGCCTTGCGCCCTCGGTAAACGAAGAGCGGAGACCCGCCACGCACCACCACCCATCCTGTGGCGAAGCGTGGGGCACCCGGAAGGCGGTGCGCGCCCGCCCGGCTCCCCCGAAGGGCCCCGCCGGGAGCGAGCGCGTCGCCTTCCAACGCGCGGCGAACCCATTCGGGCAACTCCTCCGGGCCGAGCCACCTCCGCTGCGTGAGCGTCTGCGACACGCGCGCCACCGCGAGCCGAACCGCGAAGGCGAACGCACGCGCATGCGCGAGCCCCGCGGTCGTCGCGGCGACGAGCACGAGCAGCGCCGCGACGCCCAGCGCGTACCACGGGGCGTCGATGGAAAGCACTGCGAGGCCGAGGACCAACACGTCCTCCAGCAACGACACGAGGAGTACGTGGGGGGACGTCGCCGAGCCGAGCCAGCGTACGATCGCACCGCCGGATCTGACCGCATGGGCAAACGATGCGACCGCACCGGCGGCGCCTGCTCCCAGAATGACCAGCCAGAGAGGCTCGCCGTCGAGGAGCAGGAGCGCGAGCAGGGCGCCCGCGACCGGTCGGATGACCGCGTGAAACGCGTTCCAGACGAGTCGCGACGTCGCGTAGCGCTCGGCCGAGAACTCGAGCAGATAGAAGGTGCCCACCATGATGAGCACGCCGGGAGAGTCGAGATCGCCGAGCGCACCCGGGAGTGGTTGCGCCCACCAGGACGTGGTGGGTGCGGCGCCCAGAAAGAGCAGCGTGAGGGAGAGATCGATGCCCGCGGCCACCGCCAGCGGGAGGAGGACGATCAGCTCCGGAGGGAGCCCGTCCATCGAGTCAGCCGATCTCGGACGCCGCGGTCATCACCACGACCGCGTTGATGCCGCCGAACCCGAATGAGTTGGACACGATGGCCTTCGGCTTCGCGTCCCGCCCGGCTCCGGTGACGTAATCGAGATCGCACCCCTCGCCCGGGGTCTCGAGGTTCAGCGTGGGAGGAATCCAGCCGTCGCGCAGGGTCAGGCAGGAGATACCGATTTCGATGGCGCCGGAGGCACCGAGGGCATGCCCGTGGTAGGACTTGGTGCCCGTCACCGGCACCTTGTCCGCGTGGGCTCCGAGCGCCATGCGGATCGCCTTGCTCTCCGTGGCATCGTTGAGCGGTGTGCTCGAAGCGTGCGCGTTCACGTGCCCGATGTCCGTCGAGCTCAGCTCTGCCGACGCGATGGCGGCCCGCATGCAGTCCGCCGCGCGCGAGCCATCCGGCCTCGGTGCGGCCATGTGGTAGGCGTCGTTGTTGATGCCGTAGCCGCGGAGCTCGGCGTAGATCTTGGCGCCACGGGCACGCGCGCTCTCGGCCGACTCGAGCACGAAGGCACACGAGCCCTCGCCCATCACGAAGCCGTCGCGGTCCTTGTCGAACGGGCGGCACGCCCTGGCGGGGTCGTCGTTGCGCTGACTCATGGCGCGCATGGTTGCGAACGCCCCGTAGCAGACGGGCGCGAGCGGTGCATCCACGCCTCCGGCAATGGCCACGTCGACGACGCCTTCGCGGATGAGTCGCGCGGCCTCACCGACCGCGATCGTGCCCGCTGCACAACTCATCGCATTGGTGGTATTGGGGCCGGTGAACCCGTACTCGATGGCGACGAAGCAGCTCGCCGCACCCGCGAAGGTGGTGGTGGCGATGCGCGGATCGATGTGCTTGGCCCCGCCCGTGATGAAGTCACGCAGCTGAGTCTCGGCGTACGCGAGGCCGCCCATCGCCGAGCCCATCTGCACGGCGACGCGCGCGGGGTCGAGGCTCGTGGTGTCGAGCCCGGCGTCCTGTATCGCGAGCTTGGTGCCGCACAAGGAGAACTGCACGAAACGATCGATGCGGCGAGCCTGTTTCGCATCCATATAGACGGTGGGATCGAAGCCCGCGATCTCGGCGGCCATGTGGCTGCGGAACGGCGACGGGTCGAAGTGCGTGACTTCCGCCACCGGCGAGCGGCGCGCGCGCAGCCCGGCCAGGAGTCCGTCCGCGCCAGCGCCGCACGCGGTGACGGGTCCGATCCCGGTGATGACGACACTGCGACGTTTGGCTGACAACGGCTCTGATCCTCGTCCGCGCCGTGGGCTGCGCGCGGAGATGTTGACGAACCCTGGCGAACGAACGGCCAGCGAAGCTTGGCGGACCGGTGTGCCGAAACGCTAGGATGGATTGCCCGCCCCGCGAATTCGGAGCAAAGGTCACATGGCTCATCGCCGCCAGGAAGCCCTCGATTACCACGCTCAGGGCCGACCGGGGAAGATCCAGGTCGTTCCCACGAAGTCCCTTGCGACTCAGCGGGAGCTCTCCCTGGCCTACACGCCGGGCGTGGCGGACCCCTGCCGTGAGATCCACCAGACGCCCGAGGACGTCTACAAGTACACGGCGCGCGGCAACCTGGTGGCGGTGGTCTCGAACGGCACCGCGGTACTGGGGCTCGGCGACATCGGTCCGCTCGCGGCCAAGCCGGTCATGGAAGGAAAGGGCGTCCTCTTCAAGCGCTTCGCGGGGATCGACGTATTCGACATCGAGATCGACGCGAATGATCCCGAGGATGTGATCCGCTTCTGCGAGATGCTCGAGCCCACCGTCGGTGGCATCAACCTCGAGGACATTTCCGCGCCTGAGTGCTTCGTGATCGAGCGTCGCCTGCAGGAGTCGCTCGACATTCCTGTCTTCCACGACGACCAGCACGGGACGGCAATCATCGTCGGGGCCGCACTCGTCAACGGGCTCGACGTGGTCGGCAAGTCGATCGAGAAGGTGCGTGTGGTGTTCAGCGGCGCGGGCGCGTCGGCGCTCTCGACCGCCGCCCACATCCAGCGTCTGGGCGTGCCGAAGAAGAACATCCTGATCGTCGACTCGAAGGGCGTGCTCTATCGCGGTCGCAAGGAGGGCATGAACGAGTACAAGGAGCCCTTCGCCGTCGAGACCGCCAAGCGCACGCTCGCGGACGCGATGGAGGGCGCCGACGTCTTCATCGGCCTGTCGGCAAAGGGCGTCGTCGCGCCCGAGATGGTGAAGTCGATGGCGAAGCGCCCCCTCATCTTCGCGCTCGCCAACCCGGACCCGGAGATCCTTCCCGAAGAGGTCGCGGCCGTGCGCTCGGACGCGATCATGGCGACGGGCCGATCGGACTACCCGAATCAGGTGAACAACGTGCTCGGCTTCCCGTTCATCTTTCGCGGCGCCCTCGATGTGCGCGCCACGGGGATCAACGCCGACATGATGCTCGCGGCTACGCGCGCCCTGGCCGACCTGGCGCGCGAGGAGGTGCCGGACACCGTGCGGGGCGCGTACGCGGGCTCCGAGTTCAGCTTCGGTCCGGAGTACCTGATTCCGAAGCCGTTCGACCACCGTGTGCTGTACCACGTGGCACCCGCCGTCGCCAAGGCGGCGATGGAGTCGGGCGTCGCTCGCACGCAGTTGGACTTGGAGGAGTACGCGGACCGCCTACGAGGGAGCCTCGGGCCCGGTCGCGAGGTCATGCGCTGGATGACGAACCGCGCACGCAGGAAGCTCGCGCGCATCGTCTTCAGCGAGGGGCACAACGAGACCATCATCCGCGCCGCCGCGCACATGGTCGAGGAAAGCATCTGCAAGCCCGTCCTGGTTGCGCGCCCATTACGGCTCGCCGAGTTGGCCGCCGAGCACGGCGTGGACCTCGAGGGCGTGGAGGTCATGTTCGCTCCGGACGCCGATGAGCTGCGGAGCTCTTTGGCCGCCGAGCTGTTCGCGAAGCGGGCGCGCAAGGGCCTCACGCTCGCCGAGGCCGGGTGGAACATGCTCAAGCCGATCTATTTCGCCGCCGGCCTGCTCGAGGCGGGCCACGCGGACGCCCTGGTGGCGGGCGTGGAGGCGAACTACGCGGAGATCCTACGCCCCTGCCTCGAGGTCGTGGGCGCAAACGCGGGCGGTCGTGTGTCGGGGCTCTACATGCTCGCGTTTCCCACACGCGAGCTGCATTTCTTTGCCGACACCACCGTGAACATCGAGCCCGACGCGCAGGCGCTCGCCGAGATCGCCGTGCAGACCGCCGGGTTCGTCCGCGAGTTGGGCATCAAGCCACGAGTCGCCATGGTGAGTTTCTCCAACTTCGGATCGTCCCGACACGAGGAGTCGGCACGCGTCGCCCAAGCGGTGGAGATCGCGCGTCGCATGGATCCGGAGCTCGAGATCGACGGGGAGATGCAGGCCGACACTGCAGTGAATCCGATCAAGCTGCAGGTCTATCCTTTCGCGCGTCTGCGGGGCCCGGCCAACGTGCTCGTCTTCTCGCGGCTCTCCGCTGCCAACGCAGCCTACAAGTTGCTGGACGAGCTCGGGGAGGCCGACGTGATCGGCCCGGTGCTGCTGGGCATGGCGAAACCGGTGCACGTGCTGCAGCGCGAAAGCTCTGTGCAGGACGTGCTCAATCTCACTACTGTGGCTGCGGTGGACTGGCAGACACGGAACGACTGAGGCGGCGCACTCGATGACATCGCACGGACTCGAGAAGTACGGGATCAAGCCCAGCGGCAAGGTCCATCGAAACTTGGCGCCCGCACACCTCTACGAGGCATCGTTCGCGCGTAAGCTCGGGACCCTCGCACACATGGGGGCACTCGCTACGCTCACCGGACCGCATACGGGCCGATCGCCGAAAGACCGCTACATCGTGCGCGACGACCTCACCGAGCGCACGGTCGACTGGGGCGCGGTGAACGTGGCGCTCACTCCTGCGCAGTTCGATGCGCTGAGAAGGGACGTCGTGGCGTACCTGTCGTCGCGGGATCTCTACGTGCAGGATGCGCGCGCCGGCGCCGACGAGACGCATGGCCTCGGCGTGCGCGTGGTGACCGAGAGTCCGTGGCACGCGCTCTTCGCGCACAACATGTTCTTGCGCGTGGGTCCGGAAGCGCTCGCGAGGTTCGCGCCGGACTTCACCGTGCTGCACGCACCCGGGCTCTCCGCCGATCCCGCCCGCCACGGCACGCGGTCCGAGGTCGCGATCGTCGTCAATTTCACGGCACGTGAGGTACTGATCGCCGGCACGCAGTACGCAGGAGAGATCAAGAAGTCGATCTTCTCCGTGCTCAATCAGGTGCTTCCCGACCACGACGTCTTTCCGATGCACTGCTCCGCGAACGTGGGGCCGGATGGGGACGTGGCGCTCTTCTTCGGGCTCTCGGGCACTGGGAAGACGACGTTGTCAGCCGACACGAAGCGGGGTCTCATCGGCGATGACGAGCACGGCTGGGGCGCCGAGGGTGTGTTCAACTTCGAGGGCGGATGCTACGCCAAGACCATCCGGCTCTCGCCGACGGGCGAGCCCGAGATCTACCGGGCCACGCAGATGTTCGGCACGATCCTCGAGAACGTGGTGCTCGACGAGCGGACCCGCGAGATCGACTTCGACGACGCGTCGATCACGGAGAACACGCGGGCGTCGTACCCCATCCATTACATCTCCAACGCCGTGCTGTCGGGGCGAGGCGGGCATCCACGCCACGTCATCTTCCTGACGGCCGACGCGTTCGGAGTGCTGCCGCCTCTGGCGCGACTCACCCCCGGGCAGGCGATGTACCACTTCCTGTCCGGGTACACGGCGCGCGTCGCGGGCACGGAGCGCGGCGTGACCGAGCCCGCAGCGACGTTCAGCGCGTGCTTCGGCGCGCCGTTCCTGCCCAGGCACCCGGGGGTCTACGCCGCGATGCTCGGACGGCGGCTGCGCGAGCACGGCGCCCAGGTCTGGCTCGTGAACACGGGCTGGACAGGCGGCGCGTACGGTACGGGCACGCGACTCGATCTGGCCCACACCCGCGCGATGGTGCACGCCGCCCTCGACGGGCGGCTGAGCGGCACCAGGTTCACGGCCGACCCCGTGTTCGGGTTGGATGTGCCAGCCGAGGTGCCGGGCGTCCCGCCCGAGGTGCTCACCCCGCGTGCGACTTGGGCGGACGGCGCGGCCTATGACGCCGCCGCTGCCAAAGTTGCGAAGATGTTCAAGGACAACTTCGCGAAGTTCGAGGCCCAGGTGGCGCCTGAGGTGCGGGGGGCGGGGCCGAGATAGGGGACGTAGCGAGACTGGGGCGGCCTACAGGACCGGGGAGCGGCCTACACCCAGAGGACCGGCACGCCGTAGGGCGCGAGCTTCCGGTCGTGGCTCACGAGCGTGAGTCCCTCGGCGAGCGCCTGCGCGATCAGCATGCGGTCGAAAGGGTCTCCGTGATGGGCGGCGAGCCCAGTCAGCGTCGTCGTGTGCGCGAACGTGATCGGGAGCTGCTCGAAGTCGCTCTCCCGCACGGCAGGCTCGACGGGTCCGGGGATCTCCAGTTTCCCGAGGGCGACCTTGATGGCGATCTCCCAGGCCGACGCTGCGCTCACATAGACGACGTCTGCATCGGCGATCGCACCGCGCGCTTCGGCCCCGATGCGCGTGCTCGCCTCCCGCCACCACAGGAAGACGTGGGTGTCCAGGAGGAGGCTCACTCCGAGTCGTCCTCGCCGAGGAAGCCGGCGAGCACCGAAGGCGGCAGCTCGTCATCGAAGTCGTCCGCGATCCGAATGCGGCCCTCCCATCCCCCAGGCCGACGAGCGCGCAGCGGCGCCTCGAGAGGTACGAGGCGCGCCTTCGCCTTCCCCGACTTCGCGATGACGATCTCGGCTCCTGCGGCCGCGTCGTCCACGAGTTTCGACAGGTGGGTCTTGGCCTCGTAGAGGTTGAAGATCTTGGGGCGGGTCATGGACGCAGCGCGAGGTTGGTCAAGTTGGTCAAATATAGGGGAAGGACGCGCCCTTGCACATGACTGGTTGGGACTCCCGGCTATTCGCTCCGCAGTGCTTCCGCCGGGTCGATGCGGTTCGCGCGCCAGCTACTGAGTAGCGCCGCGGCGCAGGCCGTGCCCAGTGTGCCCAAGATCGCACGCGCCGATCACCGAGCGAGACGATGGTGCTGAGCGTGAACAGCGGTGCCTTGAGTACCGAGCGGACTGTGCGACGAACGGCGGCGATCATGCCGGGCAAGGACACCTCACGCGCCCAGCAGTGCGTTCACGCGCGCTGAGAACTCCAGTGCCCACGAGCCTCACGGTCTCACACCTGCCGCCGGACCGCGACCGCGGTTCCCAGGGCCGTGATCACGGTCAGAGCCATCAGCGTGAGCATGAGATCCGCCCCCCCCACGCGCGGTCCCGCCATGTAGACACCCGTCCGGTCCTGTAGCCAGCCCGTGACCCATTCGCCCAAGTCCACGCCGAACGCAGCGGCGAAGGCGTCCGTGACGGGCGCGTCCGACGACCAGAAGCGCGCGAACGCGTCTGCTCCGAACTCCCGCTCGGCGTCGGCCAGGAGCGTATCGTCCAGGTACGCGAAGGGAGGCTGAGAAGGACCTTGGTCGATCACATAGGAGAGCGGTGTGGTCGCCACGACGTAGGCATCATCCGCATCGCTGGCGCCGATCTGGGCGGGATCGGTGACCGCCGTTTCACACTTCGCGGGGTCGCCGGCCATGCATCCCTGGCTCGCGAACGTGAAGCCGATCGGGCTCTGGCGCCGAGTCCCGAACATCAGGAGGGGCTCGTTCGCGGGATTTCCCATGATCTGCCTGTAGTCAGCTATCGGGGATCGCTGAGAGGCGAACCCCCATGCACCTGCCTCGAGCCACGCGGCGATTGCGGTACCGGGAGCGCCGTACCGCGCGTAGAATGCGCATGGACCGAGACCATGACGACTCAACACGCCCTGGAGATCCGGCTCATCCCGGTACGGTACGATCAGGAAGCAGTACGTGGCACCGTCGTGCGTGCCGGCGAACACCGCCGGTTCTCCAAACACGGCGCTCTCCTGTTCAGCACGACCCACCGGCTGCCAGAAAACACCCAGCCGCACCGAGGGGTCACGTGGCTCGAGCGTCTCGATCAAGTCGAGATAGCTACGCTCCCACGCCGCGACGTTCTCCTCGGATGCGTCTTCCGACGCCGGAGCCCCGAATAGAAAGGCCCCGGGTTCGGCCTGGGCCGCTTGCTCGGAGAGCCACGCCGACCATCGGGTCGCGTACAGCTCGCCGTAGGCCCGCCCAAGCTCCGAGCTCAGCTGCGCCCATCGCGCCTGTTCGGGCAGCGCTTCGCGCCTACGGATCTCGAGCGCGTCGGGTGGAAGCAGTGTCAGCGCTACCGCCGCAGCGGCACCCACCACGATGCCGAGCCAGAGTTTCATGCCGGTCTCCATCTCGTGCTCCGCATCGCCAGCGCGGCGAGTATGAGAATCCAAGCCACCACGACAGCGGCGTGCATGCCGATGCCCGCATACGCGACTGGCCGGCCTTGCTCCAGCGCCGCCCGCCAGCTCGAGACCAGCGCTTCGACGTCCTGTCCGGATGCGCGCGCGAGCGCCTCGGCTGGGGTGGCGGACGGGTTCTCCAGCGCGCGAGCCCAAGCGCCTTCGCCACCCAGTCGAACGGCGTGAAAGAGAAGGTGGACGTTGGCTTCGCGAGGGGTGCGGGCGATGCCCAGCCAGTCGATGGCCAAGAGCGTGCGGTCGCAGGCGCCGATGTCGTCCGCGTCCAGGCACGCGCGCACGGAGGCGTCGTTCGAATCGACGCGAGCCTCCCAAGGGGCGCTCGCCCGCACCACCAGCGAGCGGCGCATCCACGGGTCGAACCAGTCCGTCAACTCGTGCTCAGTCACATCGTGCTGGAAGCCGAGCCCAACCATGCATGCCCGAATCTCAGCGCCGATGCACGCGTGCCCCAGGTCCGAAGTCATGGTCGCCAGGCTGCGATAGACGTCCGGCGTGGTCATGATGCCGGCCGCCTCGACCCAGGCGCGCAATGGCGTCCCTTGGAGCAGATCCTCGCGCACCGCGTTCCAGATTGCGGTGCGGACAGCGAGCTTCAACCCGCCCCGCGTCGGCACCCATTGCCGGTGCACTTCGATCCGGTGGACGGCGGGTCCGCCCTCACCCGGTACGACCGGATACATGTAGATGCCGGCTGGCTGCGTCGTCCACCACTCGAAGGTGAAGATGCTGCTGGTAAGAGCGGGGCTGCCGTCCAAGCCCGCGAAATCCTCTCGCCAGACCTCCTCGAACAACTCCGCGGCAAGCTCCGCCTGATCGGCGACCGTGAGAATGTCGAACGGCCCGACGCGCACGCGCTCCGTGGGCACGCGCGTGCGCGCGGCTTCCTCCATCGCGACGCGTCCCACCGCATCCGTCGCCGCGCGTCCGGCCTCCCGCACTTCCACCTGGAGTCGCTCGATCCGCTCCAGGATCTCCGTCTCGTTCGACTGCGCCGAGGCCGGCGTGCCGTCACCCAGCTGTGTGGCCGCCGCCACCACGCAGCAGCACCATGCGCGCTTAGACATCGATCAGCGCCCAGTTGCCGGTGAACACGGCGAACGGGCCTCCTGCGCGCATCACCCAGAGCAGCGCATTCGTCATCACGTCCAGATCCATCGACGGCGCGACCATCGCGAGAACGCCCCTGACGAGCTCGCCACCGACGACCAGACCGACAACCGCGCTCACCACCCACATGGTCGTGCGGATCGTACCTGCACCGAGCGCGAAGAAGAGCGCGTAGGACACCAGCGTGGCGAGGAAGAACCGGAACGCCAGCAGGTTCGGATACGCCCGTAGTCCGTCGGGAAGCGCGATCGAGGCGGACGCAAGGTGTGCGCCGATCCAGAGTGCGGCCGACGGGACCAACACCAGCGCAGCACCCGCGCCCATCTTCATGGCCGCGTACTCCCAGCGGGCTACCGGTAGGCTCAACGCATGCACGTGGCCGTAGCGGTGGTCCCAATTCCAGGCCGTGAGCGCGATGACCGCGCCTATGCTAGCGGCGAGCAGCGGGAAGAGCGGCAACCACACTTCGTAGGCCGCTAGGATGCGATAGGCTTCGAGCCCCAGCTCGACGCCCGCACCCCAGCCGTAACCCTGAACCACCAGGAGCGGCAGCCCGAATGCGGCCACCACGAACGGTATGAGCAGGAACTTCGCCTGCTTCCAATGGACGAACAGCATGGGGTGGTACATCACTGCCTCCCTCCGGACGGTGGTCTCGAGGACCGGAGCAGATCGACGAAGCTCTCCTCCAGGTCCAGGTCTATGACGTCGCGCAGCGTCGCGCCGACGGTCTCCAGGTAGTAGCGCATGGGCGCTTCCCAGCCGCGCACGATCCACGTCTCGCCCGAGCCCGCGCCGTTTTCACTCAGGCGCGACAAGACGGTGAAGGGCGAGCCGTTCAGCGTGGCGGGCGCGTCGGCAACACGCAGGCGTTTGATGCCGTTCTTGAACTGGTTCATGGGCATCTCGGCGACCACGCGCCCGCGGTCCATCATCCCCACCCAGTCGCAGATGCGCTCGAGCTCGTGCACCAGGTGGCTCGAGATGAACACGGTGGCGCTCGCTTCCGACACGTAGTCCAGGACGGCCGCGATGACGTCGCGGCGCACGACGGGATCGAGGCCCTCGGTGGGCTCGTCGAGCACGAGCAGGTTGGGACGCTGGGCGAGCGCGAGCAGCGGGAGCAGCTTGCCGGTCTCGCCTTTCGACAGGCGCGCGATCTTCTGCTCGGCCTCGAGCTGCAGACGGCCCATCAGCTCCTTCGCCCATCCCCGATCCCACGAGCGGAAGAACGCCGAGTGGTAGCGCAGCTGCTCGGCGACCGTCAGCGCCGGGTACACGTGCGGCCGCTCCGGCACGTAGCCGACGCGGGCGAGGATCGACTTCATGTCCCGTGGGACGGACTTGCCGAGCATACGGATCTCGCCGCGCTCGGGCCTCATCATGCCCATGAAGAGGCGGATCGTCGTCGTCTTGCCCGAGCCGTTCGGCCCCAGGAAGCCGTAGATCGATCCGGTGGGCACGCGCAGCGACAGGTCCCGGAGTGCGAACGACTTGCCCGCGCTCCAGCTCACGTCCCTCAGCTCGATGGCGTTATTCACGGATGTCGACTCCGGTTTCGACACTGAGTACCTGCAGGATCTCTTCGGCGGATATGCCGAGACGGGCCGCATCCTGGAGCAGTTTGCGCACGAGCTTCTCCGCCTGAGCCGTCCGTTCCTCGTCACGCATGAAGCGAGGCACGTCCTGCACGAACGTCCCCTGGCCGTGACGGATCTCGACGAACCCGTCCATGGCGAGGTCACGGTACGCCTGCACCACGGTGGCGGGATTCACGCGGAGATCCCTCGCGAGCGTGCGCACCGATGGGAGCGCATTCCCCGCCGAGAGCTCCCCGGCCGCGACCGCCACGCGCACCCGCGCAGCGATCTGCTCGTAGAGCGGGGTCGGGCTCCTGGGGTCGATGGACTCGAACATGTGCACCAGTGTGTCACTGTATGGGTTAACTGGTACAGTACGACAGTGGGGTCACCCGGCGCAAGGGCCCTGGACAGGCCCGTCGGTAGCCGAAGGTCATGTCAATACATCGGCCGGTGCCCAACTCGTGCTTGTGGCTCCTGGCCCCCACCGGTAACGTGGCCCGCACATGGAACCCGTGGCGTCAAACACCGCGCCCACGCGCGACGAAGAAAGCCAGTCGATCGAGGCCCTGACCGAGGCTCTCGGCACCGACTTCGAGATCAAGCAAAAGCTGGGGCGGGGCTCGATGGCGACCGTGTATCTGGCCCGGCAGAAGTCGCTCGACCGGCTCGTCGCGGTGAAACAGCTCCTGCCGGGCCGCGCCGACGACGACACCGCGAAGAAGCGATTCACGCGCGAGGCGAAGGCAGCGGCAAAGCTCGAGCACCCCAACGTGGTGCAGGTCTACACCTCCGGGTACCAAGCGGACGGGACCCCGTACCTGGTGATGCGCTTCGTGAAGGGTCGCACGATGGAGGAGCGCCTCGCCGCCGAGGGGAGGCTGCCGACAGATCTCGCGCGTAAGGTGCTTCAGGGTGTGGCCTCGGCGCTCGCGGCGGCCCACGCACAGGGCATCGTGCACCGCGACATCCGGCCCGCGAACATCCTCTGGGACGACAAGGCGCAGCAGGCCCTGATCGCCGACTTCGGCATCGCCGCCATCCTCGCCACCAGCGGCGAGGAGGTAACGAAGCTCACCAAGACGGGCCAGATGTTGGGTGACGTGCGCTACATGAGCCCCGAGCAGCTCATGGACAAGGAGCTGACAGAACTCGCCGACATGTATGCGTTCGGCATCCTCGGCTACGAGCTGCTCGCGGGCGAGGGCCCGTACAAGGCACGATCGAACGCGGACCTGATCGCCGCCCACCTGAATGGCGAGCCGCGGGATCTGAGGCAGCTACGTCCGGAAATCGATCCCACGCTCGCCGACCTTCTGAAGCGCTGCCTCAACCGGGAGCCGAAGCATCGGCCGAGCGCCGAGCGAGTCGTCGCGACGCTTCAGGGGGGTGAGGGGAAGGGTGGCGAAGCCGGCGCAGGCGGTGTGCAGGGGCTCCTGAAACGACGCCTGCCGCAATTCGTCTTCGGAGCGGGCGGTGCGGCGGCGGCGTTCCTCGCGTTCATGTCGATGCTCGTGCAGATGAACACGCTGAGCAACGTCTGGTGGGAGCTGAGCCTCCCGCTCGCTGGGTGTGCGTTCGCCGCCGCGATCGTCGTCGCGTGTTTCCACGGCGAACGGGGTACGCAGAAAGTGAGCCCGTTCGAGATCGGGATCCTGGGGGCTATCGGCGTGGTGTGGGTTTCGATCAGCGCCTGGATCCTGCTCGCGTGAACCCACCCCCCAAGCGCGGCAAGGCCTTCGACCGCTCCATCGTCGAGGGTCCCATCAAGGACGCGGTGTGGAAGCTCGCGTGGCCGACGATGCTCCAGAACATCATCGGTGGTCTACAGGGCTTGGTCGATCACGTCATGGTGGGCCATTACGTGGGCTACACGGGGAATGCCGGCATCGGCGTGGCCTGGCAGATCTTCCTCGTCGTCATCGTCTTCGTCAGCTCGATGTTCACGGGCATGGGCGTTCTGGTTGCTCGCTTCACCGGCGCGGACGAGCACGAGATGGTGAACCGCGTGGTGTACCAGGCGTTCCTGACTGCCGTCCTGATCACGCTGTTCATCCTGGCGCCGATCGGGTACCTCGCCTCGCCGGCTCTCCTAGGCCTGGTGAACGCGACGCCAGAGGTGCAGGCGGAGGCGCTGCCCTACCTGCGGATCATGTTCGTCTTCTCGAGCGGGATGCTCCTCTTCTTCATGCTCGGGGGAGCACTGCGCTCGTCGGGTGATGCCCGCACGCCGCTCCGGCTCGGCATCGTAATGACGGTGTTGAACGTGATCCTGAACGTGATTCTGATCCGGGGACTGGGGCCGATCCCGGCGTTCGGCACGGCGGGCGCGGCGATGGGCACGGTCATCGCAGCCGGGCTCGTCGGTGGCTACGCGATGTGGAAGCTCTGCAGCGGCACCTGGGTGGTCGCGTTCCACCGCGGGATGGACTGGCGCCCCAACTGGGAGATCATCGGGCAGCTCTTCAAGTTCGGTCTGCCCACGGGGATCCAGGGGGTGGCGATGAACGTGGGAGGCGTCATCCTGCTCGCGTTCATCGGCTCGCTGGCGATGAGCGCGCAGGCGCAGGCGGCCTACGTGGTGAGCTACACGCAGCTCTTCTCGTTCATCACCTGGACTTCTGTCGGCATCATGGGCGCGACCGCGGCGGTCGCGGGGCAGAACCTGGGTGCGGGCAAGCCGGAGCGCACAGCGCAGGCGGTGCGGACGGCGGCAGGCTTCGGGCTCACGCTGGCCGCGTCAATCGGCGTGGCGTTCTTGCTCATCCCGACGCTCCTGCTGCGTATCTTCGGCATGACCGACCCTGCGGTGACGGAGTTGAGCGTGCAGCTGATGCGCTATTTGGCTGTTTCGGGCCTCTTCATCACCGTGGCGCTCGCCTACACGGGTGGACTCCAGGGTACGGGCGACACCAAGAGCCCGCTCTATATCTCCCTCGTGTCGCAGATCGTGATTCCCTGGGGGCTCTGTTGGGCGATCCAAACGGTCGCGACGCTGGACCCGGGGGACATCTGGCTCGCGATCGTGATCGGGCACCTGACGCGCGCCACGCTCAGCGTGAGCGTCTTCAAGCGCGAGCGCTGGCGCGAGATCCGGGTAGCCGTCGGAGCCGCACAAGCCTGAGGAGGGCCCCTTGGCCAAGCGATTCTGGCTCATGAAGTCCGAGCCCGAGGTGTACTCGATCGACGACCTGCAGCGGGACGGTTCCACCGCCTGGACCGGCGTGCGGAACTTCAAGGCCCGGAACAACATGTGCGCCATGTCGGTGGGCGACGAGGTGCTCTTCTATCACTCCAACGCGGACCCCTCCTGCGTGGCGGGGATCGCGCGGGTGGCGCGCACCGCATACCCTGACCCGACTCAGTTCGACAAGAAGAGCGAGTACTACGACAGGAAGTCTGACCCCGACGATCCGACCTGGGAGCTGGTGGACGTGGCGTTCGTCGCCAAGGCGAAGACGCCTGTGAGCCTCGCCGACGTCAAGGCCGATGCGGAGCTCGGCGAGATGGAGCTGGTGCGCTACGGGCGGCTCTCCGTGCAGTCGGTGACGAAGGAGGAGTTCGATCGCGTGAAGCAAAAAGCAGGTCTGCGATGAGACCAAGAAGATTCGCGCCGAGGTTCGCGCTCGTGCTCGCGCCGCTCGTGCTGATGCTCCCCCTCCGCACCGCTCCCCTGGCCGGCCAGTCGTTGGCCACCAACGATGCCGTGCTGCACGCGATCTGGCGCGAGGGCATGGCCGGTTCCGGTCTGGAGGCGCTGGCGCAGGCGCTTCTCGATTCGATCGGGCCCAGGCTCACGGGGTCGCCCGGCATGGACCGCGCGCAGGCCTGGGCGGTGAGCATGTTGGAGGACTGGGGGGTCGACGCGCGCCTCGATCGCTACGGGACCTGGGAGGGGTGGGAGCGGGGGCCGAGCCACATCGATCTCGTGCAGCCGCGCGTGCGGTCGCTCGAGGGCCAGATCCTGGCATGGAGTCCCGGCACGAGCGGGCGATCGGTCGAGGCGAGGATCGTCTATCTGCCCGAGATCGACTCACGCGGCGACTGGGACGCTTTCCTCGAGAGCGTGCGGGGGCGTTGGGTGATGATGTCGTATCCGCAACCTACCTGCCGATCCAACGAGCAGTGGCGTGAGTTCCAACAGAACGGCTCGGGGCAGCGGATGGACGAAAACCGTCAGCTCGGCGCCAACCGCTGGGATCAGAGTCTCGCCGTGCTACTAGCGCTCCTGGGCGGCACTGCTCAGATCCACGCGGCGCTCGAGGGCGCCGGTGCAGCGGGCATCATCACCTCCGAGTGGCCGGGCCGCCCCGGTATCAGCCGCATCTTCGACGCGTACAACCGCGACACGCCGACGTTCGAGCTGTCGTGCGAGGACTACTCGCTCGTCCACCGGCTCGCCGAGAACGTTCAGGAGCCTGTGGTCCGTCTCACGGCGGAGTCGACGAACCGTGGCGAGGTGCCGGTCTTCAACGTGATCGGTGAGATCCGCGGCGCCGAGCTACCCAATCAGTACGTCATGCTGTCTGCGCACTACGACTCGTGGGACGGCTCGTCCGGAGCCACGGACAACGGCGCGGGCTCGCTGGTGATGCTCGAGACCATGCGCGTGCTCAGCGTGGCATACCCTCACCCGAAGCGGACCATCCTGCTCGGGCTGTGGAGTGGAGAGGAGCAGGGCCTGAACGGCTCGCGGGCCTTCGTAGAGGATCACCCCGAGGTCGTGGACAGTCTCCAGGTCCTCTGGAATTCGGACAATGGGACCGGACGCATCGCGAACATCTCGGCACTCGGATTGATGGACGCAGGTGGCTCGATCGCGAGATGGCTTTCGCGAGTGCCTCGCGAGGTCTCGCAGTATGTCGATCTCGAGCTTCCCGGCACCCCGGGCTCGGGCTCGGACTACGCATCGTTCCTCTGTCGCGGGGCGCCGAGCTTCAATCTCGGGACGACGTCGGAGACTAGCTGGGACTACACCGACCACACTTGGCACTCCAACCGCGACACCTACGACAAGCTGGTCTTCGACGACCTGCGCAACAACGTCGTGCTGACCGCATCGCTCGCGTACCTGGCCGCGAACGATGACGAGTTCACGAGTCGCGAGCGTCGCCAGATCATCAGCACCGGGCGGGGCGGTGGCTCCGGACGCTGGCCCACCTGCAGCCCTGCCCAGCGCGCCTCACCGAACGCACCGACGCCGAACGCACCGAGGTAGGCCAATGACCACGCAGATCAAAGGCGCGACCAGCGCCGACATCGTCCAGGGCCATCGCGAGCACCTGCTCCCCGCGATGATCCACCTGTACCAGGAGCCGCTCGCGCTGGCGGAGGGGAGCGGTGTGCGTGTGTGGGACGCCGACGGCCACGAGTATCTGGATCTCTTCGCGGGCATCCTCACGACGTCCGTGGGGCACTGTAACCCACGCGTGATCGCCGCCGTCACCGAGCAGATGCAGACGCTCGGGCACGTGTCGACGCTCTACGCGACGGAAGCACAGGTCGAGGCGGCGCGTAAGCTTGCCGAGATCGCGCCCGGTTCCCTGAAGCGCACGTTCTTCAGCAACTCGGGCACGGAGGCCATCGAGACGGCGGTCATGATGGCGTGCCTGGCCACCGGCAGGAGCGAGATCATCGGCCTGCGCGTCGCGTACCACGGACGCTCGTTCCTTGGCGCCAGTGTAACCGCGCACTCCGGCTGGCGTCCGCTCGCGACCCCTGTCGCCGGCATCCATCACGCGAAGGCGCCGAACACCTACCGCTGCCCCTACAAGCAGCCCTGCGACGAGTCGTGCGTCGACGAGTTCGTCGCCGACCTCGAGGAAGTGATCCTCACCACCACCAACGGGAAGCCGGCCGCGTTCATCGCCGAGACGATCCAGGGCGTTGCGGGCTACGTGGTGCCGCCGCCCACGTACTTCAAGAAGGCGGCGGAGGTGATTCGGAAGTACGGCGGGCTACTCATCATCGACGAGGTACAGACGGGGTTCGGCCGGACCGGCGATCGCTGGTTCGCCATCGAGCACTACGGCGTGGAGCCGGACATCATGGTCATGGCGAAGGGGATCGCGAACGGCTTCCCCGTCGGCGCGACCATCACCACCGACGAGATCGCGCTCGCCTGGAAACCCAAGACCATCTCGACGTTCGGCGGCAACCCAGTTGCCATGGCGGCGCTCTGCGCCACCCAGGACGTGCTGCGCGAGGAGCGCGCGCCCACGAACGCTGCGGCTCGTGGCGCCGAGCTGTGGGCTGGGCTCCTCGGGCTGCAGAAGCGTCACCCCTGGATCGGGGACGTGCGGGGCATGGGCCTCATGCAGGCCATGGAGATCGTGCGCGATCCCAAGACGAAGGAGCCCGACGCGAAGCGTACCTCGAAGCTCATGGAGGCCGCGCGCGAGGAGCGTTTGCTCATCGGCAGTGGCGGACTCTTCGGCAACGTGGTGCGCATCGGACCCTCGCTCCTGATCACGGCGGACGAGATCGGTGAGGGGGTCGAGAAGCTCGGGCGGGCGTGTAGGCGGGCGGAGGGGTAAGCGGCGGGAGGCGGCGCCGGACGGCCGGCGGGCACCCGAATAATTCACGTCGCATCGTGAAAAACACGCTTGCTATTCACGATAGACCGTGATATAGTCGCAGCATGCGACGCTACCTCGAGGCCCAGGTCCGAGCGGACCTGGCTGATAAGATGGTCCTCCTCGGGGGTCCCAGGCAGGTAGGGAAGACTACGCTCGCGAAGGGCCTGCTCGCTGACTCGAGCGGGTACCTGAGCTGGGACATCCCCGCACATCGCGATCGCATCCTGCGCCGGGAGCTACCCGATGCAGAGCTCTGGGTGTTCGACGAGATCCACAAGTACCGTCGGTGGCGGAACTACCTCAAGGGCGTGTACGACGAGTTCGGCGCCACTCATCGCATCCTCGTCACGGGGAGCGCGCGCCTCGACCTTTACCGGTTCGGGGGCGACTCGCTCCAGGGACGCTATCACTTCCTACGCCTCCACCCACTCAGCTTCGCCGAGCTTCGTGCCCAGGGCACCGCCGATGTCGAGAGCCTGCTCACCCTCGGCGGCTTCCCAGAGCCCTTCCTCCGGGGATCGGCCACGGCGGCTCGCAGGTGGTCGGTGGAGTATAGAAGCCGGCTCATACGCGAGGAGGTGACATCACTCGAGTCCGTGCGGGACTTGGGAGCGATGGAGCAGCTCATGCTCGCGCTTCCGGATCGAGTGGGCAGTCCGCTGTCCCGGAATTCGCTACGTGAAGACCTCCAGCTCAATCATGAGACCGTCACGCGCTGGCTCGACATTTTCGAGCGGCTCTACGCAATCTTCAGGGTGGCACCATTTGGGGCTCCTAGGCTGCGCGCGGTGAAGAAGGAGCAGAAGCACTATCACACCGACTGGAGTGTCGTGCCCGAGGAGGGCCCACGGTTCGAGAATCTCGTGGCCTCCCACCTACTCAAGTGGGTGCATTTCCAGCTGGATTCGGTGGGACGTGAGCTGGAGTTGCGCTACTTCCGCGACGTGGACGGACGCGAGGTGGACTTCGTGGTGGTGGAGCGACGGAAGCCGGTCATGATGATCGAGGTCAAGCTCGCCGCGGAGAGTGCGACGCCATCGTTACGCTATCTGAAGCGGCGCTTCCCCGACTGTGACGCATATCAGATTCATCTTCGGGGCGCACGCGAGAGCGTGACCGACGACCAGGTCCGCCTATGGAGCGCCGCGCGCTTCCTGTCGACCCTGGTCTAATCGCTCGTGATGGCGATCAGCCTATAGCGCGATCGGGATCTGCTTCGTGTGGTGGCGGACGTGCAGCTCGTTGAAGCGCACGAAGTCTTCGACCGACACGACGCCGAAGGCGCCGCTGTTCACCGAACGACCGGAGGTCTCCAGGGCTCGGCACTCATGCTCGAGCTTGGCCAGCGCGCCGAGCAGACGGGCGCGCGCATCGGACGCCGACGTCGGACCGTGGTCTGGGGTCATGGCCGCGTTCGTCTTCGCCTTGGGGAAGTTGCCCGTGCGGACGATGCGGTTGAAGAAGATCCTGACCACCGGGCGGATGAAGAACGGCAGCGTCGGGATCTTCGAGGGCTTACCCGCGGCGACCTTGCCGTTCTCCTCGAGCGCCATCGCCACGTGCTCGACCACTTGGGCCGGCGACCACTTCCCGGGCGCTCGCGGCTCGTTCCAGGGGTGACGGGTGCGCTCGACGACGCCGATCATGTCGTCGACGGCGGCGCGATTGGCGGCGAGGGCGGCGGTCAGGTCGGGCATGGTCACGAGTCCAGGGGGTGCAGTGTGGCCTACTTCGGTTCCTCCAAGCGCTCGACGACCGCCAGGACCGCCGCATCCACGAAGCCGAGGTCCGCGTCGCCGTACTGGTCACGGAGGTCGCGTACCCGACGGTAATCATCGGACTCGAGATCCGCGAGCTGATACGCACCACTGAGGATATCGTCGAGAAGGGCGACCGTGGCGCGCTTCATCCGCCACCTCGATGAGGTCATGGCATCGCCGGTAGTCCCAATCGGTGGTGACGCACAGGCGTCGACGGGTGGTCTGACATAGCCACGAGCCGTAAGTCCTTGGCGCAGAGTGCGCTTGCACCCTCGCGAGACTTGGTGAAGTATGGAAGCAGGCTTTGAACACTCCTATCGACGGAGGCCTGCCGTGCTCGCTCGGCTCGAGAAGTCACGACTTCAACGGTTCGCTCTGGTCCTGGCAGTAGCCCTCGCGGCCTGCACGGAGCCCGGTGATCGAGCCGGTCTGTTGGCTCCGGACGTCCAGATGGCGGTGGTGCCGGGCACCCCGGAGTTCGATCAGGAGATGGGGGCGGCCAGGGCCGCCCAGGCCGCGTTCAGTCAGGAGCTGATGCGGCGCCCGGGCGTCGTGGGAACCGCCATCGGAGTCAGCACGATCGGCAGGCCCGAGATGCTCGTCCTCGTGGAGGATGCCTCCGTCGCGGTGCCGGGGAGCCTCGGCGGCGTCGGCGTACGACCAGTGAAGATCGTCTCGAAGGATGTCGAAGCCTTCGTGTCGGACCTGAAGCGGCAGCCGGGAAAGGACATCTGGCTGTTCGGGGGCGGTGTGCTATTCCGCAGCATGCTGGAAGCAGGGCTCGTGGACCGCGTCGAGCTTGCGATCGTTCCCGTGCTCCTCGGATCCGGTATCCCGGTCCTTCCCGGCCTGACCGGTGTCGCCCGCCTGGAGCTCGATGACGTGCGCCGCTACGACAAGAGCGGGATTGTCGTTCTCGGCTATCGCGTGCTCGGCGCGGCGACCTGACTCGGCACGGCGTCCGGACTCGGCGCGACGACCTGACTCGGCGCGACGTCCGGACTCGGCACCACGACCCCACGACGCGGCGCGTCCGGCCCACGCTCGGCGAGCCAGCGCTCGGGCGAAAGCGTGCGACGACGCTCCTTGGGCCTGAGTCGGAACCAGCGAGCCACGAGGAGGATCTCGGCCGCGTCTTGCGGCTCGAGCCCCGCGGGTCCGGTCTCCGTTTCGCCGTAGGTGGTCTCGATCGCACGCGCGACCCGGGCCCGCGCGCGCCGGCCCTTCGGATAGGACAGCTCGCGCCTGATGCGACCCTGACGAATGAGGTAGATGCGATCGTCACCGCCGAACCCCGGAACGCGATACACGAACGTCAGGTCCTCGAGGTTGCCGCGGAAAGCGACCAACTCGTCACGGAAGCCACGCAGCCTCTCCAGTCGATCCCGAAGGAGCGCAGCATACTCGAAGTCCATGCGCGCCGCGGCCTCGCCCATCTGCCTCTGGATGCCTGCGAGCGGCGCCTCGGCGCGCCCCTCGAGGAAGCCACGGACGAGGTCGACGGCCCGGCGGTACTCGACGGCCAGAGGACGCCCGCAGCAGGGGGCGAGGCACGTCCTCAAGTCGGCACGGATGCAGCGGGGCGCGCGCCCGGCCTCGAACATCTCGAGCTGATCCTCGAAGAAGATCGGGGTCTGTGCGGGACAGTCGCGGATGCCAAGCACATGGGAGAGCTCGCGGACCGTTTCTGTCACTGCGTGGACGCGCGGAAACGGGCCGTAATAGGTCGCCCCATCTTCGACCACCCGGGTGACGGGCAGTACGCGCGGCGCCGGCTCCCGCGTCACCTTCACGAACGCATACATGCGGCGCCGCTTGTGCTCGACGTTGAAGCGCGGCTGCCACTGCTGGATCAACTTCATTTCGCGGATGAGCGCGAAGAACTCGTTGGGGATGTAGTCCCAGTCGATGCGCGCGGTCTCGTTGATGAGGTCCCAAGACTTGTCGCCGGCGGGCGCGCGGAAGTACGACAGCAGCCGGGTACGCAGGTGGACGGACTTCCCGACGTACAGCAGCTCGTCGCTCGGCCCGAGCATGCGGTAGACCCCCGGCCGGTTCGCCGCACCGGATTGCACGTGCTCCCGCAGGGCGGCTCGCACAGTCATGAGGTCGGGGTGGGGCAGGGGGTGGCGCTTTCGCTTTATCTTCGGGAAGATAGATGCATGCTCCTCGCCTCGCCAACGACCCGCGGCGCCATTCGCGGCGCCCATGGCGGAGCGTAACGTCAGGGCATGACCATGGATCCGGAAAAGATCATTCGTGACCCGCTCTGGGAAACGATCCGGCTCGACACGACCGCCGTCCGCATCGTCGACACACCGGAGTTCCAGAGACTCAGGTACATCCGGCAGCTGGGCTTCACCCACCTGGTCTATCCGGGTGCCTCGCACACCCGTTTCGACCACGCGCTCGGTGTCTATCATCTCGCCACGACGGCGCTTCGCCATCTGCGCGAGCGGGGTGGCTCACCGCCCGAGGCGTGGGAGGGCGAGGAGCTCGTCCCCTATGCCGCGCTTCTGCACGACATCGGTCATTATCCGTTCTCGCACGCGCTCGAAGAGCTCGAGACGGAGCCCCCGCCAGCGCACCACGAGGACGTAGCGCACCGATTCTTCGCCTCCGCTGCGCTTCGCGACGCGCTTGCGCCGCTCGGCCTGGGTGCGCCCGAGCGCATTCACGAGTTGATCCGCGGCCGAAGCCCGATCCCGCTCCGAGGTCTCGTGAGCGGGAGCTTGGACCTCGACAAGATGGAGTACCTCAAGCGCGACGCGCGCTTCTGCGGCGTGCCCTATGGTGAGGTGGATGTCTCCCGACTGCTGCAGGGGCTCAAGCTCCTGCGAGATCCGGAGACCGGGAGCTGGGAGGTCGGCGTGCACGAGAAGGCGATCGCTGCCCTCGAGTCCCTCCTGTTCGCGAAGTATCAGATGTTCCGGAACGTGTACTGGCATCATGCAGTGCGGGCGGCCACCGCACTCTACAAGCGGCTGGTCGAGGAATCCGTGCGGGCTGGGCTCGTCGCTCCAGACGAGCTCGTCGGGCCCACTGACGAAGAGTTGCTCTACTTGATCAGCACACGAGCGCACGAGGACGACGGCGACGTAGCCGAACGCATCGCCACGCGCTGGCTACCAGCGCTTCGCCAGCGGCGCCTGCCGAAACGCGCACTCGAGCTCACCGCGGCAGATCTCGCAGGGCGACAGGTCGAGGACTGGGCGGTAGGGGACTCGCCGTGGAAGCGTGCCCTCGAGGACGACTTGGCGTCAGAGCTCGGCCTCGAGCGGGGCGAGGTCGTGATCGACTTCCCAGCCAAGCCGCAGATGTTCCAGCTCGACCTCTTGGTCGAGCGTCGGGGTGGCCTGGTACAGCGACTCGACATGGAGGGGTTGGAGGGGCTGCTCGACCTTCCCCGGGTGGCCCAAGAGCTCTACTCCACGGCGCGCGTACTGCGCGTGTTCACGTTCGAGCGGCGCGAGGTTGCGGCAGAGAGCGTGTTGGATCGCATCACGCGCCCCGCCGGGAGCGCTTGAGCCGTACGCGCGTCAGGCGCGCACTGGACCGATAGTTACCAGCACGGCAGTGATGTTGTCGTGGCCACCTGCATCGTTCGCTGCGTCGAGGAGCCTGCGCAGCGTGGCGTCACCGTTGGGGTGGTGCAGGTCTCCGAGCCCGGATGTCACGATGCCGACCAACGTCGCATCATCGACCATGCCGACGAGCCCATCCGTGCAGAGCAGATAGACGTCGCCGATTTGGACCGACCCTTCGGTAATGCGCGGCTTCGGTGCGTCCTCGAGTCCGAGACACTGTGTGAGCAGGTGAGCGAACGGATGTCGGCGCGCCTGCTCGACCGTCAGCTGCTTGGCGTCCACACACTCTTGTACCCACGTGTCGTCGCGGGTGAGGCGCGCCAGCTCTCCCGCGCGGAGCCGATATGCACGTGAGTCGCCCACGTTGCCCAGCACGAAGAGGTCGGAGGTTGGATCGACCGCGAACGCAGTAATCGTGGTCCCCATGCCGTCCAGGTGGGGCTCGAGCTCGGCACGCGCACGAATCTGTTCGTGGGCCCGAATCAACGAGCGGCGCATGGCCGAGCTCAAGCGGTCGGGTTGCGACTGTTCGGACTGAGGCGGAAGAGCGAGATCTTCCCGGAGGGTCGCGGTCGCGGTCTCCGCCGCGATTTGGCTCGCGACATCGCCCCCGGGGTGGCCCCCCATCCCGTCAGCCACGACCGCCACGCCCATGTCGGCCACCACCGAGAAACTGTCCTCATTGCGGGACCGCCTCCTGCCGACGCCGGTCATCCCGAACACGGAGGGCAAATGGGGCACGATTTCGGGGTCCGTGGGGGGATCCTGGCCCGTGGATCACGGGTCTCGGGGACGGGGAAGCTAGGGAGTTGGCCGCCGCGCCAGCAACCGCAAATGACCCGGGAACATCATATCCGAGGGGGGAGTAGGAACGCCGCGGATCGATTGACAGCGGGATCTAGCGCTTTCATGCTAAACGGCTTAGGATCCCGCCCCAACCAAGGCAGACCTGGCTTTTCGCCTCGCTCTCAGGCTTGTCGAGACAGGCGGGAATTCGAAGGAGAATATAGGACGATGGCAGCCTCCACGAGCACCAAGCGCCGCAAGCGCCGGGGGAAGGGAAACCTCCTCTCGGGGTTCGACGCGAGCGTGGAAGAGCAGAGCGCGCTCGATCAGTACCTGCGTGACGTGAGTCGTCACGAGCTGATCACCCCGGACCGCGAGAAGGAGCTCGGCGCGCGCGCCCAGAAGGGCGACCTGGAGGCGATCCAGGAGCTCGCGCGCGCGAACCTGCGCTTCGTCATCAGCGTGGCGAAGAAGTACCAGAATCGCGGCGTGTCCCTCACGGACCTGATCCAGGAAGGGAACGTCGGGCTGGTTACGGCTGCGCGTAAGTTCGATCCCGAGCAGGGCGTGAAGTTCATCAGCTACGCGGTGTGGTGGATCCGTCAGGCGATCCTCGCGTCGCTGGCGAACCACGGCCGTGCGGTGCGCGTGCCGCTGAATCGCGCGAGCGACCTGGCGCGCATCTTCCGTGAGAAGGAGCGCCTCAAGCAGGAGAAGGGGCGCGAGCCGACCACGGACGAGCTTGCCGTCGCCACGTTCCTCACGCCTGAGCTGGTCGAGTCGCTGCAGACGCTGAACGCTGCCGAGATCCGGCTGGATGCGCCCATTGGCGACTCCGAGGACTCGCAGCTGGTCGAGCGCTTCATCACCGAGGAGGCCGCGGAGCCCGAGCTCGAGGTCGAGAGCCGACTCCTGACCGAGACGGTGACGGCGGCGCTCTCCACGCTCGAGGCGCGCGACGCCAAGGTGCTGCGGCTCTACTTCGGGCTCGAGGGCGAGCGCGAGCATACGCTGGAAGAGATCGGCAACATGCTCGGCGTGACGCGGGAGCGCATTCGGCAGCTGCGCGACCGCGCGCTCCGCCGCTTGCGCGAAGGCGACAAGGGCAACGCCCTGGAGTCGTTCGCCGCGTAAGCCCAGCGTGGTCCAACCGCTTGAAACTCGCCGCGCGCTCCAGCGCGCGGCGAGTTTTCTTTTCCGGGTGGCCTGCTGATCAGGTCGGGATCGGTCCACGAGACCGGCGGAGGCGTCTACGGTGTCCGGCTGGAAGGCGGCAGCTGCGTAGAGGCCACCCTGCGTGGGCGCCTCAAGCAGGTGCCGGGCGAGGTAGTCATCGGTGATCGTGTCACGGTTGCCGAAACCCGTGGCGCCTGGACGATCGAGTCCGTAGAGCCACGCGGGACCACGCTGGTGCGGCGCGGCCGCGGCGGCCGGGCGCCCAAGGTGCTCGCGGCCAACCTGGATCGCGTGTTCGTGGTGGTCTCGCTTGCGGAGCCGCCGGCCACGACTGAGCTCATCGATCGACTCCTCGTTCTGGTCGAAGCGAGCGGCATACACCCGATCCTGTTGACGAACAAGCTCGACCTGCCTGGAGCTCATGAAGTGGCTGCGGAACTGTCGAGCACGTATCAGGGCATCGGGTATTTGGTCTTGGGCGCGAGTGCTCGGAGTGGAGAGGGGCTCGAGCTCCTGCGTGACGAGCTCTGTCGCGGTACCTCCGCGCTCATCGGGCCTTCCGGCGTAGGCAAGTCGTCGCTGCTCAACGCGCTCGACCGCGGATTGGCGCTGCGCACCGGAGAGCTCTCGGTGAAGACGGGGACGGGAAAGCACACGACCTCCTCGTCGCGATTGATCGAGCTCGAGTGCGGGGGACGGGTTGCCGACACCCCGGGATTCGGGGACGTAGGCCTCTGGGGCGTCGCTGCCGAAGACCTCGCGAGCTGTTTCCCGGAGCTGGCGGCTTTGGATCCATGCCGCTTTCGAGGATGCGCACACCTCCAGGAGCCCGACTGCGCGGTGCGGGCCGCGGTAGAGGCCGGCAGGATCCGCGAGTCGCGCTACCGCAGCTACCGCAAGCTACACGGGGAAGCGGCGGCGGCGCGCTAGCTGACTTCAGGGACGCGGCTTTCGCAGCGGCGTGACGCGCGGTGCTCCCGTCGCTGCGTCGACCTGCACCGCGATCGGCCACCCATAAACCTCGCGCATGACGTCCTCGCGCAGCACCTGCGCGGGCGTGCCGGTCGCTGCGATTCGACCGCCTGCCAGCAGCACCATCCGGTCGGCGAACTGCGCCAGGGAGTCGAGCCCGTGCGTGATGAGCAGGACGGTGATCCCCGAGTCGGCCTTCGCACGGGCCAGTTCGAGGATCTCCATCTCGTGGCGGATGTCCAGGCTCGCGGTAGGCTCGTCGAGCACGAGTGCCTTGGGCTCGGAAGCAAGCGCACGGGCGATGCGCGCGCGCTGCAGCTCGCCTCCCGAGAGCGTTGCGACGTCTCGGTCGGCGAGGTCGCTCACATCGCAAGCTGCGAGCGCGCGCGCGACGGCCGCACGATCGGTTTCGCTCTCGGGAGCGAGTGGGCCCAAGTGCGAGTAGCGCCCCATCGAGACGAGCTCGCGGGCCGTGAGCGGAAACGCGATGGACTCGGACTGCGGAACGGCGCCGACCACTTTGGCCAGCTCGCGCCGATCCCAAGCGTCGAGCGGCTGGTCACCGAGAGTGACGCGTCCGCTGGCCAGAGGCGACGTGCCGAGCAATGCACGCATGAGCGTCGACTTGCCGGAGCCGTTGGGTCCGATCACGGCGGTGAGGGAGCCGGACGGCACCTCGAGCGACAAACCGTCGAGTGCCGGCCGGTCGAGTGCGGCGTACCGTACCGTGATGCCCTCGGCGACGAGCCTCATCGCGAGCCGATGCTCCGCCTGAGCTGCACCAGGAAGAGAGGTACGCCCACGAACGCGGTGATGACGCCGACGGGGATCTCGGCCGGTGCGAGGGCGACGCGCGCAGCGAGGTCGGCGAGCACGAGGAACGCAGCGCCGCCGAGGAAGGCGAGAGGGAAGAGCGCGCGGTTGTCCGATCCTATGGTGAGACGCACGGCATGCGGCACCACGAGTCCCACGAATCCGATCACCCCGGCGACTGCGACCGAAGCCGCGGTGATGAGGGCCGCCATGGCCAGAGCGAGCCGCTTCACGCCCTCGACGTCGGCACCGAGGTAGAGCGCGGTCTGTTCGCCGATCGCCATCAGGTTGAGAGGGCGCGCGAGCGCCCACAGGATGCCGAACGCCGGAAGCGTGTATGCAGCGGACGTCACTACGTCGCCCCAGTCCGCCGCGGCGAAGCTGCCCATGATCCAGAGGACGGCGCTCTGCACGGTCCTCGCCGAGCTCACCGACAGGATGAAGGCAATGCAGGCGGTGAAAAAAGCGGCGACGACCACGCCGGCGACCAAGAGCACACGAACGTCCATGCCTCGGCCGGCGACCGTCGCGACCCGGAACACGAGGAGAATGGCACCGACCGCTCCTGCGAAGGCGGCGATGGGCACGGCCCACGGCGTGGCCGCGCCGAGTCCGAGGGCGAGGACCGCGACGGCGCCGACGGACGCGCCTCCCGAGATCCCCAAGATGTACGGCTCCGCGAGCGGGTTGCGCAGCAGGGCTTGCAGCGTCGCACCCGCGACCGCGAGCCCACCTCCGACGAACCCCGCCAACAAGACCCGTGGGAGTCGCAGCTGGAGAACGATGTCACGGTGAACCGGGTCGCCGTTTCCGCGCAGGACGGCGGCCAACTCCCCGAGCGACACGGGAACCGCGCCGAAGAGGACGCCCATGACGACCGCAGCGGCGAGCACGAGCGCCAGGAGTCCTGCGAGCGGCCAGCGCCTCACTCGAGCTTCCGCCCGTGGATGCGCTCGGCGATGCGGTAGGCGGCCTCGACCACGCCTGGCCCGGGAATCTCGAAGTCGCTCTCCACCTGCTCGACACGCGCGCCGGGAGCGAGGCTCGCATCGAAGCCGGCTGCGTCCGACACGAGGACGACGTCGATGCGGCGGGTCCGGAATTCCTCTGGGCTCACCGCCGCGTAGAGCAACTCGACGTCCGAGAAGACGTTGTCCCCGCCCATCAACGTGACCAGATCATCGATGAACGTGCCACGCCCCGCCACCCACGGCGGCGTGCCGCCGAGCACGTAGGCGACGCGAACGGGTGGGAGCGCGTGTGCCTTGTCGGCCGCGGCCGCGAGGCCGGTCCGGAGCTCAGCCGCGAGGGAGTCGGCGGCCTGTCGATCCCCGATGGCGTCGCCGAGCAGCTCGGCCGTGCGGAAGATGTCCTCGACCCGGTCCGGGCGGACGGCGAGGACCGGAACGCCGAGGTCGGTGAGTCGTGCCGGCGTATGCGTGTCCTGCTCGCCCGCGAATCGTACCACGAGGTCGGGCTGGAGCGCGACGATGGCCTCCAGACTGGGCTCGATGCCGCCGCCCACGGAGGGGAGCGCGGTCGACCAGGCGTGCGTGTCGTAGTCGGTGCGACCGACCAGGACGTCCGCACGGCCCATGGCTCGGAAGGTCTCGGTGGCCGATGGCACGAGGGAGACCACGCGCCTGGCAGGCCGCGGGAGCACCACTTCGCTCCCGGTCGCGTCGATCAAGTGGACCGCCTCGGCGGTGGGTGCGTCGGCGTTCGCGCACGCGAGGAACAGCAGCGTGGCGGCGGCCCATGCGCGCGCCGGCCGTCGGCGCATCACCGCGCGGGCGAAGCGCCCGTGCCGCAGGAGCTCTCGAACGTGCGAGCCCAGCCGTCCTCGCGCTGTTCGAGCGCCGCATACCAACGCCGGTCCGAGCCGAAGACGTCGAGCAGAATCTCCCCCTGGCCGTCTCCGTCCCAGTCGAGGTGGCTGAAGTAGCGCGGCGCGCTCTTGCCGCCCGAGTCGGCGGCGTGGTACCACTCGAATGTCCCCCGATATTCGCCCTCGACTCGCTCGGCCAGCAAGAAGAGCGCGTAGGCTCCTGCCGACGGAGGTCCGAGCAGGAGTTGATCGCGCACGAGGTACGTGGCGGCCACAGAGGGCTGCGCGGCGCCCAGGAGTCTGAAGACCTGGATGTCCTGTCGCGCCGTGAGCACTCCGCTCTCGGGCCACGGCGCACCGACACGGGGGATCGCCGCCTGCGCCAGCGAGAGGGACGCCACGCGCTGATCGTACTCGTGCGTGAGCGGACGGAACTCAGCGTAGGGCACGGACCTGGCCAGGGTCGAGGGTAGGGCGAGGAGGCGCCCTGCCGCGTCGGCGTCCGGGACCATCTCGACGGTGCCTGCGAGCGTGGCGGTCGACGAGCAGAACTCGCTCGCGGTGCCGATGTTCTCGGCGGTCAGGCGACCGACACGTACTCCGTCCGCGAACAGGATCCACTCGGAGCCTTCGGTGACGCCCTCGCCGAGCGACGCGGCCGAAGCCGAGGCGAGGCCTTCGGGACGGATCTCCCCGACCACGACGAGTGTCGCACGTCCCCCCTCGCGTGTGCCGGCGAGCAGCAGTGGGTGCGCGGACTCGGTCGGAGCGCTGGGCTGGAGGGATTCGGCTGGGACTGAGTCGGTGGCGGTGCCGGAAGCCGAGGCTGCAGGAGGCTCCCACCGCACATGCACTCCACCCCAGGCCACGTTGTCGCAGCCCGAAGCCACGGTTAAGATGACCGCAATCGCTAGTAAGTGCCGTCGCATCAAGCCGTTGGGTCGGTGCGTGGCCTCGGGGACGGGGCCGGGCTCGAAAAGCTAGCGCGGACCCTTCGGTGGGCAAGCCGAAGCCCCGCGGGCGTCGGGGGACGCTCCGGACGCCACTGCGAGCGGAGGACCGGGTGGGTCACCGAGAAGCCGAGGGGCAGCCTGCGACGGAGACCGCCAGCGGCGCGTCGCTTCGCGCGGTCATGGCCGCGTATCCGACCGGTGTCACGATCGTGGCGACGCGCGATCCGGCGGGCGCGCCGCTCGGCCTCACCGTGAATACTTTCACGTCGGTGTCGCTCGACCCGCCACTGGTTCTGATCTGCATCGGTCGCTCGAGCGCGTCCCACGATCGCATCATTGCCGCCGGGACGTTCGCGGTGAGCATGCTGTCCGAGGCCCAGGCGGAGCTGTCTCGCCGCTTCGCCCGTCAGCCTTCGGAGGGTCGCTTCGATGGGGTCGCATGGTGGCAGGCGCCCTCGGGGAATCCGGTGTTGGAAGGCGCCACTGCCTGGATCGACTGCTCGATCGACCAAGTGATGGAGGCGGGAGATCACACGATCATCCTGGGACGCGCTCGCTCGTGCGGCGCCACGGATACTCCACCGCTGCTCTTCCATCGCGGTGCTCTCGCGTCTGTGAGGCCATGAGCCCGACCCCGCCCCGTGGGGTGCGGGCGCCGGCCGCGATGGCGGGCGCTGCTGCCGCGATTGCCGGGGAGGTGGCCATCGGCATCCTCCTCTATGCCAGTCCGGGGCTCATGCGGTCGCTCACGACGCTGCTCGCGGTGGAGGGGCTGTCGTTTGCGGCTGGATTGCACACCGCCCCGTCAGGCAGAGCCGACCTCGTCGATCGCTTGCGGCGTCGCTGGCTCTTCTGTCTCGGCGCGTTCCTGGTCGCGGCTGTCTACGGCACGTTGTGGAGCTTGTTCGAGAGTCTCGGGGAAGCGCGTATTGGACAGGGGCTGGGGCTGGCCCTGCTGGCGGGTATGCCACTCTTCGCGTGCGGCACCCTACTCGGTGGGATGAGTGCGATGGCCGAGAGCGACACATCGGGAGTCTTCCCCAAGCCTGGCGCTGCTGCTGCATTCGGAGCTGGCTTGGGCTTCGTGGCGACCGGGCTGCTGTTGCCGCGCGCGCCAATTCCAGCCTCGTTGCTGGTCGGCTGCCTGATGCTGCTTTCTGGGGGCGGCATGATCTACGGTTCCTTGGTTGACGAGCGGTCGGAGGGCGGCGGGGAGACCGCCGCCGCGGGCAGCGTGCATACCAATCCTCCGCCGCCGTGATCGTCGCGCACCTGTCGGACCTGCATCTCGGCTTCCGCGCATACGGACGGGTGGAGGCGGGCGCCGATGTGCGCGAGCGGGACGTGGCGGCGGCGTTCGAGCGTGCCACCCAAGAGATCGTTCGCATTCGGCCGGACGTGATCGTCATTGCCGGCGATGTCTTCGACCGGCCTGACCCCCCCGCCGGAGCCGTGGTCGCACTCGCCCGCGGCCTCGAGGTGTTTCGAGCATCGCTCCCCGAGGCGCCCGTTCTCATGGTTGCGGGCCCGCGGGACACGCCGCGACGCGAAGGAGACCCCGGCGCACTGGCGGTGTTCGACAGCTTCCCGAACGTGCAGGCCGCGACCGGTCTCCCCCGTTCGATTCTCATCGAACGACTCGGGCTGCACGCGGCGCTGCTGCCCCACCGGGCGGTCTCGCTGCACGCGCCTGCAATGCCGGAGCCGGATCCGCGGATGCGCTGGAACTTGCTCGTCCTGCACGCGGACGAGTCGGCCAAAGGGCATCCGGGCGTGCACGTGAACCCGAGCGAGTGGAGCTACGTGGCGCTCGGCGGCGAGCACCGTCGTCGCAAGGTGACGGCGCAGGCGCAGTATTCGGGGTCGCTCGAACGGGTTGCGCTCGACCCGTGGTCTGAGGCCGCCGACGAGAAAGGCTTCTTGGTCGTCGACCTCCGCTCGGGACGCGTCGCTTTCCACGCAGTGCCGGGCCGGCCCGTGGTCGCTCTGGCGCCCGTGAAGGTGGGTAGGGGAGAGCCCGAACGGGTCCGCCGACGGGTGCGCGAGGTGACCGCTGAGGTGCCCGGTGGCATCGGCGGCAAGATCGTGCGCCTACGCCTGGAGGGAGCGTCTCCGGGTGATCTGCTGGCTCTGCAGGGTGAGCCCCTCAAGGAGCTGCGCGCGAGGGCGCTCCACCTCGCAGTCGAGGTGGGTAAGGAGCTGAAGGTTCCAGCGGAGGCCTGGCTGCCCGTGGAGGTGCCGCGACTGCTTCGGGAGGCCGCCGCAGCCGAGCTCGAGCGCGAAGGCCTCCGGGACGCCGCAGCCGACGCGCTCCTCGAGCGGTGCATGCCAGACTCCGACGCTGATGTGCCCAGGCCGTTCGGAGGTGCGGAGACGCTCGACGGAGAAGTGTCGGGCTTGGGACGTGTCAGCACGTCGATTCCCGTCGGCCTCACTGCCCTCGTGGGAGGCGGTGGCCGTGGCAGGCGGGCCGTCCTGGAGCTGCTCGCGGATGTGGTCGGGCGCGAAACAACCCCGGCACTGGCGGCCCTGTGGAGGGGTGCCGAGCCCGAGACCCTCGAGGGAGCGCTGCGCCACGCCGTGGATGCGGTTGCCGAGGGCCGTGGACTGGGCGTGCTTCGGGCGGCGCTCTCCTACCTGGGCTACTCCGAGTCGTCACCGGCGTCGACCCAGCCAACCCCGGTGCGGCCGGCACACCCGCGGTCGAGCGGAGCGATCCGGGAGGATCCGGAGCTGGTGGCGGCGGAGTTCCGCGCGGCGGAGCGGGAGCTGCGCGAGAGTCGAGCCGATATGGCCGAAGTCGATGGGGATCTCGAAGTAGCGACCATGGACTGGCTGCGTGAGCGACAGGATGCGGAGACTACCCTGCAAGCCTATCGGGATCGTGCGCGGGAGTTGCGCGCCCGCATACGAGACATGGAGTCCACGGGTCCCGGAGCGCCCTGCCCGACCTGCGGGCGGGTGCTCGAGAGTCATTACGATGAGGTGCTGAGCGAGCTGCGCGACCAATGGGAGTCCGTGGTGCAGGACGGGAGTTGGTGGCGTAGCCGCTGGGAGCAGCTCGAGCTGAAGCCGGCGGCGCTCCAGGAGTTGGAAGGGCGGTCGCTTCGGCTGCACGCTGCGCTCGAAGCGGGATCCGAACGAGTCGAGTTGCTGCGCGCACGGCTGCAGGAGATCGATCGACCAGCGCTTGCCGTGCGCACACCGCAGTCGGACGCCGAGAGCGCCGTCATTGCCGTGCTCGAGCGCTTACGCGCCGCACGACTCGCGCGAGCTACTGACTTGGTGCTGCAGCGGGCGTCGCGCTTCGTGTGCCGGATCTCCGGGAGCCGTATCCTTGCCCTGTCATGGGACGGAGAGTCGGTGCGCCTGGAGGGAAGCGAAGGTGCCCTTCGTCCCATGTCGGAAGAGGACCTGGCTACCGCGAGAATCGCGATTCGCTTGAGCGGCGCGTCGCTCGTCGCCGCGGCGGGGCGCGTGCTCGGGTCGCTGGCGCTCGAGGAGCCGTTCGATCGACTGGACGAAGAGACGCAGACGCGCGCGTTGCTGCTGGTCCGCGAGCTCCTGGGGGAGATCCCCCGGGTCATCCTCTTCACCCGAGGCGACGTGACCGACGCGCGCCCCGAGCTCTTCGACTACGTTCTGGAGGTGCGGGAGGAGGAACTGGGGGCGGGGCCTCCGCTGAGGCCAGCACTCGCGGGACCCGGTCGGGTGACGTTCGACGTACCGGTAGAACGGAAGTCGACGCGCGTGGGATGACGTGTTCCCCACTGCGGCCGCGTCCCGGAACGCACCGGCGGTCCCGTCATGCTCCCCCGAAGCGCGCCTCCTCGCGGCGTGCCTCACCGACTGAGCGCCAACGGAATCTGTGCGCCCAGCGGTTGGGGCATCCCTCCACGACGTCCGCGATGAGCGGGCCCAGGACAGGCGCGAACTTGAACGCGTGCCCGCTCCCCCCGCCGGCGACCACGAGCCCCTCGCGCTCCGGGTCGTGCGCGATCAGGAAGTCTCCGTCGAACGTGTCGCAGTAGAGGCAGACGCGCCGATACACGACCGGTGCGGCGGCCAGCGCCGGAAGGGACTCGTGCAGGAAGGCGCGCACATTGGCCAGATGCGCCTCGGGCACCTCGCGGTGCGTGTTTGGATCGACCGGGGCGCCACGCCCGTGGTGCCCGATCTTCACGTCGCCGTTTGCCGTCGCAGGGAAGCCGTACCAACCACTGTGGGCGATGTCGGCAAGCCAAGGTGGAAAGGCCGGGGGACGAAACGGTGCGGGGTCCGGCGCCCGCACGTGGACCACGGACTGCGCGGTCGCCCACATGCGGTCGCCGAGCCACGGGAGGAGAGTCGGGGTCCACGCGCCGGCGCATACGAGCACGATGTCCGCGAGCAGGCGATTGCCGCGGGCTGTCACCACGCCCCGCGCGCGTGAGCCGTCGAGGGCGACCGAGCCGAAGGCCTCACGCCGGACTGACACGCCGGCGGCGCGCGCCAGCGCGAGCAAATGCTCGACGACCCAGCCGCTCTCGGCCCAGCCGGCGCGTCGGTTGAAGTAGCCATCGGCGTAGCCCTCGGCTCGCCAGGCGGGGTAGCGCTCCGCGACCTGGGCAGGCCCGACACGCTGGGGCGCATAACCGCGCGCTCCGAGCACCCGTTGGCTCTCGTGCTCGAACCCGCCCGAGAGCATCGGCGCGCGGGAGAGAACGAGCAGTCCATCCTGGTGGTACGGTGGGCGCGGCCAGTCGGCGTTCCAGCGGTCCCAGCCCTCGAGAGCGGACTCTGCGAGCTCGTGGTAGAAGACGTCCGAGCCGTAGTCCATGCGCACGAGCTTGCTGATGTCCGTCGACGAGGCTCCTTCGTACGGAAGCGGATGGGGGTCGAGCAGGGTGACGCGCCAGCCGCGCAAGCGCAGCTCCAGCGCGCTCGCCGCACCGAATACCCCACCACCGACGACGACGACGTGTCCGGGCGGAACCGTCACGCGAAGTGCGTCAGTCCGCGAGCACCGACCAGGCCTCGGCGCGCTCTTGATACCGATCGAGCGCAGTTTGGTCGCTGTTCTGTAGCGCGGCCTGGGCGAGGGCGATGTATCCCCATGCGTAATAGCTGGGAATGCCGAGGGTCGACCGATCGGGCCAGAAGCCCCACTCGTCGGGGAGGCCGCCACGATGGATGAAGACCTGATCCATCAGCGCCTGGGTCCGCTGCACGTCCACCCAGTCGCCGGTGACTGGCGCGAATGGGGAGTCGCCCATCCGGACCAGCCCAGATCCCTCCGCGACCGAGAGTGGGCCGTTATTCAGCTTGAAGGCGAGCCCGTGCCGGACGAGGTAAGGCTGCAGGCCGAGCGACGCGGCCGCATTGCCGCTCGACGCGAAGTAGATGGGGCGCTCGGCGATCGCATCGTTGATCAGGTTGAGCGCGAACTGCTGCCAAGGAGAGAGCACTTCGCCCGCACGGAATATCGCCGTGAGCCCGCCCATGGTGAGCTGCATGTCCTGCTCGATGGGCACGTACTGGCGCGCCACCTGCACGATCTGATCCTCACTCAACGAGATGATCGACCGGGTCGGCGCAACGATGGGTCGTCCCAGCGCCAGAGGGATCTTGTCGCCCGCCTGAGAAGCATCGGTCACATAGGCTGCGGGCGTGTTCTCCGACGTGTACGGCCTTTGACAGAGGATGAGCGTCGGGTCGCGGGCGGGGTCCTCGCCGGCCTCACAGGGTTTGGTGAGTCCCTTCAACTGCCGCACGTACCAATCCGTGTTCAGGTACGAGGTCACGATGACCGTCACGTCGCGCCGGATCCCCTCGACCTCCTGTAGATACCAGAGAGGGAAGGTGTCGTTGTCACCATTCGTGAAGAGCACCGCGTACGGCTCCGCACTCATGAGTAGATTGTACGCCCAGTCACGCGCGGCGTAGTCGCGGGCTCGCGACGCGTAGCTCCAGTTGAGCACCAGCGGCAGCAACGCGAGCCCGAGTATCGGTGCGGCTCGCTTCAGGGTCGTCTTGAGCTCGCGCGCCGCCTCCTGCCAGAGCGTCACGATCCCCATGCCCGCCCAGAGTCCCCACACGGAGAAGCTGACCACGAAGAAGTAGTCGCGCTCACGCACCTCGTGCAGGCCGCGGTCGGCGGTCGGCGCCTCGAGCGAGTACCCGTAGCGGAAGTTCAGGTAGTAGACGAGCGCCAAAGAAAGCGTGACGAAGAGCGTGCAGATGTACGCGAAGCTCTTTCGGTCGCGCCGCGCGTGCTCGATCGCGCCCCAGACCCCGAGCCCCGTGAAGAGCATCGTGAACGGGATGCGCAGGTTCGCGAAGACGGGATTGTCTCCGCCCAGGCTCCGCGACCACTGCCAGTCGAAGTACTGGAGGTAGTTCGCGATCTGCGACCCCAGCGGCGCCAAGCGCGGCATCAGGGGCGGCTTGTCGTACTGCGTGCGGTTGAGCGCCTCGGAGAGCGCGACGCAGCCGGCCTTTCCGTAGGTCACGACCGCGGCGATCGCCGAGCCGATGTCGGGGCACGTGGGTGCCGCCTCGTTGATGATTGGGCCGAGCCCCGCACGAATGGGCAGGTAGAGGTGGATGGATACTCCGAGGACGGCTGCCACCACGCTGGCGACGTAGAGCTTCCAGTTGAGCAGGGTCCGCGGGTGGACCAGCAGCACGAAGAGCGCGATCGCGGGCGCGGCGAGGAACGCCATGAGGTGGTTGCCCACGCTCAGAGCGAGGATGAACACCATGAGGACGAGCAGTTGGTCGTCCTTGCCCTTGCCCAGGTTCTCTTGCCAGCGCACCGCCAACCAGGTGAGCAGCGCGATGGCGATCAGCGAGACCGTGTAGACCTTCTCGTTGACGTTGGACTGGTTCCACACCGTGAACGCGGTAGCGCTCACCAGCACCGCCACCGCAGCACCCACCAGCCGGAAGGTCCGCTCGGGTGAGAAGCAGCGCAGGATGTGATGGACGACGAGGAACCAGAGCGCGTGCGCGCTCGCGCTCACGAACGCGCTGAAGAGGTTGATGCGCACCGCCACCGGAAGCCCGAGCGGCGAGAGCAGCACCGACCATGCCCGGGCGAGTACCACGAAGAGCGGGTTCCCCGGGGGGTGCGGGATCCCCATGATGTGTCCGGTCGCGATGTACTCGCTCGTATCCCAGAACGCCGTGGTCCGCCCGAGCGTGATCGCGTACAGGGCGAAGACCAGCGCTCCCGCAACAGCAGCTTCCTTGTAGGGGGGTCGCAGCTCCCCCGAGCCCTCCGACGGAGCGTCCGCGGCGGGCAATGCCTGGTCGACTGCTGCTTGGGTCATGGCTGGGGAAGCTGGGTGCCGCGGAGCGGGGGCGACAAGATAACCGAGAGCCGCGCTTACGCCGGGTGCCTCATAGGTCCATACCCAGGTGTAGGTTCCCCGAAGGGTCGACCCCCACGACCCATTCGGGGGGGACCCATGTCGTCCCGCTGTACTCCTGCACGATGACTGGGCCCGCGAGGCGATGCCCCGCCCGGAGATCTCGCCGGCGCACCCTATCGGCGCGCAGCGTCGTGCCGGCGTGCGTCACGTTCGCGGCTCGCATGGGGGACGGGCCCTCGGCCTCCGCCAGCGTCGCCTTCGGGAGCGCCGGCGCGGGGGCGCTGACGACGACTCGAGCGGTGACGGCCTCGACCGGAGTCTCCGAACGGGCATAGCCATACCGCGCCTGATGCACTTCGTGGAAGCGCCCCAGCCAGCCATCGGCGGGAACCGCCAACTCGAAGCTCTGCCCGACGTAGCGCGCGTCGATCCAACGCTCGGTTGCGAGGTCGCGGGCGTCGGCACCCCCGAGCACCATGGCGTCTCGGGCGGCGCGCTCCAGCTGATGGAGCACGTCGACGACCAAGGTGGCGGCGTCGGGGGTGTCGCTTCGCACGAGTATCGTGCGGGACACTTCACGGGTGACGGGTGATGCCAGCATACCGTACGCCGAGAGGAGGCCGGGGTCGGGCGGCAGGATGGCACTCCGGGCTCCGAGACGCGCGGTGAGCTCGGCCACGTGCAGGCCGCCGGCTCCGCCGAACGCGACCAGGACGAAGTCTACGGGATCGTATCCGCGCTCGACCGAGATGACGCGGAGCGCGCGCTCCATGGCCGCATCGGCCACCGCGATGACGCCTTCGGCGGCGTCCTCGAGCGAAGAGCCGAGGCCGCCAGCGATCCCGGTGAGCGGCGCGCGGACCGACTCGCGGTCGAGCTTGCGCTCGCCGTCGAGGAAGGCGTCCACCGGGAGGCGGCCGAGCCACACGTGTGCGTCGGTGACCGTGACGTCCGTGCCGCCCCGGCCGTAACAGATAGGACCGGGGTCGGCGCCCGCGCTCTGGGGGCCTACGCGCAGCGAGCCACCCGGGTCCACCCTCGCGATGGAGCCACCTCCTGCACCGACGGTGTGGATGTCGAGCACGGGAATGGCCACCGGGACGCCGGAGATCTCGAACTCGCGCGTGCGCAGCGCCCGCCCCGGAAGCAGCGACACGTCGGTCGACGTGCCGCCCATGTCGAAGGAGATCGCGCGCTCGTACCCGGCCCTCCTCGCCCACGTGAGCGCGCCGACGAGGCCCCCCGCCGGCCCCGAGAGCACGGTGTGCACGGGCTCGCTGCGCGCCCGCTCGATGGGGAGCGCCCCGCCGTTCGAGCCCATGATGCGTACCCGCTCCGCGCCTGCATCCGCCGCGAGTCGTCCCAGGTAGCGATCCACGATGGGAGCCACGTAGGCGTTCACCACGGTCGTCGACGTCCTCTCGTACTCCCTGAACTCCGGCAGAATCGCGCTCGACACCGAGACCGGCACGCCGACCGACGATGCCACGCGAGCGACGGCCTCCTCGTGCGCAGGGTTCGCGTAGGCGTGCAGCAAGGCGACCGCGATCGACTCGGGAGGGTGCGACCTTACACGGGCCGCGAGCTGCGCGAGCTCGCCTTCGTCCAGCGGCTCGATCTGTTCGCCCAGCGGGCCCAACCTACCAGCCACGCCCACGCGGTCGTCGCGTGCCACCAGCGGCGGCAGGCGGTGGCCGACAAGTGCGTAGAGCTGTGGGCGGTTCTGGCGGCCGATCTCGATGACGTCCTCGAAGCCGCGATTCGTGACGAGCACCACGCGCGCTCCGCGCCGCTCCAGAAGCGCGTTGGTCGCCACCGTCGAGCCGTGCACGAGCTCGAACCGTGTGCCGGGGGGAACGAGGCGGCGCAGGCCCTCGAGCACCGCGCGGGAGGGGTCGGCGGGGGTGGAGGGGACTTTGAGCGTCGTGATCACCCCGTCCTGTAGCAGCACGAGATCCGTGAAGGTGCCGCCGGTGTCCACGGCCACGAGCGGCGTTGACGGTCCCGAGGGGCCGGTGGACATTGGGGCGCTCATATCCTCGACTTCGGCGAATGCGGGGCCTCGGCCGCCTGCGGTCTCCAGCACGGCGTGACCCGCAGCGACGCCACCCGACCATGCAGCTCTATCCCACCTTCGAGCGGTTCAAGGCCCTGGCTCGCGGTGCGGGCCTGGTCCCGGTGTGGCGCGAGTTCTTGTTCGACGTGGACACCGCGGTCACGGCGTACGCCAAGCTCGCGGAGCCGCCTTTCGGCTTCTTGCTCGAGTCCGTCTTGGGTGGGGAGCAGTGGGCTCGCTACTCGTTCTTGGGCACCCGGCCGAGGGGTGCGTGGAAGCTGGAGCGCGGCGTGGTGAGCTGGTGGTCTCCGGACGCCGGGTGGGCCCGGGTCGAGACCGACGATCCGCTCGCCGACCTGGACGCCAGACTCCGCGCCGCTATGCCCGCCGAGGTCGAGGGGCTGCCTCGGTTCTGGGGCGGGGCGGTAGGGTACTTCGCGTACGACGTCGTCCGCCAGATCGAGCACCTGCCGAACCCGCCGGAGGACGATCTCGGGCTGCCGGACGGGCTCTTCGTCTTCACCGACATCGTGCTGGCGATCGACAACCTGAAGGGGCGGGCCCGCGCGCTCGCCTCGGTGCCCGTCGATGGCGCCAAGTCCGACGCCGAGCTGCGCGCGCTCTACGACGACGCGGCGCGCCGCACAGCTGCCGTGGTGGAGCGGCTCGCAGAGCGGGACGGACCTCCCCCGCTCGCGCTCGGGGCGGAGCCCGACCGGGATCCGGCGTTCGTCAGCTCGATGACCAGGGCGGAGTACGAGGCCGCGGTCGAGAGGATCAAGGAGTACATCCGCGCGGGTGACGCCTTCCAGGTCGTGCTTAGCCAGCGGCTCCAGTTCGCCCTGCAGACGACGCCCTTCGCGCTCTACCGCGGCCTGCGCAGCTTGAACCCGTCACCGTATCTCTACTTCCTCGAGCTGGATGGCGTCACGCTCGTCGGCAGCTCGCCCGAGGTGCTCGTCCGAGTCGAGGACGGGGTCGTCACGGTGCGCCCCATCGCGGGGACTCGGCCGCGCGGTCGCACCCCCGAGCAGGAGCGCGAGTTGGCGGACGACCTGCGCGCGGACGAGAAGGAGCTGGCCGAACACAGGATGTTGGTGGACCTCGGGCGCAACGACGTGGGTCGCGTGGCCGAGTACGGCACCGTGACCGTGCCGGACCTCATGGTCGTCGAGCGGTACTCGCACGTGATGCACCTGGTCAGCCAGGTCGAGGGGCGGCTGAAGCCGGGGCTCGGCGCGATCGACGTCTTCCGTGCCTGTTTTCCGGCCGGCACCGTCTCTGGTGCGCCCAAGGTGCGCGCCATGGAGATCATCGACGAGTTGGAGCACACCCGCCGCGGTCCTTATGCGGGCGCTGTGGGCTACTTCGCGTATGGCGGCGTGAACATGGACACCGCTATCACCATTCGCACCGTGGTGGCGACGCAAGGCTCCGCGTTCGTGCAGGCCGGCGCTGGCATCGTGGCTGATTCCGATCCCGCCCGTGAGTTCGAGGAGACGCTCAACAAGGCGCGCGCGCTGCTGAAGGCGTCCGCGATGGTCGCACCGCCAGCGGACTAGCGGTTCGAGTCAGAAGTCCGTTGGAGAACGGTGGCCGAATTCCAGGGGACTATCGGTTCGAGCTACTGGGTCCACCCGGCGAGCGTGTGCCGACGCTCAGCGCGGAAGCTTCTTGCCGAGGCCCGTGTAGAGCCTAGTGAGCGTCTCGATGCCCTTGTCGAAGTAGGCGAGCGACAACCACTCGTTGGGGGCGTGCAGGTTGCAGCCCGGGAGCGAGAACCCGACCAGCAGTGCCGTCGCGCCGAGCTGCTCTTCGAAGTCGACGACGACGGGGATCGACCCGCCTCCACCCATCAACACCGGCTTCTTGCCGAAGCTGGCTTCCAGCGCCTCCGAGGCCGCGTCGAACGCCGGCCCCTCGACTTTCGCCCTCCATGGGCGGCCGCCGTGCAGCTCGGCGATGGATACCGTCACGCCGGGTGGTGTCACCTTCGCCACGTGCGCCTCGAGCAGCTTGCGCACCTTCGCCGGCGTCTGGTCGGCGACCAGGCGGAAGCTCACCTTCGCCATGGCCCGGTTCGGCAGCACCGTCTTCGCGCCTTGGCCCGTGTAGCCGCACAGGATCCCGTTCACGTCGCACGTCGGTCGGATCCAGGTGCGCTCGAGGGTGCCGTAGCCAGCTTCGCCCGTGAGCGCCGGCACCCCGAGGTCTGCGCGGTAAGCGTTGTCGTCGTGCGGCAGCCCGTTGATCTGTGCCCTCGTGCCCTTGTCCCACTCGCGCACGTCGTCATAGAAACCGGCGATGGCAACGCGTCCGTCGGGTGCGTGTAAGGACGCGATGATGCGCGCGAGGGTGTTACCGGGGTTGGCCACTGCGCCGCCGTACTCGCCGGAGTGCAGGTCGCCCTTGGCACCCTGCACGTGCAGCTCGAAGTAGGCGAGCCCCCGCAGGGAGAACCCGAGCGACGGAAGTCCCTCCGCGAACATCCCGGTATCGGAAATGACGACCACGTCACAGGCGAGCCGCTGATGATTGGCCGCCACGAAGGGAACGAGGTTGGGCGAGCCCACCTCCTCCTCGCCCTCCGCCAGCACCACGACGTTGATGGGAAGCGAGCCGCGCGTGGCCAGGTGCGCCTCGAGCGCCTTCACGTGCATGTACAGCTGGCCCTTGTCGTCCGCGGTGCCGCGACCATAGAGCCGCCCGTCACGAACCGTGGGCTCGAAGGGCGGAGAGTGCCACTCGTCGAGCGGTTCGGGAGGCTGCACGTCGTAGTGGCCGTACACCAGCACCGTCGGCGCACCTTTAGCGCCACGCCACTCGGCGAGCACGATGGGGTGCCCGGGGGTCTGGATCACCTCGCTGGTGAGGCCTGCCGCCGCGAGGCGGGCCGAGAGCCACTCTGCTGCCGTGCGCGTATCCCGGTCGTGCTCCGACTTCGCGCTGATCGATGGGATACGCAGGAAGTCGTACAGCTCGGAGCGGAAGCGATCTCCCTGGGAGACGACGAAGTCGAGGGGATCGCTCAAGTGCGCCCTCGGAGCGTCACGCGCCCGGCTCTCTCTCTCGTCGGTGGCGGCGCGCGGCTAGATCAGCGCGCGGAGCCCCCAGCGGTATACGAACGTCATGGCAGCGGAGAAGAAAGCGGCGCCCGCCATCCCGCCGGGGCTGATCGCGAGGGGCTCGTAGAACTCGAAGATGCCCACGCCCAGCATGCCACCGATCACGGCGGCGAACGCTCCGAGCACCATGAGGATGACCGTGTGCCCGGGGGTCTCCTCGGGGCGGCTGATGAGCGCCTTCATGACCAGGCCGATGGCCCCGCCCATGACGATCCAGATGCCGATGCCAATCCAGTTCTGCATGCGTTTACGACCGAAGGCTGAGTGCGATCCCACAGGAGTCCGGGATGTCCGGAAAACGGCGGAATCTACCCGAAGCCGGAACGCGGAACCAGGCCGGACCCCCTTCCGCCGGCGCCTCAGAGACGCTTCGTGGAGCCGCCGCGGTCGGGGCGCAGCGCGTGGGGTGCGGCGCGTTTGACGCCGGACGTCCGCGCGGTTCCATTGCGGCATGGCGGACGAGATCATCCCGATTTCTCGGTATCTCCAGCGAGACGTCGACGAGGATGTTCTCCCCCGGTCGATCGCTCTCTGGGGTGTGGACGGCGATCGGTCGCGCTTCGCACTCCCCCTTTGGCGGGTCGTCCACATGGCGGAGGCGGAACGTGGTGTGATCGCTTGGAGGAACACCACCGGCGATCGAGGTCCCCACGCCTTCGTCGTCGTCGATCTCGCGAGCGATCCGGCTCGGCTCGGGCTCACCGACTTCCCCCTGAATCGCTGCGAGCAGACCGAGCGCCCGACCCTGCACGATCTCGCTCCAGAAGGCCTCTTGGTCTACCTCGGGAACCGCGACGGGCGGACGTGGTGCCTCTTCACGGACGGCGGCGCGGCAACGAGAGCACCGCTGAGCCCCAAGAAGCGCGAAGACATCTTGTTCCTGGCCGGCGAGTGCGCGGGACTGCTCTTCTTGCGCGACTTCGCGGACGAGGTCGACGATCTGTAGCCCACCGTCGTGCCGTGTCGATGGTGCAGCGGCCTAGGGGTTCGAGTCAGAAGTCCATTGAATGCCAAGGGACTTCTGACTCGAGCCCCTAGCGGCGTCCCATGCGACGCTTGAGCTCGGCGAGGGCCGCGTCCACGTCCAGCTCTTCGCGCGGCGGTGGCTCGTCCAGCGTCGGGTCGTAGCCCGGGCTCGTACCCACCTCGAGTGAGTCGATCTCCTCCTCCGCCTCAGCGCTCCTGCGCTCGCCCGTCATCTTCTCCGCCATCCTGTCCAACTCGCTGAAGAGATCGTCGGCCTCCGATATCGCCTGGCGGGCTCCGGTACGCCCGGTCGTGGCGCCGAGGGTGCTGCGCTTCTGCATGGCTTCGCCGAGCTGGGCGCTCATTTCTTGGAGCGACTTCTGTCGGAACGTCAGCTCCTCGCGTATCACCTGCGCTTTGCGGTCCAGCACCGTGTGATGGCCCTCGTGCTTCAGGGCGTGCTGCGCTGCGAGAGCCGCGGTCTCTTCGTCACCGATGTCGCGAGCCATTCGTTCGCGACGCCGGCACGTCTCACCGGCTTCCTTGTCGCGCGCCGCACTGGTGAGGGCCTTCTCGAGCTCCGCCTCGAGTCCGCGCACCTCAGCTGTCTCGTCGGCCAGCTCGCGCTTCATGCCACCGAGGAGGCGATCGACGGTCTCGGGGACCTGATCGCGCTTCAGCTCTTTGTTGAAGTTCTCGACAGCTTCGCGAAACGCCGCGCGGAGATCTTCGAACATGCGACTCGAATCCCTGGGGGTGCCCGAGGGCGACCTCAGTTGAGGAAGGGCTCGATCCGTTGGGCGAACGAGTTCCGCGCCCGATGCAGGCGGCTCTTCACGGTGCCCAAGTTCACGCCCGTGATCTCGGCGATCTCCTCGTAGCTCTTGCCCTCGAGCTCTCGCAGGCGAAACACGAGCCGATGGTGCTCCGGGAGCTCTTCCACCGTGTTCTCGACGAGCCGGCGCAGGTAGCGCTTGCGGTACAGGTCGTCGGGTCGCATGGAGAGGTCCTCGAACTGGATCGGGCGGTGCTCGTCCTCCCAGTTCCCCGTCAGGCGCTGAAAGAGCACCAGCGGGCTGCGTGAACGGTTGCGTAACTCGTTCTTGGACAGGTTGCTTGCGATCGTGTAGATCCACGTCGAGAACTTCTTCGAGGTGTCGAACCGGTGCAGGTGGCGCGTCACTCGGATGAACGCCTCCTGAACCAAGTCCTGCGCCCGGTCGGCGTCGCCCGTCTTGCGCGTGATGAAGTGGATCAAGCGATCCCGATACCGTTCGTAGAGCTCCTGGAAAGCCCCCGGTCGTCCCGCGAGATGGGCCGTTACCAGCTGCTCGTCCGATAGCGTCTCGAGAGGCTTGGCGTCGAGGACCTGCCTGGCCTTCTCGGGGCTGAGCTTCACCATGATTCCGCCTCTTGGCACCCCGACCTCGGGTGTGCGCCTGTTCCCCACCCCGTAAGATGCCCGAACCCTTGAATTCGTTCAAGCTCGGGGGTCGCGCGGCTTAGTCGCGCCAGGTCGGCGGGGACACCGCCGGGAGGCAAAGAAAGAGCGGGGGAGCGCGAAGGGTCTCGTCGGCAAAAGTCCAGCCCCTCCAGGGTGGGCCAACGAGCTTTCCTTCACACTCGCCCCGCTCTGCGGCACCCGTAAGTGCCAACAGCTCCTATATAGGCTCGGGCAAGAGGGATGTCACTCTCAAATTGGTACGGTTCGAGAGGTGTATCCGGTCGGTTACTCTCGGGGATGCGTTGCCCCCGCGCGGGACATCTTTGAGATTGCGCGCGCCTACCCTCCCAGCTCTTCCGAGACATTGAGCGATCCCAAGGCTGCTCCAGCTTCCCCAGGTGCGCGCCGCGTGCAGGCGGTGGTGGCGCTGCGCTTGCTCGAGGTGATGCGGGACCTCGACCACCCTCAGGAGATCCTCGAGGACGAAGACCTGACACAGACGATGCCCCGAAGACTGGGGCTGAGCGACGTGGTCGAGCGACAGATCAGGACGTATAGAGAGGACGTGCGCAAGCGCGTGCGGCTCTCGGACGACGAGATCATCGGCCTCTTCCGGCTCGTGATGCGGCGACCCGACGGAGAGCAGGTCTTCCACCAGGCCGGGCGGCTGCTGGCCAGCGGTGGTCGAGCCCTGGGATGGCGGCGCCTGCTCCCACGGCCGGCGCGCTTCGCGCTCGCGCGTATGCGCACCAGCCGGAGTCTCCGTCGGCTCTTCGGGCGGCCCATCGGCGGATTCGGTCGTGGTCCGTTCGTCATCGAGGGGAGGGCGTCCTTCTTCCTCGAGTGCGACCCCGGCGGTGACGCGTGTCACCTCCTGTCGGGGTTCTGCCAGGAGACCCTCGAGCACGCGATAGGCGGAGCTGCAACGGTCCGTCATACGATGTGCCAGTCGCGAGGAGATACGGTATGCCGGTGGGAGGCGGAGGTCGCCGAGCCGTACACCCGTGTGCCAAAGGCCGAAACTGAAAGCGTGGAGAGCCAGACATGACCGAGAAGAAGCGGAAGACGCCTAGCAAGAAAGCTGCCAAGCCGAAGAAGTCCGTGCGCGCGCCCGCACAGATCGTAGAGAAGGGCTCACGCGCGCCGGACTTCACGCTGCCCTCGGATCAGGGCGGTGAGGTCAAGCTGTCCGCCCTGAGGGGCAAGCAGGTCGTGCTATACTTCTATCCGAAGGACGACACGCCGGGATGCACCGTTCAGGCGTGCGACTTCCGGGACGCGGAGCCGACCTTCGCGGGGCTGGATGCCGTCGTGCTCGGGGTCTCTGCGGACTCATTGGCCTCCCACGCCAAGTTCCGTGAGAAGTTCGGCTTGAACTTCCCCCTGCTCGCAGACGTCGACCACGCCGTGTCGCAAGCGTACGGCGTCTGGACGGAGAAGAGCATGTACGGCCGCACGTTCATGGGCATCGAGCGGAGCACCTTCCTCATCGACGAGAAGGGGATCGTCCGCGAGGTGTGGCGCAAGGTGTCGCCGCAGGGGCATGCGGATATGCTCGCGGGGGTGCTGGCAGGGAGCTGACTTGGCTGGCGGGGTCCTGTAGAGCGGGACCCGCACCCCCACCGCGTCAAAGCAACTTGTGCGCCTTGTACGCGCACAGGTCCTGCACGACGGTGATGCCCTGCGCCCGCGCTGCGGTGGCCTCCGCATCCGCGCGGATCCCCTCCGAGAGCCAGATCGCAAGCCGCTCGGGCCGCTCGGCCGCGGCGCGCACGAACGCGCCTGCCTGCTCCGACGGGCGGAAGATCATGACCATGTCCACCGCACCCGGTACGTCGTCCAGGCGCGCATACGCCTGACGCCCGAGCACCCGATCGGCGTTCGGGTTCACGGGGACGATCTCGTAGCCGCGCCCGGCCAAATACGCGGGCACCGATCGGGCGGGCTTCTCGGGGGACCGCGAGATGCCGATGACGGCGATGCGGCGGGCGCGCTCCAGCAGGTTGCGAAGGGCTTCTGCCGCCGGGTTGGCCGGGTCCGACGAAGCCGCGAGAAGGCGGCGAAGCTCGCTCTTGGGATCCACGGCGCGACGATACCCGCCACGCAGGCGAGATGGCAATCGTGAGTTGCTCCCGGGGGAGGGCCGTGACAAGATTCGCCCTCCGTTCCACCGACCTACCGAAGGAGATGCATGACGCCCGTTCTCGCCGCGGTCGCCGCGGCCATCGTCTTCGGCGCGCTCGGGCTTTGGATCGGAACGGGTCGGGGCCGGCAGGCCGGCGCGGAGCAAGGCCGTCGCGAGGGGCTCGAGCAGGGGCTTCGGGAGGGAGTCGAACAGGGGCGCCGCGAGGGGCTGGAGCAGGGTCGCAAGGAGGGTCAGGAGAAGGCCCGCTCGGAGGCCGAGGCGCGGCTGCGCTCGCTCGTCGACGCGCTGCGGCGCGGCCGGACGCTCCCGGGAATCGCGTCGGGCACGCCGGAGGCCGAGCTACAGAAGGCGTTGCAGGAGGGTTGGGCGCCGCGGGAGACGGAGCGCGCGAGCGCGCTTCGCGAAGCGGTTGGGCGCGTGAGCGGCTTCCTCGAGAAGAGCGTGCGCGCGCCGCTGGCAGGCCTCGCGTCCGGCGCCACAGCCGATGAGCTCCGGGAGCGGATCGGCCGCGCACTCGGTGCCCTCGAGGATCTCGACTTCTTCATCAAGGAGATCCCCGCCGACCGGCAGGGCACCGACGTGGGTGCGTTGGCCCAACGCGTCTGCAAGGAGTTCGTGGCGGACCAGGGCATCGGCGTGCGCCTGTCGATGAGTGAGGCGGGCATTCGGGCGTCGGTGAACCCGGCCGCGATGCTCGATGCGCTCTACCTGGTGCTCCACAACGCGGCGCGGTTCGGCGGCGGCCAGACGGTGGATCTCACGGTCACTCGCGACGGGGGACGCGCGAAGCTCACGGTGCGGGATCGTGGGAAGGGCTTCAGCGAAGAAGCGTTCCGCCGCGCGTTCGACCCGTTCTACTCGACTTCGGATGCGGGCCTCGGCCTCGGTCTGCCGCATGCGCGGAAGGTCATCGAGTCGATGGGCGGACGCATCGAGCTGCGCAACGTGCCCGACGGCGGCGCCGAGGTCGAGATCTCGTTCCCGACGGCGTAGCATCGCCGTTCCCGCACGGAGCTACGGCTCGGGCGCTCCGGGCCTCGTGGTCATCCCCACGCCGGCGACGCCGACCACGACGAAGGCGATTCCCAGCCAACCCAGGGGGGATAGCCCCTGGTCGAGGAGGGCGGTGGCGAGCAGTGCGGCGACGACCGGCTCTGCGGCCGTCACCACGGAGGCCGTGCTCGCCTGCACGCGGCCGAGCGCGTCGAAGAAAAGGAACTGCGCGCCCGCTATGGTCAGGGCTCCGAACACGGCGAGAAGGAGCCAAGCACGGCTGGTGGACGGAAGCACCATTGGGCCGGCCATGGCCGGCACGACCACTGCGAGGACGAGGCAGGCACCCGCGGTGCTGTAGACCACCGTGGGGACGGAGCCGAAGCGCGGCGTGGCGTAACGGCCGAACAGCGTGTAGGCCGCGTAGGACACGGCACCCGCAATGCCCCACCCGAGGCTGGAGGCCCCGAAGCGAGGCTCGACTGCGTCGGCGCCGAGGACGGTCAGCCATACTCCCGCGACGGTGACGCCGACGAGGGTCAGCCGCCGGGCGGTCGGCCACTCGCCGAGCAGCGGTCCGCCCACCGCAGCCACGAGCGCGGGTGCGAGGTAGAGGAGCGCGACCGTGGTAGGCACGCCGGCAGCGTCGATCGACGACTGGTACGCGATTTGGAACACGCCGACGAGCGAGCCTCCGCCGACTCCGATGACCACGAGCCCTCGGCCCGATACGCGCAGCAATCCGGGCCTGACGATCGAGAATCCCGCCACGAGAAGCGCGACGCCGATGAGCGGCCGCAGCAGCGCGACGCTTTCCGGCGGGACGCCCAGCACCAAGAGGCGCACGGCGAAGACCCCGGACGAGCCCCATAGGCAGGCCGCAGCGAGTGCTTCGACGGTGCCGATCAGGGAGCGGTCGCCCGGCGCGCGGCCGCTCATGTGTACCCGAAGATCTGGTAGAGCAGGAGGTAGACGAGCAGTCCCGTGACGGAGACGTACGCCCACACCGGGAAGACCAGGCGGGCCAGGCGCGCGTGCTCGTGGAAGCGTCGGTGGCGGACGAGGTACACCAGGCGCAGCACGAACGGCAACACGAAGACCGCGAGCACCATGTGCGAGAAGAGGACGCTCAAGTAGAGGGTGCGAGCCCACCCCTGCCCGGCGAACGTATGGGTGCCCGTGAGCGCCACGCGGGTGAGGTAGAAGACCAGGAAGAGCGCCGAGGCCGAGAGCGCGGTCACCATGGCCGTGCGGTGCGCGTGCAGCGCGCGCCGTCTGATCATGACGAAGCCGACGAACAGCGCGATCGCGCTGGTCGCGTTCAGGCTCGCGTTGACCGCGGCGAGCGTGTCGCCGAGCTCGGCCCAGTTCAACCGGAAACGCTCAGGCCACGCCTGCGGGCACGGCGGCGGGCGAGACTCGCCGCGCGGGATGGATCGCCGTGGCGATGTGGACGAGCGCCGCCAGGAGGGACGCGGCGACCAGGGTGTGCAGCGACACCGGCGCGACCGCGAGCACGGTGATCACGGAGGCCACGCCCAGGCCGACCTGGGTCAGGACGAGCGCCGCGGCCACGGTGGCCCACGTACGGATGCGAGGCGAAGTCTCGGTCCGGTGCGCGCGCACCCAGAGGGCGAGCACGACCGCGGTCGTCACGACTGCCAGCGCGCGGTGCAGGAAGTGCACGGTGATGGGCGCGTTGACGAGCGGCGGCACGACGCGCCCGAGGCAGAGCGGGAAATCCATGCAGGCCACACCCGCGTCCATGTGACGCACGAGCGCACCCAGGACCGACTGCACGAAGACCATGGCTGCGGCGACGACGGCCCAGGTGCGGAGGCCCGTGCCCTCGCCGTCCGCGGTCCGTGGCGCGGGTGGCGCCTCGGCTGTCGCCGTCGCCATCACGGTGGCGAGTGCCAGGAACGAGAATGCCAGCGCCAGGTGCGTCGACGAGACCAGGTCGGGGAGTTGGTAGAGCACCGTGAGGCCGCCGAAGACCGACTGCACGAGCAGGAGGACAACTCCGGCCACGGCGGCCTTGAAGACCCAGGGGCGGTCGGCCGACTCCTTACGCGCTAGCCAGGTGGCGAGCCCCCAGAGCAGGAGCAGGCCGCCCGCGACGAGCCGATGCAGGTGCTCCCAGAAGATGCCCCCGGTCATCTCGGGCACCATGGTGCCGTAGCAGGTGGGCCAGTCCGGGCAGGCGAGGCTCGACCCGGTTGCGTGCACGACGGAGCCGAGGAAGAGCAGGCCGAGCGTCCAGTAGACCGAGGCCCTGAACGCGCGCGGGTGCAGCACCGAGCTCATCCGGCGGCGACCGGCTCGCGAGCACGCACCGCCGCCTCGGTCGGAACGGCACGGCTGCGGTACTCGTCGAGCGGCACGACGCCGCGTTCCAACCACCTGAGGTCGCCGTCCAGGAACCGGTTGGCGACGACGTGGGTCGCGCGGTCGTCGTTGGCGAGGAGCGCACGGAAGCGCTCCTTGATGCGACGGCGGGCGCGGCGGCAATGCAGGTCCGCCAGCTCGAGGGCGGTGGTGCCTTCGCCCCGGTTCGCGAGCATGCGTGCGCGCGCGATGGTGGCGCTCATCACGAACAGGTCCGCGCCGATGTCGACCAGGCGGCCGAGCACGGCCTGGCGCTTCTCGAGCGCCGGACCGAAGCGGACCATGGCATGGAACGTGGCGCGTGCGAGCCGTCGTGAAGCGCGTTCCACGAAACGCACGTGCGTCGCCAGGCGACCGAACGACGCGTGCTTCGGCCAGAACCCCCATCCCAGGAATCGGGTGGGGTACCACCAAGCGTAGTGAAGGGCGGCGCGGACCAGCGCGCTGACCTTGGCCCCGGCCGGTGCCTTCGGATTGACGAGGTCGCCAGCCACGCGCAGGTGCATGTCCACGGCCTCGCGCGCGATGAACAGGCGCATGATCTCGGACGAGCCTTCGAAGATCATGTTGATGCGCATGTCCCGCAGCCAACGCTCCACAGGATAAGCGGTCTCGCCACGAGCCTCGAGCGAGTCGTGCGTCTCGTAACCGCGCCCGCCGCGCACCTGCACCGCTTCGCTCACCAGGCTCCAGCCGGTCTCGCTGCCCCAGAGCTTGGCGATGGCGGCTTCGAGGCGGATGTCGAACCGTCCGCTGTCAGCCATCGAGGCTATGAGCTCGACCAGCGACTCCATGGCGAACGTGTCGGCCGCCATGCCGCCGAGCTTCTGCGCCACGGCGTCGTGCTTGCCGATGGCCCTGCCCCACTGGACACGGTGTGCCGACCAGTCGCGCAGCATGTCGAGGGAGAGCTTGCCCGCCGCGGCGCAGAACGCCGGGAGCGCCAGCCGCCCGGTGTTGAGCGTGATGAGCGCGAGCTTGAGACCTTTGCCCTCGTCCCAGAGGAGGTTCTCGCGCGGCACCCGCACGTTGGTGAAGCGGAGGATGCCGTTGGAGAGCCCGCGCAGCCCCATGAACGAGCAGCGGTGCGCGACCTCGACGCCAGGCCAGTCGGTCTCGACGATGAACGCGGTGATCGGCTTGCGCCTCGTTCCCTCGGGCGCCGGTGTGCGTGCCATCACCACGATGATCTCGGCCCGCGGGCCGTTCGTCGTCCAGAGCTTCTCCCCGTTCAGGATCCAATGCGAGCCATCGGGCGAGAGCACCGCCGTCGTCGACATGTTGGCGGGGTCCGAGCCTACGTCCTTCTCGGTGAGCGCGAACGCCGAGAGCGCGCCCTTCGCGAGCTTGGGCAGGTAGCGCTCCTTCTGCTCCTCGGTGCCGAACTTGAGGAGAGGGCCGGGCACGCCGATGCTCTGGTGCGCCGACAGGAACGCGCCCGTCGACGAGCAGCGCGAGCCGACGATCGCGAGCGCGCGCACGTAGGTGAGCTGCGAGAAGCCGAGGCCGCCGTACTCGACCGGAATCTTGATGCCGAAGGCGCCGAGCGCCGCGAGTCCGTCGAGCACTTCCTGGGGCACCCACCCGTCGCGGTCCACGGCGTCGCCGTCGATGTGCTCGGCGGCGAACGCCTCGAGTCGCTTCAGGAACTCAGCGGCCCGTTTCTGCTCCTCCGGGTCCGGGGTCGGGTGGGGGAAGACCAGGCCGAAATGTGGACTTCCCTCGAAGAGCGAGCGCGCGAAGCTGCGCTGCTCCCAGTGCTCCTCGCGGGCGTGCTCGGCGACTTCACGCGCCTCTAGCTCCGTCGCGAGCTTCTTGTCGCTCGTCATGTGGCCTCCGGGTGCAGGACGACCCGCGGCAGGGTGTCCCCAATCTAGCAGGTCCCCCGGGGGGCGGGTGGGGGACGTCTCGCCTGTCGGTCGCCGACCGCTCAGTCGGCCTGCAGGAACGCGTCGATCTCGGCGCCCCGCGCCTCTGCGTCTTTCTCGCCCATCTCGATCAAGGCCCGCAGGTAGTCCGGCTGGAAGAGGATGAGGCTCAGGAAGTCCGGGCTTCGGGTCTCCTTGGTCCCCAGGCCGCGGGTCAAGAAGCGGAACGCGCGCGGAAGCTGAGCCTCGAACTTGCTCGCCATCCTCCCCAAATCGGCGGAGGGACGCAGCGAGAGGAGCCGCACGGTGCTCAGGTCGCCACGCTGCTCCGCGGGCAGGTCGGCGATGAGCCGATTCAGTCGGTCCAGACGTACGGCATCGTGATCGAGCAAGTCGAGGAAGATCGAGTTGAGGAGCACGCCCATCACCTGCACCGGCGGCGGGTATCCGTACACCGTCTTCTCTTCCTCTTCCACGCGCGATGCGGCGTAGCGGGTGGAGATGGCGATGATGCGCCGTGCCCCGAGGTGAATGGCCGGCGACAAGGGGGCGACGAGGCGGATGCCTCCGTCTCCGTACCACGCGCTGTCCACCTCGACGGCCGGGAAAAAGAGGGGAAGCGCCGCCGACGCCATGATGTGCTCGACGGTCAGCCGGGCCAGCTTGGGTCGCCTGCCGGGCCGCTCCCAGAGCTTCACGTCGCGCCCTTGGATCCAGGTGACCGAGCGGCCAGTCGAGTAGCTGGTGCCGCTGATGGCAACGGCCCGCAGCCTGCCCGCGTCGATGTTGAGCTGAACCCCGGTCAGCTCATTGTCCACGCAGTGCAAGACCTCCGAGAGGTAGGAACGGAGTGGCTGGGTATCCACCAGCCCACGCGCGAGCTTCGGAGGTGCCATGCCGCCCGACGAGATCTGGCTGAGCCAACGCACGGCATTCATGGCGAGCGAGCGCGTGTCCGTCCGGAACACATCGGACATGGTGAGGTCACCCCACAGCTCGCTGAGCTCCTCGATCGCCTGGAAGAACGTGCCGTGGTGTGAGGCGAGGTGGGCCGCGTTGATCGCTCCCGCAGAGACCCCTGTGATGTAGGGGATACGCAGCTCGGGGAAGCGGCGCGCGAGCGCCCGTAGGAATCCTACCTGATAGGCTGCGCGGGCCCCGCCACCACTCATGACCATCCCGAGGTCCGAAGGCCCGGACGACCTGCTGGCCCCGGGCAGGATCTCGAGCGGCGCGAGCGGTTGCACTAGCCGACGACGGGTTGGCCGATGGCGAGGATCCCGACCGAGATCACGGCCAGCACCACGAGTGTGCCCACGACGTGCGGCCCGTAGGTGCGCTGCTCGAGGGGGCGGCGACGCTGCACCACGGAGACGATGTGCGCGATCGCCAGCGCGAGGGCCATCATCGTGAGGTGGCCCACGAGCTGTGGGTAGAACGTGCTCGTGAAGAGATGCGCGATGCCGAGCAGGACGGTCAGGTCGAGGCTCGCCGTGAACGCCGTCGCCAGTATGCGCATGCGCGTGTCATAGGGCCGTTTGCCGATGAGCCCGTAAGCCGCGTAGGCCACCACGACGATGCCGAGCAGCAGGACGAGGTGGCGGAGGCCGGAGTGGGCGTTGAGCAGCATGGGGGAAGGGTTGGGGGTCGGGGACTACGGTGTGACCTCGGTGCTCGGCCCGGTCACCTCCAGGGCCCGCTCGCTCCGCTGTGCCGGGTCGACGCTCCAAATCGAGAGCGTGTACGATCCGGGCGGTACATCTCCTATGCGGAACGCGCCGTTGTTCTGCGCGAAGGTCGCATAGGGCGCCGAGGTTACATAGATGAACGCGCGCATGCCGGGATGGAGCGCGCAGGTCACCTCATAGCCCCCCTCGCGATCGAACGCATGGTCGGTCGCACCGGCGGGGTCGGTGTCGTAGTCGAGCACGGTCGAGTCGTTATCGGAGAACATGACGTTCACGTTGTGGGCGATGGTCTCGCTGTTGGTGAAGTGCACCGTCTCGCCGACGCGCACGAGGAGCGTGCCGGGCGTGAACGCGAGGCCGAGCTGATCCATGCGCGGGCTCTCGCGAGGCGGGAGCGTCACGGCGGCGCCGGTCGGGCGCAGCATCACGATCGAAGGGGCGGCGGCCACGGCAGCGGGGGCGGTGCCGAAGAAGCCCTGCGCGGGGGCGGCGGATTCAGGTGGAGACGCGTCCTGGGCGGGCTCGCCCCCACCGCAGGCCGCCAAGAAGGCGACTGCGACGAATAGCGGAGGCGCCGTCCGTGCCCGAGACGATGTCATGTGGGTATTCGCGAGAAGTTGATGGCGGAGCGCCGACTCCGGCCGCGCCGGCCCCGTATACGCCTGGCTTCGAGCCAGGGTCCGGCGGCCAGAGGTGAGGGCTCGGGTCGCCCTCACGCGGTCGCTTCCGTGGCAGCCGCTCCTTCCCCGAGCGCCTCGCGAACCACCCGCAGGACCTCCTCGTCCATGTCCTCGGCGCCGAGCATCCAGCGGAGGTAATCCGGCGCCTCGCGGGCCACGTCCGCGAGGGTCTGGCCGCGATGCTTCCCGCGGCGGAAGACGCGAGCCTCGGCCGGGCCCGTGAACCAGCGGTCGACCTCGGTGCGGAAGGGGGCGTACTTCTCACAGTAGTCGTGCAGCCCGTCGAGATCCTTGGGTACCTGTGGATAGCGTGCGAGCTGCGCTCCAAGGACCGCGGCAGCGGTGCGGATGTCCCCGAGGGCGCTGTGCGCCTCCTCGTGCTCACGGCCCAAGTAGAACTGCGCCGCCGCCGACAGGTCCCGACGTTCCTCCCGATGGAAGATCGTCTGCATGTCGAGGACTCGCCGCCCCACGAGCGAAAACTCGACGGCACAGCGGCGAAACTCGTGGACCAGCATGTGCAGGTCGAAGCGCCGGATGTTGAAGCCGGCCAGATCGCATCCTTCGAAGACATCGACGAGACTCTTCGCGGTGCGGCAGAACGGTACCTGATCCGCCACGTCCGCGTCCGTGATCCCGTGGACGGCTGTGGCCTCCGCCGGAATGGGGATCCCGGGGTTGAACCTGCGCGTTCGCTCGAGGACGTCGCCCTGGGGCGTCACCTTGATGAAAGCGAGCTCGATGATGCGATCGTTCTTCAGGTCGAGGCCGGTGGTCTCGATGTCGAAGAAGACGAGCGGGCGCTCTAGTGCGAACGGTAGTTGCATGGGCGCTCGAACCTAGTTAGAAGCCACTCCATGAGCGACATGATGAACGCGATTGTGATGCGGGGTCCCGGCGGTCCGGAGGTGCTCGAGCTTCGTGAGGTCGCGCGCCCCGCGCCCGGCCCGGGCGAGGTACGCGTGCGCGTGGCGTCGTCGGGGCTCAACCGCGCGGACCTGAGCCAACGCCTCGGGCGCTACCCGGCACCGCCCGGATCTCCGCAGGACATCTTGGGGCTCGAGCTGGCGGGCACCGTGGACGCCGTCGGCGCCGGCGTGCGGGGGCTTCGTGAGGGAGATCCGGTGATGGGCATCCTGGGCGGCGGCGGATACGCCGAGTACGCCGTATCGCCCGCCGAGACGCTGGTTCGCACGCCCACCGGGATGCCGCTGAGCGTAGCAGGGGCGATTCCGGAGGTCTTCATGACCGCGTACGACGCCGCCTTCCTGCAGGAAGGGCTGACGGCCGGTGAGATACTGCTCGTGCACGCGGTGGGGAGCGGGGTCGGCACCGCGGCCGTGCAGCTCGCGCGCCGCGCGGGGGTGCACGTGATCGGCACTTCGCGCACCGCCGACAAGCTGGCCCGCGCCGGGGAGCTCGGCCTCGAGCACGGGGTGCTGGCGGACGAGCGCTGGCCGGAGCGGGTGCTCGAGCTGACGGGAGGGCGCGGCGTAGACGTGATTCTCGACCTGGTGGGCGGAGCCTACCTGGCCGGGAACCAGCGGGTCGTGGCCGAGCGTGGGCGCCACATCGTCGTGGGCGTGCCCGCCGGCGCCGAGGCACCCTTGAGCCTACGGGCGCTGATGGGACGGCGCGCGTCGATACGCGGCACGGTGCTGCGGGCGCGACCCGTGGCGGAGAAAGCTGTCGTGGCCCGCGCGTTCGAGCGCGACGTCCTGGCCGGCTTCGACGCTGGCGAGCTGGTGCCGGTGATCGATCGCGTGTATCCGGCGAGCGCGGTGGCAGAGGCGCACCGACGCATGGAGTCCAACGAGAGCTTCGGGAAGATCCTGCTGGAGTGGTGAGCGCGGACGAGGCTACTCGGCTCTCGTCTCTTCGCCGGCGAACCCGAGCGCCCGCAGAATCAGCTCTTCCTGCTGGCGCACGTGGTCCTTGTTCTTCCCTTCGGCGGGGCTCGCCCGCTCGGGCCGGGCCACGTAGGCGAGCGGAACGCGCCGGGGCACCACCGCGCGCAGGCGCGGACCGATGTACGTCAGCGCCCCCATGTTGCGCGGCTCCTCCTGCGCCCAGATGACCTCGCGCAGATTCGGATACGCTCCCACGAGCGCCACGATGTCATCCCCCGGGAACGGGTACAGCGACTCCACGCGTCCCAGGGCGGTGCTCGCCGCCTCCGAGCGACGCGCGTGCGTCTCCACGTCGAAGTAGAACTTGCCCGAGCACAGGACGAGTCGCGTGATACGCGCGGCGTCACTCGGCGTGGGATCCGGCAGCACCGCCCGGAATCGGCCCGAGGTGAGCTCCTCGACGGTGGAGGCAGCCAGCGGGTGCCGCAAAAGGCTCTTGGGCGTCATGACCACGAGCGGACGCTCGGGGCGCCGGAGTGCTTGTCCGCGGAGCAGGTGGAAGTACTGAGCCGGCGTGGTAGGGTAGGCGACGCGGATGTTGTCCTCGGCGCAGAGCTGGAGGAAGCGCTCCAGCCGGGCGCTCGAGTGCTCCGGTCCCTGCCCCTCGTAGCCGTGCGGCAGCAGGAGGATGAGGCGTGAGTACTGCGCCCACTTCATGCGGCCCGACGACAGGAACTGATCGATGATCGGCTGCGCTACGTTCGCGAAGTCGCCGAACTGGGCCTCCCACATGACGACGTCGGTGTCGGCGCCCACGGAGTATCCATACTCGAAGCCGAGGATGGCGGTCTCCGACAGCGGTGAGTTGTAGACCTCGAGCCGCGCCTCGGCGATGCGAGTGATGGGCACGTACCGCTTTCCGGTGGAAGCGTCGTGCAGGACGAGGTGGCGGTGGCTGAAGGTGCCGCGTTGCGCGTCTTGGCCGCTGATGCGCACCGGAATGCCTTCCAGGAGCAGGCTGCCGATGGCGAGCGTCTCCGCGTGCCCCCAGTCCAACGTGCGTTCGGGCGTGAGCGCCGACGAGCGCCGCGAGAGTTGGCGCCAGAGCTTCGGGTGCGGCGTGAAGCCCTCGGGGAGCTGCACCGTGGCGTGGTTGATCTTGTCGAGCGCATCCAGGTTCACGCCCGTCGTCTCGGGCACGACGGGTGCCTCGCGCTCGTCGTCGGGAACGGGATCCCCGGAGGGCTCGTAGTCGCGCACGTCGTCCTGCACACGCTGCATGGTATGCGCTACCACGTCGCGCATGCTCTGCACTTCGTCCTGCGTCACCACGCCTTCGGCGACGAGCCGCTGCGCGTAGATGGCGCCCACTGTCGGGTGCGTCGCGATGGCGTTGTACTTCACCGGTTGCGTGTACGCCGGCTCGTCGCCCTCGTTGTGCCCATAGCGCCGGTAGCCGATGAGATCGATCACGAACTCGTCGCGGAAGCGCGCGCGGTACGCCGTGGCGAGCCGGACCGCCGCTAGACAAGCCTCGGGGTCGTCGGCGTTCACGTGCACGATCGGAATCGCGTACCCCTTGGCCAGGTCGCTCGAGTAGTACGTGGACCGGCCGTCCCGCGGATCGGTGGTGAAGCCGATCTGGTTGTTCACGATGAGGTGAATCGTGCCCCCGACGTGATATCCAGGCAGCCGCGCCATGTTGAGCGACTCGGCGACCACGCCTTCTGCAGCGAAGGCAGCGTCGCCGTGGATCACAACCGGGACCACCGCGTCGTAGTCGGGCTCCGAACCGTTCGCCACGCTGTCGAACTGACGAGAGCGAGCCCAGCCCGCTACGACCGGGTTCACGAACTCCAGATGGCTGGGGTTGGGCGCGAGCGTGATGCGCACCGTGCCCGCGCCGTCGATGTCGCGCGTGCCGCGGGCGCCGTGGTGGTACTTCACGTCTCCCGTGCCGCCGACGTGGAGCTGGCCGCCCCGGAGCGACGGGCCCTCGAACTCGGCCAAGAGCTCGCCGTACGACACGCCCACGGTGTGGGTGAGCACGTTCAGGCGGCCGCGGTGTGCCATGCCCAGCACCACCTCACGCGCGCCGCTCCGCGCGAGCTGCTCGATGACGAGGTCGAGCATGGGGACGAGCGCATCGGTTCCTTCGAGGGAGAATCGCTTCTGCCCGAGATACGCGCGGTGGAGGAACTGCTCGAGTCCCTCGGTTTCGCATAGCCTGCGGACGAGCTTCCTCCTGTCCTCCTGCGACAGCGTCGGGAAGTGTGCGCCGGTCTCGACCTGGTCCCAGAGCCAGTCGACCTTCACATGGTCGTCCAGGTGCTCGAACTCGTAGCCCAGCGAGCCCGCGTATACGCGCTCGAGTCCCGTGAGCGCGTCCGCGACTGAGACGCCGGGCGCGGCGTCGTCCATCACGAGCGAGGCGGGGAGCGCGGCGAGCTCCTCCATCGACGTGCCGAAGAACGCCGGCGAGAGCTGCGGGTGGCCCGGCGGGTCGCCGCCGAGCGGATCGAGTCGCGCGAGCTGGTGCCCGTGCTCGCGGAAAGCTTGAATGAGCGCAGCGGCGCGGGAGACGACGGGGAGCACCCGGCGCAGGTTGTCGCGGCCCTCGGCAGTGCTCGCTGAAGACGTGGACGGGGCGGCGTGGGCGGCCGTCTGAACCGGAGGCGCCTCGGCGGACCGCGGCAAAGGAGGTGCGGCGGCCCTGACCTCCGGCGTGGGGGCCGACTTCGGCTGCGCGGCGGCCGGCGTCGAGGC
>VGVR01000019.1 GCA_016873995.1 Gemmatimonadota bacterium
ACCCGGCTGTTCGATGGCAAGGATTACTTCACGATCTATGACTTCGTGAAGGCGCACCAGCACTTCCTCGACCCGGAGTGGGATGGCGAGCCGGAACCGCCGGAAGTGGATGAGCCGTGCTCCACTAGTGGCCGATCGCCCTGCGTGTGCGTCAAGCCTCCTCCCGGCCCGTGCCGTGTCTGCGGCCAGAGCCCCTGCGTCTGTCCTGAAGAGCCGTGCCCCACATGCGGCCAGCGCCCGTGCGTGTGCCGGAGGAAGGCGAAGGTGAAGCTGGCCGACGGCAAAGAGCGCACGATCCAACACATGACCTGCACGAGCTTCTGGCATCCTGATGGAACTCCCATGAGCGCGCAGCAGTTCATGGAGCTGCTCTTCGGCAAGCTGCCCGACTTCTTCCACAACGAGGAGGAGTTGCGCGCCATTTGGAGCGCGCCAGACACGCGCAAGAAGCTGCTTCAGGGCCTCGCCGAGAAGGGCTTCGGGCATGATCAACTGGCCGAGATGCAGCGGATCATAGACGCCGAGGCGAGCGATCTCTTTGACGTGCTAGCCTACGTTGCGTTTGCGATGACGCCTGTGACCCGCGACGTGCGCGCAGCCAGCGCGCGTGTGCACTTGAGAGATCAGTTCAGCGACAAACAGCAGGCGTTTCTCAACTTCGTCCTTCAGCACTATGTCACGGTCGGCGTCGAAGAGCTTGACCTTGAAAAGCTGACGCCCCTGCTGAAGCTCAGGTATCACGACTCGATCGCCGATGCCGTGGCTCAATTGGGGGTGCCGGAGGAAATCGGCCGGATGTTCACCGGGTTCCAGAAGTACCTTTACCTGACGGCGGCGTGATTCAATTGGGTTGCGCCACTGAGGTATCCCAGGGGCTCCCCACCTACTGACCTAGAACGACACGCCCGCGGGAACGCCCTAGGCGCACCCCCGGCGAGGCCCCTCACTTTCGATGCTTGGCCGAGGTGGAGGAATGGGCTGAGCCGCGTAATCCTGCCCACGCTCGTGCGCCTATTGGTATTGGGGCGACCGTTCCTCCGAGCTGACGTCCCATCCAGCCATTGCTGCTGGTCTCCTCCGCCCTCATTCTGGCCCCATGATCACGGGAATCGTTATATGGGCCGTGTGGATGGTCGGGTACTTGGGTGTCGCGGCCCTGAGCGTAATCGCCGGCGCGGCAATGGTTACCTGCGTGCGCCGGACCTGGCAGCAGATCCGACTCGACGACGATGTCGGAACGCATCAGCGAGTGTTGGATGGCATGGAGCGCATCGAGACGCGACTTGAGGCGCTTAAAGAGCGGATAGATCGCATGGACGAGCAGCGGATCGGCCCTGGGGAGGGTCCGTGATTCGCGTCCAAATCACCGCCGCCTTCGAGGAAGACGAACTCGGTCCTGCCGAGAGCTACGTTGAGCGCTTCGTGTTGCCGGAATGGTTCGCGAGAGACGCGGCGGACGCACATGCGTATTTGCTCCTGCTGCTCTCGACCCAGGACTACCTGGAGCTGTCTCGGGTCGGAGGTGAGCCGGTTCCGTCTTGTGACGGTGGGGTTGGCGGGGTAACTCTGCCAACGTTTTGCCAACGCAGCGCGCAGACAGGCGCAACGCAACGCAACGCGTTTGCTGCACCGGTGGCCTGAAACTCCTGCTCCGACAACGAAACGCAACCAGACGCAACCGCAGGCAAAACGTCGCTGCGAACTTGAAAACCGGCAGCCTGCAAAGGCTACGTGGGTTCGAATCCCACCCCCTCCGTAAGAACGGCTGTCCGCGAAAGGCGGCCTCGTCCGGTCCTCAAAGTCCTCGAGTTCGAACCCACGCGATTTCCGTAGGAAATCGCCGAGTGGGTTCGAGCCGAGCGACAGGGATGACACTCGGAGTCCGCGGGCATAGTCGCGAGGCCACGGGCGCGAAGCGCCGTGAATCCCACCCCCTCCGCTAATTGCGTCCGCCCGATACTGGGGCCCAACGCCGTAGTCGGAGTCTGCCCGTTCGGACCCACGCGATTTCCGAAGAATAGCGCCACGTGGGATCGAGCTGAGCGACTGGAGTGGTCATCGAAGCCCGAGCGATGACTCGCGAGGCCACGGGGCGCGAAGCGCCCGTGAATCCCACCACCTCCCGAAGCGCTGACCGCCGAGACGATCTCAACGCAGCGAGATCAATCTCTTGCCCTCCGTTGAGTTAAACGCTGACGCTAGTATGGTGGGACGACTTCCTCGTTGAGCCGGGGCCGCCGGCGAGTTAGCCACTCCCTGCGTCGGACGTCCAAGGTCAGTCAATCGCGGAGCACGATGGCATGCCCAGGGGGTTGTGCTTGGCGTGATAGCGTGGCACCCGCGTGGCAGATAACCTGTGCTGGGTCTCTTGTCGGTGAGTGAAGCGAGCCGACCATGGTGCCCCGCGCCATGTCTACTTGCCGACCTAATCGCCGCCACATAGCATGTCCAGTCGTACCTCTTCGGCCCGGAGCCATTCGCATGCGCACCCTATGCGCGGTTGTCGTACCGTCGACACCAGCGCCGGCATCGAGTCCAAGCGGCACCGAGGTCCTCTGCGCCCGAAACCGCCCTTCTCCCTCGACGTTCACGGGCATCTACGCGACAGCTCGCGACGGCGTGTGCCCACGGACGGTCGCCCGCACGCGAGCGCTCTCGCTCGTCGCCCTTTCCATTGGCGTTGCTGCCTGCAGCAACGACGCCGTGCCAACTGCTCTTGTACCCGAAGACGTGGTTCCGCAGCAGCTGATCAGCGACGCGGTGCACCTCGGCAAGCCGCATTTATACTTCCTCCCCCCGATGGTGAGCGCGCCGGTGGTCGGCGGAGTATTCGATCCCGCGCTCGCGCCGAACGTGGAGATCTGCGTGTTGTCGGGTGCGAGCTGCGGGTCCGTTCTCACGACCTTCGTGCCCGGAACGACCTCGACCAACGTGCGGCTCGACGCGACGGCCCAGCATTACATCGTGAACTGGCACACAAACAACTTCGATCTCGATCCGGCGAAGACGTATCGCATACGCGTGCTGGTGGGCGGCGTATAGCTGGGCTTCGCCGACGTCGACGTGGTCAACTCGGGCCGCGAGCTCAAGAACGTCATCACGAACGAGTACATCCCGCTCCTCGATGGCCGGACGCTGCCCATCAAGTTCAGGCCCGAGCAGGGGTTCTTGGGCACGATCGAGGTGACACCGAATCAGGCATCCGTCGTCGAGACGATGACGCAGCAGTTCGCTGCAGTGGCCTACGACCTCCACGGGGCGACGCTCCCGGCGACGTTCACGTGGGGGAGTGGTGACACGGATGTCGCGACGGTGGACGAGATGGGGCTGGCGACCGGCCTGGCCGATGGGACCGTCGCGATCAGCGCCTCGGCGGCTGGGGTCACCGGCGGCGCCACGCTCGATGTGATCGGCGTGGCGCGCATCGAAGTGGCGCCGATCGAGGCGACCCAAGCGCCCGGCGCCACGCAGGAGTTCATGGCGATCCTTTACGCCGCAGACGACTCTGTACTCAGCGGGCCGACGGTGACGTGGGCGAGCTCGGACACGGATGTGGCCACGGTCGACCAGGACGGGCTCGCGACGGCGGTTGCGGACGGGGTGGCGACGATCAGCGCGAGTGCGGCGGGGGAGGTGGGGCTGGCGACACTGACGGTGCAGGGTGGGATCGTGGCAATCGGAGCCGGCGGCTCCCACTCGTGCGCGCTCGACGCGACGGGTAGGGCGTACTGCTGGGGCCAAAACGGATTCGGACAGTTGGGCGACGGCACCACGACTTCGCGGCTGACGGCCGTTCCAGTGGCCACTGACGTCAGGTTCGCGGCGATCAGCACCGGAAATGAGCATACGTGCGCGCTCACCGCGGACGGGCACGCCTACTGCTGGGGCGACAATCGATCTGGGCAGCTCGGAGACGGGACGAACATCGACCGCTCCATGCCCACGGAGATCACCGGTACGTACACGTTGATCGCAGCCAGCCGATCGGGATTGCACACGTGCGCGCTCGCGCCCGACGGGCGCGCCTTCTGCTGGGGAAGCAACAGCTTTGGTGGGCTCGGCGTGGGGGGCGGGGGCAATCGCAACGTTCCGACGGCAGTGTTGCCTCCGTCGGGGCAGCCGACGCCGCTGAGCTTTGCCGACCTCAGCGCCGGTGAGCGTCACACGTGCGCCGTGACGACGAACGGAGACGCCTACTGCTGGGGGTTAAACAACAGTGGGCAGCTAGGCGATGCCACGATCACCACGAGCTTCAGGCCCGTGCCGGTGATGTCACTGATCGACTTCGACCATGTCACGGCCGGGTTCGTCCACACCTGTGCTCTGTCGTCGGGCGAGGCCTATTGCTGGGGGCGGGGCCTCAACGGCCAGTTGGGCAACAACTCCCCGGACCAGCAATCCACGCCAGTGCCGGTCGCTACCACCGAGCACTTCGAGACTCTTTCAGCGGGGGGGCGCAACACCTGCGGCCTCACGCCGACTGGTGTCGCCTACTGCTGGGGAGCCAACAACTTCGGCCAGGCAGGCGTGGGGGCGCCGGGACCGAAGCTCATGGTGCCCGCGCTGGTCGCAGGCTCGACGACCTTCTCCTCGCTGTCCGTGGGGCGGAACCACGCGTGTGCGGTCAGCACCGGCGGCGAGGCGTTTTGCTGGTGGCGAAACATCAGCGGTGAGGTCGGCAACGGCACGCAAGTTATCCAGCCCATGCCGGACGAGGTGATCTTCCCGTGACCAAAGCGGCTGTGGATTGAAGCGCGGCGGGGCGCCGAAGAGGAGCGTTCGGCGCCCCACCTCCTCCTCCCCTCGGCCTCGTCTAGGCGATTCGAGTTCTCACCTAACCAGCAGTGGGTCCTCTGGACGGCGATCGGTCGGCGGCAGTACGAGGTGTTCGTGTCCGCATTTCCGCTGGGCGGGGCGGTGTACCCAGTTACTCCGGAGGGGTGCATTGAGGGTAAGTGGATGCCCAACGGGCGGGAGATCGTCTGCCAGGGGTCCGATGGTTTTCTCTACTCCGTTCCATTGGATTTCAGCGACGGCCGCGTGACAGGCGGCACGCCCCGCCGCCTGACGCACGTGCGACTGCTCGACACAGCGGGACACTCATGGGCACTGAGCCCGGACGGCCAGCGCATGCTGTTCGTGGCCGCACCTCCGAGGGACTCGGCGCGGGTCCTGACGGTGGTCACCAACTACGCCAGCCTGTTGCGCCGGAAGGTCGAAGAGGCGGGGGGGCTGCGGTAGACGGAGGGGCTGAAGGACCGCGTGAGCGGTTCGAGCCGAGGCGCGGAAGCGGAGACGATAGCCCGAAGCGTCTACCGCCGAGACGATCGAGCGCAGCGAGATCCATCCCACCCCTCCGTTGAACTACACTCGGACGCTTCGGCGCACCAACCGGGCGCCTTCGCGACGTTCCAGTATCTGTTCAGGATGCTGGCTCGGCCCATGGCCGCGGCCGCATGGCGGCCGCGCCTCGGGGCGCCTACAGTGAGCGCTCGGCGAACCCGAGCCCGGAGCGCCCATGCGTCGCCAATTCCGTCCGGCCGCCGTGCCGGCCGCCCTCCTCCTCGCAGGCTCGTTGGCACTGGGCCCGCTGGCCGTCCCTGCCTTCGCGCAGGACCTGCCGCGCGCGACGCCGGAGGAGGTCGGCCTCTCGTCCGAGCGGCTCGAGCGGGTCGGCGAGGTCTTCCAGGAGTACGCCGACGCGGGGCGCCTCGCGGGCGCGGTCGGCATGGTCGTGCGGCACGGGAAGGTGGCCTGGGTGGACGCGCGGGGCATGCGCGACCTCGCCGCGCGCGACCCCATGGAGGCGAACGACATCTTCCGCATCTACTCGATGACCAAGCCCGTCACCAGCGTGGCCGTGATGATGCTCTACGAGGAGGGCCGCTTCTTCCTCGACGAGCCCGTCGGGCGCTACCTGCCCGAGCTGGCGAACTTGCCGGTCGCGCGCGTCGCCGACGCCACCGGCCCCGACAACATTCCCACGGAGCGCGCGACGCGCCCCATGACCATCCGCGACCTGCTCCGCCACACGTCCGGGCTCACGTACGGGTCGTTCTCCAACACCGTGGTCGACCAGGTGTATCGGCAGGCGAACCCGCTCGGGCAGGCCACGCTCGCCGACATGGTCACGGAGCTCGGCAAGATCCCACTCCTCTTCCAGCCCGGCACGCGCTGGAACTACAGCGTGTCGACGGACGTCCTCGGCAGGCTGGTGGAGGTCGTGAGCGGAAAGCCGTTCGACGTGTTCCTGCGGGAGCGCATCTTCGAGCCGCTCGGCATGGACGACACGGGCTTCTTCGTGCGGCCGGCCGCGCGCAGGCGGTTCGCCGAGCTCTACGGGCACGCCGGCGCAGGGGGCACGCTCGAGGTCGTGGGCGCGGGCTCGTACGCACCCGAGGAAACGTTCTTCTCGGGCGGCGGCGGGCTCGTCTCGACCGCGCAGGACTATGCGCGCTTCGCCCAGATGCTGCTGAACGGCGGCGAGCTCGACGGCGCACGCATCCTCTCGCCGTCCACCATCGCGCTCATGACGACCGACCACGTGAACGACGACGGCACGAGCTTCCTGGCAGACGGTTGGGGCTTCGGCCTCGGCTTCACCGTGAAGGACCAGGCCGCTCTCGACGGGCTGCCCGACTCCGTGGGCACGTACTACTGGTTCGGCGCTGCCGGCACGTCGTTCTGGATCGACCCGGCGCAGGACCTGATCGGCATCTTCATGATCCAGATCAACCCGAATCGGGACGTGAACTTCCGCGACCAGTTCAAGCGGATGGTCTACGCGGCGCTGGTGGAGTAGGAGACGCGGGCGGGTCGGCCGACGACCGTTACCACTCGCTTCCGCGTCGGGCAGCGAAGTGGACATCGAACGAGGGCGGGACGTACCAGGTGTACCTGCGACCGTTCCCCGACGTGGAGCGGACCCGCATCCAAGTATCGACCGACGGGGGCTCCATGCCAGCGTGGTCCTGACCGCCGACGCGATCGAGCAGCGAGATCCATCCACCCCCTCCGTTGATGTAGGCAACGAAACCACGGACCGGAGAACCCATGGCCCCCAATGACCGCACCGACGAACTCCTCGCGCAGATCCCCGAGACGCAGCGCGCGCACTTCGAGGAGTATCGGCGCGTCACGACGGAGAGCCTCGAGATGCAGCGCCGGGCGACGGACGCGCAAGCGCGCCACCTCGTCGTCTACCGACGGGGCATGGTCGTCGGGGCCATCATCATCGTCGGTCTCATCGGATACGCGCTCTGGCTGGGAACGCTGATCCGCTAGAGTCGCTCATGCCTGGCCTCCTCGTCCGTATCACGAAGGCAGCCGACGGCAACGCCGCGCTCCGCTGTGTGCACGGTGGCTTCGACGGCGAGCGCTGGCGAACCTCGCGGTGGCGTCCTAGAATCGGCAGGACTTTCCTGCAGGACGAAGGAGGCGGCCATGACCCCGTTGCGATCGATCCTCAGTCGAGCGGGCTTCCCGAAAGCCGCCGCGCTCGGGGGCTGAGCATGCGGCGACGACTCTTTCTGACCGCGTCGCTCGGGGGCGCCGCCCTGGTGCCCGCCTTGCTGCCCGCCCTCACGCGGCAACCGGCCCAGGTTCCGCCCCAGGTTCCGCCTTATCGGCCGCGGGACTGGTCGGGCAACAGTCCGCTCCCGTATCCGGATCCCGACATCCTTGCTCTCGATCCGAGCTTTCGCCGCTACATCCTCTTCAACACGCCCATCCAACGCCATCACGTCGGCACGCTCTGGGCAGAGGGTCCGGCCTGGAACGGCGTCGGTCGGTATCTCGTGTGGAGCGACATTCCGAACAATCGCCAGCTGCGATGGATCGAGGACGACGGTCGCGTCACGGAGTTCCGCAGCCCGTCGGGCAACAGCAACGGGAACACGTTCGACCACGAGGGTCGCCAGCTCTCCTGCGAGCACGGCGGGCGGCGCGTCGTCCGCTACGAGTACGATGGAACGGTGACCGTGATCGCCGAGCGCTACGACGGCAAACGCCTGAACTCGCCCAATGACGTGGTGGTGCACGCGGACCGGAGCATCTGGTTCACGGACCCGCCCTATGGGATCAGGGGCGACTACGAGGGGTCCAGAGCCGAGCAGGAGCTGCCGCTCGCGGTGTACCGCGTCGATGGCCAGACGGGCACGATCACCATGGTCACCGACGAGATCGGGGCGCCCAACGGCATCTGCTTCTCGCCCGACTATCAGCGCCTCTACGTGGCCGATACCGGTGCCGGGAGGGAGATCAAGGTCTGGGACGTGTCGGGCGCACGCCTCGCGAACGGGCGCCGACACGCCCAGCTGCAGGCACCCGGCACGGGCGACCCCGTCGCGGCGGACGGCATAAAGTGCGACCGCGACGGCAACGTGTGGGCCGGTGCGGGTGATGGCGTGCTCGCCGTCGCGCCCGGCGGCGGCGTGATCGGCGCGGTACGCCTGCCGGAACGGTGCGCCAACGTGTGCTTCGGTGGCGCGAAGCGTAACCGCCTTTTCATGACCGCCAGTCAGTCGCTCTACTCGGTATACGTCGGGGTGTCGGGGGCGGGGGTCGCGTAACGACTGCGGAGGCAACTGCATGACCTCGTTGAACGAGGACGTCCGCGCGAGCTATGCGCGCCGAGCCGTCGGCGGATTTCTGCAGGTGGTCGTCCCGGCCGCACTGGCGCTGCTGGTGGCTCTCCCGATCGAGCCGGTCGCGGCCCAGTCGGTCCGACCCGCCGCGGAGTGGCACGCGACGGGGGGCGACCACTCGAACACCAAGTATTCGCCGCTCGATCAGATCAACGCCCAGAATTTCGCGGACCTCCGGATCGCATGGCGCTCGACCTCCATCTCGACTGAGGTGAAGGAACGCGAGCCGGAGCTCCTGTCGGCAGACTTCAAGACGACCCCGCTCATGGTCGACGGGCTCGTGTACCTCAGCACCGAGTTCGGCCAAGTCGCGGCGCTCGACGCCGGCACCGGCGCGCTGGTGTGGTCCTTCGATCCACGCGCTTACGATCAGCTGCGCCGTCCCGCCAGCATGGGGTGGCAGCACCGGGGCGTCGCCTACTGGAAGGACAGTCGCAGCGACGACGCGCGCATCTTCTGGGCGACGCACGACATGCGCCTCGTCGCGCTCAACGCGAAGACGGGCGAGCTCTACCCCGACTTCGGGCAGGGCGGCTTCGTCGACATGAGCGTCTCGCTGGGCCGCGATATCGAGGTGGAGCGCTACACGCACTCCTCGCCCGTCGCCATCGCCCGCGACGTGGTCGTCGTGGGGAGCATCGTGCAGGACACCTACCTCACGCGGCGTGAGGCGACCCCGGGCCATGTACGCGGATTCGATGCGCGCACCGGTGAGATGAAGTGGCGCTTCCACACCATCCCACAGGAGGGGGAGTTCGGAGCCGAGACCTGGGAGAACGGCTCGTGGCGGTACAGCGGCCACACGAACGTGTGGGGCACCATGGCCGTAGACGACGAGCTCGGGCTGGTCTACCTGCCCACCGGCACGCCCACGAACGACTACTACGGCGGCATGCGCCGGGGCGACAACCTCTTCGCCGAGAGCATCGTGGCGGTCGACGTCGAGACCGGCCGCCGCGTGTGGCACTTCCAGGCGGTGCACCACGGGCTCTGGGACTACGACTTCCCCACCGCGGGCAACCTGCTCGATATCACCGTGGATGGACGCGAGATCAAGGCGATCGCGCAGCCGAGCAAGCAGGCGTTCACCTATGTGCTCGACAGGCGCACGGGGGAGCCGGTCTGGCCGATCGTGGAGCGCCCGGTGCCGCAGGGAGACGTACCCGGCGAATGGTACTCGCCGACGCAGCCGTTCCCGACCAAGCCGGCGCCCTTCGACCTCCAGGGTGTGACGGAGGACGACCTCATCGACTTCACGCCCGAGCTCCGCGCCATGGCGCTCGAAATCGTCGCGGAGCGCGCGCGGTTCGGGCCGATCTTCACGCCGCCCGCGCTGCGCGGCACGATGAAGCCCGTCATTCAGGCGCCGGGCACGGGTGGCGGCATCAATTGGCCCGGGGCGGCGGTCGACCCAGAGACCGGGCGCATGTTCGTACCGTCACAGACGCGCCTGCGCACGGTCGAGTTGGTTCCGTACGCTGCTCCGGCCACCGTCGGTTACTTCACCGACCCGTGGGCGGAGCCGATCCCCGGGCCGTACGAGCTGCCGATCGTGAAGCCACCGTACAAGCGCATCACCGCCTACGATCTGAACACGGGGGAGACGCTCTGGACCGTGCCGCACGGTGACGGGCCGCGCAACCATCCGGCGATCAGGCATCTCAACCTGGGGCCGCTCGGGGGCGGGGCGGGGATGGCGGGCGGCGGCCCTCTGGTCACCAAGACGCTCCTCATCGTCAACTCCGGCGGACGCGACGTGGCCGACGAAGAGGCAGTGGGCCGCACGATCACGGCGTATAACAAGGATACGGGGGAGTACATCGCGTCGGTCGAGCTGCCCGCGATCCCGTGGGGGAACCCCATCACGTACCTGCACGAGGGGCGCCAGTACATCGCTGTCGCAGTTGGCGGTGGGCGGGAGATCCCGGAGTTGATCGCGCTGGCGCTTCCGTAGCGCAGAGAGGATCCCGCATGCGCAACCGAGCGTGGGACCACCTGGCCCTGGGGCTCTTCTTCGTGGTCGTCCTGGCGCCGACCCCCGCGCGCGCACAGGCGCGCGGCCCGTTCGTTCCGGTGACCGACGCCATGTTGCAGAACCCGGCGCCCGGAGACTGGCTGATGTGGCGTCGTACGCTGGACAGCTGGGGATACAGCCCGCTCGACCAGGTGAGTCGAGAGAACGTAGCCGAGCTTCGCATGGTGTGGACGAGAGACCTGGAGCCCGGCACCGGGGAGATCACGCCCCTCGCGTACGGGGGCATGCTCTACGTGCCCCAGGCTCAGGACGTGATCCAGGCTCTGGACGCCGTGAGCGGTGACCTGGTCTGGGAGTACACACGCGACATACCAGCCGATCTCTATGAGATGGTCGGTGCCAACGCGCGGAACAACCGCAACCTGGCCATCTACGACCGGATGATCATCAACACGAGCGACGACAACTTCGTATTCGCGCTCGACGCTCTCACCGGGGAGATGGTCTGGGAGACGATGATCTTCGACTACCGCGTGCACTCGGCCACGCACTCCTCGGGGCCCATCATCGCCGACGGACGCGTGATCTCCGGGCGAAGCTGCCGCCCCTGGGGTGGACCCGAGGCCTGCGTCGTGGCGGCGCACGACGCGCGCACGGGACGGGAGCTCTGGCGCCGCGGTCTCATTCCCGCCCCGGGCGAGCCCGGTAGCGACACTTGGGGAGACGTCCCCTACGCAGGGCGGCAGCACGTGGGCTCGTGGATGGTGCCGAGCTACGATCCCGAGCTCGACCTGATCATTCTCGGCACGTCGGTCACGTCCCCCGCGCCGAAGTTCTTCCTGGGCGGGCCCGAGAACGACCATCTCTATCACAACTCCACGCTCGCGCTCGAGGTGGAGACCGGCGCCATCCGCTGGTATTACCAGCACCTCAACGACCACTGGGACCTCGACCACCCCTTCGAGCGGCTGCTCGTCGAGACGGCGGTCCGGCCCAATCCAGATGAGGTCGCCTGGATCAACCCGCGCCTCCGACCCGGCGAGGTCCGCAAGGTCATTACGGGCATTCCCGGCAAGACGGGCATCGTGTATACGCTCGATCGCCGGACCGGCGAATTCCTGTGGGCGACGCCGACCGTGCTCCAGAACGTGATCGCGGACATCGACGGAGCCACCGGGGCGGTGACCGAAAACGTCGAGGTCATCTTCACGCAGGCCGAGCAGGAAGCGTTTGTCTGCCCGTCGTGGGCGGGGGGCAAGGACTGGGAGGCGGGTGCGTACAGTCCCCTCACCAACACGATGTATTACCCGCTCCGCAACACCTGCGCGCAGATACTCGCGACGCCCGACGTGGACAGCGATCGTGCCCGCGCGCTCACGGCCGGCGGTCAGGCTGGCATCCCGATCTATTCGCTCGCGTCGCGCCACCAGCTCGCGCCTGGAACCGATAATCTCGGTACCGTGCGCGCCATCTCTGCCGAAACCGGCGAAACGCTCTGGCTCCACGAGCAGCGGGCGCACACCATGTCGCTGCTCGCGACGGGAGGTGGGCTCGTGTTCGGCGGTGACGCGAACGGGCGTTTCCGCGCGTTCGACCACCAGAGCGGCGAGGTGCTTTGGGAGGTGAACCTCGGCTCTTCCGTGAGCGGCTACCCGATCTCGTTCGCGGTGGGCGGACGCCAGTACATCGCAGTGAACACGGGCGCGGGGTCGATCAACCTCACACCGGAGTTGCGCCCGAGCCGCGGTACGAATTTCTTCGTGTTCGCGCTGCCCGAGCTCGACTGAGTCGGGGCGCAGCCGACGGCTGTCGATCTCAGGAGCCTCGCATGAACGTCTTCGAAGCCACCCGGTCCAGCGGTCTTGGTGCTGGCCTCGCCCTCTTCCTGGCCCTCGGCATCAGCCCCGCGGTCGCCGCGGCGGTCGAGCGGCAGAATCGAGACGACCAGTGTGTGTTGGAGAACGACAGCTTCGGGACCGAAGCCACGGCGGCCGACTACGCCAGGATGATCGAGCGCGAGCTCGGTGTTCCTCCCGTGGTCGATTGCGGCGCGAGCGTCGAGCTTCCCATCTACGTCCACGGAGCGCGGAGCATCGGCAATCCCGGTCTCCACGGTTGCGACAATCCGAGCTTGCAGGTCGGAGACTGCATGTCGGGATCAGGACTGCAACGCTACGAGGGCAGGGCCGCCGACGGGACGCCGCTCCCGCACGTCGTTTGGGTGAGCTTCTGCCGACACGATGGCCGCGATACCGACCAGTACGACGTTCCCAATTCCGTGCAGCTCATCGGCTACAACACGGAGACGGGCGCGACCGCGTTCTTCGAGAGCGGGGACAACACGAAATGGACCTACGTCGACCCGACGACGAATCGGCTGCTGGGAGTCTTGCCCGGGCTCGACGATCCCGAAGCCTTCAACGAGGCCTATCGCACCCCGGGCACCGTCCAGTGTGTGATGTGTCATCAGGCCGACCCGTTCATCCACAATCCGTTCATCGATGCGGCGAAGCTCGAGAGTGACCCTGACGAGCCGGTCGTTCCCAGAATCACGGGCTCGGAAGTCCCATACTACGTCATCGGCGGCAGCGACTGGGACATGCGGACCATCCGAATCGAGGGGAACGGATGCCTGCGGTGCCATCGCATCGGCATGAAGACCCTCGAGGAGTTCATGGGTGACGGTTGGCATCCCGATCGGTACATGCCCCCGCGTGATCCCGGCAGCCTCTCGGATGACTTCCAGGAGCTCCTAGACTGCTGGATCGCGGGTCCCGAAAGCACTCCGGGCTGTGTTTGGGTGATCCCGCCGGCCGGGAGCTGCGACGGCCGCGTGGTGGGTGACGACTATCCCCACAAGGCGAGCTTCAACAGACCCCGGAGGCCCTGACGCCGGGGCGCTGGCGCACCGCGAGGCTAGCTGCCCGCCACGATCTCGTCGTAGGCGTCCTGGAGTCGCACGGGCGGGAGCGGCCAGTCGAGATCGGAGGTGTCCACCCTGGTCGCGATGTCCTCTCGCGTCGCGCCGGCTGCGATGGCGGCCCGCACCCGGTCGATCACCGTCTCGAGCTTGGCGCGGAATTCCCGGATGTCCGCCCTGGTGAGGAGCGGCCCGTGGCCCGGGATCACGACGTTGAAGTCGAGCGCGAGCAGCCTGGTGAGCGTTGCCGGCCATGCGAGCACGCTCCCGCCGTTGGCGACGTCCCAGAACGGAGCGAGCGTCGTTCCGTCGAGCCGCTGGCCGTGAACGAACAGGTCCCCTGTGTGGACGACGCCGAGCTCGGGGAAGTGGACCACGGCGTCCCCGTCCGTGTGGCCGCGCCCGAGGTGGTGCATGCGGACCTCGGTGCCTCCCAGGAAGACGGACGTCTCGTCGGCGAAGACGAGGCGCGGCGCGCCCGCCAGGTTGTTCCGCACGGTGTTTGCCCGCGCGTTCCGGTGCGCGATCACTTCGGCCGACCGGAGGAAGTCCGCATTGCTTCCGGCGTGATCGCCGTGATGATGTGTGTTGAGCACATACCGGATCGGCCGGTCCGTCACGCGTCGCACCTGGTCGCTGATGAAGCCGAAGCTGTGGGGGAACTTGTCGTCGACGATGATCACGCCCTCGTCGGTCACGAGCACCGCGACGTTGCCCCCCGACAGCGTTCCGTCGAACCCGGGCAGCAGATAGAGGTCGTCCATCACGCGGCGGATCTCGAGCCGCGCCTCCTGTTCCGGGGTGAGCGTCGGACGCTGTTGACGCGCGGCGAGCGTCAGTGCCGACCCCGCGACCACGACCGCCAGCCAACCGACTCGCTTCCATGCGCGCATCGAATTCCTCCGAGCTTATGCTGTCAGGGAACGATTTCGCGGACGACGCCGTCCCACTTGTTGAGGAGGAAGACCCGCCCGTCGGGGCCGCGTCCGAACACGAGGTCGGCGCGCGTCGCGGGCTCGCGGCGCTGCTCGACCGTTTTGGCGCGGATGAGCTCGAGGTAGGTGGAGGTTCCTCCGCCGGAGCGAAACAGGACGCGCCGAACCGGCGCCTGCCCGCCGCTCCTCAGCCCGTCCGCAAGCACGTAGAAAACCTCGCCGCTCGTCTTGTCGCCCCAGAGGACGCGGTCCGTGAGCTGCGGAATGCGGTCGTCTCTGTACGCCACCACGCCGGCGGCGGCGGAGAGCGGCTGGAGCAGGGGGTCCTGCTGGTCGAATTCCGCCACCGGGTAGGTGATCCACGGCTCGGAGCGAGGGTCCGTCGCGTCGACGCGTGTCTGGCTCGCGTAGCGGTAGCTCCCCTCCCAGGTGTTCCAACCCAGGTCGGCCCCTTTGGGCGCGATGCTCAGCTCCTCGACCACGCTCTGGCCGATGTCGGCCACCAACAGGTTACCCGTGCGCGCATCCCAGTCGAACCCCTGGGGGTTCCGTAGTCCGGACACCCAGATCTCGCCGAGGGTGCGGTCGATGCCGTCCTGGGCGTAGGGGTTGTCGAACGGCACACCGTACTTCCCATTGGCGCTGTTCGAGCCGAGGGGGTGGATTCTGAGGATCTTCCCGAAGACCGAACCGAGGTTCTGCGCAATGTCGAGCTCGTCGCCGGCCGCACCTCCGTCGCCCATGCCGAGGTAGAGCATGCCGAAGTCGGAGTCGCCGGGCCTCGAGAGCGGGTTGAACCCGATGCGGCCGCCGTTGTGGTTCTCGAAGGGCTGCTCGATGCGCAGGAGCTCGCGCGGCGGACCGCCGTCGTACGAAGCCGAGGCGGGGTCACGCGCGGTCCACTCGAGGAGCACGAGGTCGTGCGTGTCCTCCCCGCCGCCGGGGACGAAGTCGGGTGGCGGCGTCTTGTCGCTGGTGTCGAGCCACGTGTAGAGCTTGCCGTAGCCGGGGGTTCCGACCGCGGCGAACTGCGGATGGAAGGCAAAACTCTGGATGCCGAGCTCCATGATCGGCGCGATCTCGGGCATCGCCACGGAAACGCCCCAGCGAGCCTCGCGCACGTCGAGATACGGGTTGACGCGCCCCTCGTACGAAATGGCATAGACGAGACCCCACATGTCGCTCGAGAACATGCGCCGCGTCCCGGGCTCGTCCGCGATCAACATGGGGCGCGCGGGCCGTCCGTCGACGAGCGGAAGCTGCGCGAACTCGCGCAGCCCGACGACGAGCACGCCTTCGCTCGCCGGGACCGGCGGGAGCGGGTCGTTGGTGAGCTGGGCGGCGGTAGGTGTTGCGACGGAAAAGGCGGTTGCGGCGCTGGCGAGCACCGCGACTGTCATGATGGGCTTCACGGCAGCCAAACGCCGCCGAGGCAGGGCACGAGGGTATCGATTCGCAAGCGTCGGAACTCGGTCTTCATGCTCCTCGCCTCCCTTGTGTCGCCGGGATCGCGACCCTGGATGGATCTACGGCGCGAACGGACTGGCAGGAATCGTAGGCGGGGGGACGGCGGGGGCGCAACGCGCCGTGGGCCGCCGACGGAGTTCAATCGATGGCTCGCGGGGCGCGGATCCCCTGGAGGAAGTTCGACCAGCAAGTGCTCGACTACGACTGCCACGAGGGGAACTACGCGGTCGAGGGCGCGATGAGGGGCGCCCGCTACCAGGAGCGCCAGGCCGCAGCAGGGAACCCGCGCGAGTGACTCAGGAGGTCACATCACGCAGATCGGACACGGGCCCATCTCGGGCTCGCGACCGAACCGCACGCTGATCGGTCCCAGTACGACCAATTCGCCGTTGATGGTGTCGTTGACCGCCACGGTCATCACGAGGTCGCGCCCCCGGACGACGCCCGCGAACTGCGCCGGCATGGTCGGACCCATAGCGATCGGGTACGCCGTCAGGAGATAATCGCCCGCCACGCTGAATCGCCCGTCTTCGTCGAGAACAATCCCAGGGGGGAAGTCTCCGTTCGTGCAGCCCACGTGTAAGTGGGCGCCGGTCGCGCTCACGACCACGCCGGCGTTCTCACCGCCCCAGGTGCCGACGGCGAGCTCGTCCGCCCCGGATCCGAACGGCATACCCGAGCCGCAGGCAGCGATTGCGAGGGCGGCCGCTGAGGTCACGGCGAGTCTGCGCCCGGCCCAATGGAAGGTCTCCGGTTGACGTGCCAAGGGAACTCCGAGTAGGGTTTCGCCCTTCGCGTGCACGCTACGGGGCGTGAAATCACGACCAATAAATATAAGGATCGAGCGTCGCACTTCGAGACAGCGCCGCGCGGTTCTCGACGGCTCAGGACACCTTCACCAGGGAATGCTTCCCCATGCGCAACGACCGGATTCTCCTGCTCGCTCTTGCCTCCGCGGCGCTCGCCGGCTGCGGCGGCCCTGAACCGGAACCATCGGACTCGCAGACTTCAGCTCCCGTGCCCAGCCTGCCCGCCACGATCGTCGCCGAGCGGGGCGGCTTCATTCCCGAAGGGATCGAGTACGACGGCGCGAGTGGACGCCTCCTGGTGGGTTCCCTTACCGACGGCACGATCTACCAGATCCACCCCGACGGCCGTCTCACCCCGGCGGTCACCGATCCGGACCTGGTTTCGTCCGTGGGGATCGAGTTCGATGCAGCGCGGAATCGGCTGCTCGTCGCGAACGGGGACTTCGACGTTTGGCAGGGTGCGAGTCAGGGCAAGGCCATGCTGGGAGCGTACGACCTGGCCACGGGTGCCAGGCTGGCGATGGTCGACCTACAGGCGTCCATTCCGGGCGCGCCGAGTAACGCCTCCTACTTCGCCAACGACGTGGTCGCCCTTCCCGACGGTAGCGCGTATGTGACCGACACGTTTCAGAACGTGATCTACCGGGTGAGCGCGGACTACCAGGCCTCCGTGTTCCATCGGTTCGAGCCCATGGAGGGGCTCGGAGTCAACGGAATCGTATACCACGACGCGGGTTATCTGCTCGTCGCCGGGGGGGCCGTGCTCTTCAAGGTCCCGCTCGCCGACCCCGGTGCGACCAGCCAGGTGACCCTGCCCGAACCCATCGAGGGACAGGACGGCATGGTGTGGACCTCCGACGGGAGGCTGGCCATCGTCAGCAACTCGCAGAGCCGGGTCGTGGCCCTGAGCAGCGCCGATCAGTGGGCCACGGCGCAGCTCGCGGGCGTGGCACCGTTCACGGGCCAGGGCACTACGGCGGCTGTGATCGGTGACGATGTCTACGTGGTGCAACCGCACTTCGCCGACCAGGATCCGCCGAGCGTGGTCCGCGTCAGCTTCCCCTGAACGCGCGAAGGGTGGCCTCGTCGCCCTCGGCCCGATCGACTTAGATCGCCTCGCCGCCGCGCTGGCCGGTGGAGATCCGGATGCACTCCTGGAGTTCAGTGACGAAGATCTTCCCGTCACCTACTTCGCCCGATTCGCCGGAGCGCGCCGCCTTCAGGATCGTGTCGATCGTGATCTTCGCGAAGGCATCGTTCACGGCGATGTCGATCCGCACGCGTGAGATGAGGTTCGGCACGACTTCCTGACCCCGGTAGAGGCCGGACTCGAGGGCTCGGCCGTGGCCGGTGCAGCGGCTCACGGTGATGCGGGTAATTTCCGCGGCGATCAGCGCTTCGCGCACATCGTCCAGGCGCTCCCCACGGATGATGGCAGTGATCCACTTCATCTCGGCAATCTCTCCTTGCTCGGACCGCGTCCAGGAATGGCTCGGGGCCGCATCGTGCGGCCTCGCGACGACCGTTCTCGAACGGCTCCGATGATCGTGGGCGTCAGTTCAGGTTCAGCAGTCCGTACGCGTCTTCGCCGTGGAGCGCATGATCGAGGCCGGCCTTCTCGTCGCGCTCCGGCAAGCGGAAGCCCACGGTCTTCTGGATGAGTGCGCAGATCGCGAGCGTGCCGACCGCGGCGAGCCCGATCGTCGCCCCAAGCCCCATGAACTGGGTGACGAGCTGGCTCATCACGCTCCAGTCGGCGCCCTGCGCGGCGCGCCACTCATCCCGCGTAAAGAAGACGAGAAGGAGGACTCCCAGGCCGCTCCCCACTCCGTGGATCCCGAAGCAATCCAGGCTGTCGTCGTACCCCATTCGTGACTTGGCCTTGAGCGCGGTGTAGCAGGCGAGCGAGGAGACCGCGCCGAGGAGCATGGCCCCCACGGGGTGGACGACGCCGGCGGCGGGCGTAATCACCACGAGGCCCGCGAGGATCCCGGATGCGAATCCGAGCGCCGTGGCCTTCCGGAACTGGATCGCCTCGATCGCCATCCATAGGGCTCTTCTCGTATCAGATCCTGGTGCACGCCCACGCGCGACCGTCGCTGGAGTACCTGCTCGCGCGTGCCAACACCGCGTCGGAGGCGAGACGCGCCTCGCTCGAGGTGGATTGAAAGCCATGAGACGCAACGAGGGTCTGCTGCTGGCCGCGACCTTCGTGGCCTTCGCGTGGTTCCACCAAGGTGGACAGTGGAATCAGAACGCCCGCTTCGCGCTCGTTCGAGCGATCGTCGAGGAAGGGAGCTTCTACATCGACTCCTACCTCGTCTATCTGCCGACGTCGGTGGACGGGGACCGCCTTCGGCGTGCCACGATCGAGCGTGGCGAGTTCGAGTTCCAGGGTCGGACCTTCGCGCTCGGCTGGCGACAAGCGAACGGAGACCTCGTCCCGATCTCAGGGACGGCGAGCGACGGCGCCACGGTGCTCGACGCGGGCATCGTCTCGGTGTCGGGCGACATCTCCTACTTCGACGGGCACTTCCATCCCAACAAGGCCCCCGGTCCTTCGTTCGCCGCGGTGCCGGCGTACTTCGTCCTCTATCACATCGAGCGCGCGCTGAACCTGGACCCGGACGAGTGGAGGACGCTGACGCTCAATGCCTGGCTGACCTCCGTGATGACGGTCGGGCTGCTCTCGGCGCTCGGGATCGTGGTGTTCTATCGCCTCGCGCTGCGCGTGTCGCAGGGAGACGAACGGGCCGCCGCGATCGCGGCCCTGACGCTGGCGTTCGGGACCATGTTCTTTCCCTACGGCACGATGTTGTTCGAGCACAACCTCATCGCGATGGCGTTGCTGACCTCCTGGCTTCTCGTCTACCGAGCCAAGGAGACAGCCGGAGACGCCCGCTCGAGTCTGCTGCTCGCGGGCCTCGCCGCGGGTTTCGCGCCGATCAGCAACTACATCATGGTCGTCCCGGTCCTCATGATCGGCGCGTACGTCCTGAGCACGCGGAAGCCGAACGACTGGCTTTGGCTCGGCCTCGGGCTGCTCGCGCCGTTCACCCTGATCTGCATCTACAACGCCGTCTGCTTCGGCTCTCCGTTCGCATCGAATTACAGCTAGATGAACCCCGGCTTCGTCGAGCAGGGCGGGGTGCTCGGAGTCTTCGGCGTTCCGCGTCTCGACGTGTTGGCGAGTATCTTGTTCTCTCCCTTCCGCGGTCTCTTCATCACGTCGCCCGTGCTGATTCTCGGCGTCGTGGGCCTGGTGGAGCTCTGGCGATCTCGGCGCCTGCGCGCGGACGCGCTTCTCTGCATCGGGATCTGCGTCTTCCTGCTGCTCTTCAACTCCACCTTCAACGGATGGCACGGAGGATGGGCCGTGCTGCCGCGATATCTCGGGCCGGCCATGCCCTTCCTGGCTCTGCCCATCGTGTTCGCGTACCGCCGGTTGCCGCGCGGGACCCTCGCTCTCGCCGCGCTATCGACGGCGACCATGTTCGTGATCACGGCGGTGGATCCTCAGGCGCCGGTCGGCATCAGCTCGGTTGCTTCGGTGCCGGGCCGGCCGCAGTGGACGTACAATCCCGTCACCGAATACGAGCTGCCGCTGATGTTCACGGGGCGCGCCACGCCGCTGCTCGAAGAGGTCGAGCGACTCGGGGGCGACTCCCGGATGCTCGGGACGGTCAGCGGTCCCGTGTCGGCGAACCGGATCGGCGTGTACGAAGGCGGCTTCTATCAGCGCTTCGGGCCCGACTCGCCGCAAGCGAGCTGGAACTCGTTCAACGCCGGGGAGCTGGTCGCTCCGAATAGCCTGTGGAGCCTCCTGCCGGTGATGCTCATCTCGGGCGGGCTCGTCTTCGCTCTGATGCGCCGAACTGCGAACCGCGACACTCCGGTCCCAGGCCCACTCGTGTGAATCGCACCGGACCCTTTGCGCGGAGGTGCCGGTGAACGCCGCGGATCGAGGCGAGCGGCTGTTCAAGGAAGCCTTTCATCCAGCGAGCGCATCGCGCGGCTGCTATCTTGCGGCGGCCAGGTGTGCGCCGCGCCACGAACAAGGAGCACCGATGACGACCAGAATCCTCGCCGCGATCCTCCTCCTCCATGCGACGGCATCGGCTCTCGCCGCCCAAGGCATTCAAGGCCGCTGGAAGCTCCTCGCCGGCGAGGACCTGAACGCGGACGGCTCGGTGGGTCGCTACCCGTGGGGGCGTCAGCCGGTCGGCTCGATCGTCGTGCAGGACGGCGGCTGCTACGTGCAGATCATGTCCAGCGACGTGCCCGAGTTCCCCCGCGGCGATGCGTCGACGGTCGCGCAGATGAGCCAGACCCTGTTCAGCAACTACATCTCGTATACGGGCCCGTGCACGGTCGACGAGGACGCGGGGAGCGTGACGCTCAAGGTCGAAGCCGCGTGGCGCCCCGACTACGCAGTGGACCAGACGCGGTATTTCCGCATCGTCGGCGACACGCTGCTCTTCGGCCCCACCGTGCGGGTACGCACCGATCCACCCTGGGATGCGAGCGCGATCCCCGCGGGGACGTTCACGCGGCGGCTCAAGCTGGTGCGGGCGGCGGGGCGGTGAGGTGGGACCCCGCAGCTCCCCCGCGCGCTTTCGTTGCCCCACATGAGTGCACCGCGGCAGAATGACTGCGAGTGACGCCGCGGTCTCACCCATGCCCGACCCCCTCGTCCGCATCAAGAAGAAGTCCGACGGGAACGCCGCGCTCAGCTGTGTGCGGGCGGACGGCTCGGTCACGTGGCAGCGGCAGGAAGGTCGGCTGGGGCAGTTCTTCCCGCTGCACGACCTCACGCACTACGCCGTGGAGACGGTGCTCGGGCATCGGCGCGGCTTTTTCGGCCTCGTCGCCGAAGGTTGGGACTTCGACGACTTCGGCGCGCCCTGGCCGAGGGGTCCGCTTCCTCCCGACATGGATCCGAGCGAGGGCATCGTCGGCTTGCTCGACATGGAGCGGTCCCAGGGGACGAGGCTCACCGTGGCCGAGCTGCGTGAGCGGCCGGGTACGGCGGCGTCGGCCTACGTGGCGAACCTCACGGACGAGGGCCTCGATGCGGTGCGTGCGCACCGTGCGGAGCTCTTCGCGATGTGGGCAGCGCTGCCGGTGGGCGAGACGCTCGAGCTCGTGTTCGATCGAGCGTCGCTGCGCTGACGCCGGCGACGCGCCCTCCCTACCTCCCGAACCACCTCTTCGCCCGGCTCGACCCGAAGAGCACTTTCTCCGCGACGATCTCCTCGGAGGGCGCTCGGAACGTTCCGGTCGGCTTGGGTCCGGAGAGGAAGTTCACGTCGACGCGCGCCACCTCGCCGTGGCCGAACTCGACGTAGCACGAGCCGGCGCCGTCGTAGGGCGGGGGAGGTGCATCCCCGCGGATTTGCGCCATGAGCGACTTGGCGACCACGCGCGCAGAGCCCTCCGCGAACACACCGGCCTTGGGCGTGCCGACACCGTTCACGTCGCCCACGGCATACACTCCGGGGAAGCGCGTCGCGAGGGTCTTCTTGTCGACCGGGATCCAGCCGTCGGCAGGCGCGAGCCCGGACTCCGCCACCACCGCCGGCACCTTGTGCACGGGTATGCCGAGGAAGAGCGCGTAGGGCATCTCGGTGCCGTCCTGCAGCACGGCGACCTTCCGTGCCCGGTCGAGCGAGCGCACGAGCTGATCCTTCACGAACCCGATGCCGCGCTCCGCGAACGCCGCCAGGATCGCCGCCGACGTGTCGGGGGACGGCGGGACGGGCGTGCCGAACGGCATGACGAGCGTGATGTCCGCCGCTCCGCGTCGACCGCGCGCGGTCAGGTAGTCGTGCAGCAGGAACGCGGTCTCGCTCGGCGCGGGCGGGCACTTGAACGACTTGCCGGTGACGCCGACGATCGCCGTGCCGCGCTCGAAGCGGGGCAGGACGTCGCGCACGACCTGGGCGCCGGCGACCGAGTAGAACTCGTTCCCGCCCTCCGCGAGCCCGGGCGTTGCCGCGACGTCGTAGTCGGCGCCGAGCGCCACGATGAGGAAGTCGCCCTCGAACGTGCCGGCATCCGTCACGGCTCGCCGCGCCTCGGGCTCGATGGCGCGAACGGTCGTCTGCACGAACCGCACGCCCGGCTTCACGATGTCCCGGTACATGTGGCGCACTTCGCCGATCGCCTTCTTGCCGAACATCACGTCCAGCTTGGAGAAGCCGAACACGAACGAGTCGGCCTTGTCGACGAGCACGACGTCGACGCCGTCGCCGAACGCTTCCGAGAGCCGAGTCGTCAGCTCGAGGCCCCCGAAGCCGGCCCCCAGAACCACCACGCGCGCGCGCTTGGACGCCGTCATACGCTCTCCGGTCGGTTGGGGCGGTGCGTGCCGGGCTTCCGGACGCGGGCGACAAGATGAGATCTTGCTCCTCCCCGCGCGACGGGCGGATCCCTCACTGACGAGCCGACACATGACCGAGACCCAACCCGAGCCGTGGCTGCGTGGCCCCGTCCCCGGCGTGCCCGCGCTGTTGCAACCCGCCGCCCACGCGTTCTTGCAGGCGCAAGAGGATGTCGAGCGGGCCGCTAGGGCCCTGCGCCCCGACGAGCTCTGGCTGGAGCCGGGAGGCGCGGCCTCGGTCGGCTTCCATCTCGCGCACCTCTCCGGCGCTACCGACCGCCTGCTCACGTACGCGCGTGGCGAGCGGCTCTCGGATGCACAGAAGAAGAAGCTCGCGGCCGAGCGCCCGGAGGCTGCGGCTCGCCCGACGCTCGACGCGCTGCTCGCGGAGTGGCGGGCTGCGGTGGCAGACGCGATCGGGCAGCTCGCCGCCATCCCCGAGGAGGCATTGCTGACGTCGCGCTTCGTCGGCCGCGCTCAGCTCCCCTCGAACGTGCTCGGGCTCGCCTTCCACGCCGCCGAGCACGCGTCGAGGCATACCGGCCAGGTCGTGACCACGTGCAAGATCATCGTCGGGAATCGTCGTTGATCCCGAGTCGTCCGTGCCCCAGTCGTCCGCGCCCGAGTCGTCCGTGCCCCAATCGTCCGTCCCCGAGACGTCTGCGCCCGAGACTCTGCGCGCCAGGGCTCTCCGCGGAACTCGCCCATGCATCGAGGGTCAGGTGAGCACATGACCCAAGGCCAGACGATCACCGCGCGGTTGCACGCGTTCGTGGAAGCGCATCCCTATGGATGGAACCACGAGCAATGGCTCGGCTTGCTCGCCGATCTCGAAACAGAAGGCGTGAGCGTGAGCGAGCACGAGGAGGTCGGCGCACGGCTGGAGCGCACGCGCCTCGAGTGGGAGCTCGAGCGCCGTTCCGTGCCCGGTCTCGGACCGAAACGCAGGGAAGCGATCGTAAAGCGCTTCGGCACGCTCTGGCGCCTCCGTCACGCGTCGGTCGAGGACGTTGCGCGCGTGCCGGGCGTCCCGAGGGCGCTCGCCGAGAAGGTCCGCGCCGCGCTGAACTGAATCGCGAAGGCCCGCCGCTCACCTGGCGAGGACCGCTCTTCGGCGGCACTTCACACGCCTGGGGCCTCGCGCGAGATTGACGCCTCGAAGTCGTTCGGAGCCAGCGCTTTTCGCCTTCTGCCATGTCGCAGGATTCGGCCAAGATCCCCTACCTACCCGAGCCCATCGCGGGTCTCGAGCGTCTCGCTCTGAACCTCTGGTGGCGGTGGGACCGCCGCGCGCGGCTCCTCTTCCGCACCATCGATCCCACGATCTGGTCGGCGACGCGCCACAACCCGGTCGCGACGCTCCGCATGGTGGATCCGAACCGGTTGGCGCAGCTGTCGCGGGACAAGGAGTTCCTCGCCGACTACCGCACGGTCATGGCCACACTCGATCGCGCGCTCGACAGGAATGCCGGCTGGTTCCCCGAGACGTATCCCGAGCTTGCCGGCACCTGCTTCGCGTACTTCTGCGCCGAGTACGCGCCGCTCCACAGTTGGTCCAACGACGACTTCGATGCCGAGACCGCGATCGGGGAGCTGGCCACCGTCGCGCTTCGCGCGACCGGCCCGGTCGCCTTGGAGAAGACGCTCGGCTTCTCGGAGGCTGGCGAGGTCGAGGTGACGTACCGCTGGGATCCTGCGGCTCTACCGAGCGACGCCTGGTTCGCGCCGGAGCTCTCGCTCGCGCTGGACCCGGGCGTGACGTTCGAGCCGGCACCGGCGGCCGTCTGGCGCCACGACATCGTCACCATGAGCAAGCGCGAATCGGGCCTCGAGGAGACGGTGCAGGGGGTGTCGATCACACCGCTCTGGCCGGCGAGCCTAGGGCGGGCGAGTCTCGCCCTGGGATCCCGTCCGGGCCATGCGGTGGGTCGCGCGTAGGGCCCCTGGGATCGGTCGCCAACCGGCAGGCTCCGCAGCGCAACCGCTACGTCAATTGACGTATGGGGAGGCCTCTCAACGCGCCGCACCTTGGGTGCAGCGCAACGTTCGAGAGGAGGCCTCCCATGAGGCGCGTGCTCGCCGGATGGCTCGCCCCAGTGCTGGGCTCGGCGCTGGGCGCGTTGCCGGCCATGGCCGCTGCCCAGGCCCCCACGATCCCGCTCGCGGATGGCCAACGCGTGCAGCTGGCGACCACGATCGTGGCGGGACGGTTCGTCGGCCAGGTGGTCGCGCTCGATGACCGCAGCGTCACGCTGCGCCCCGAGAGCCGCGGGGTGGGCGACGTGCGCATCCCGCTCGCGGAGGTCATGTCCGCCGAAGTGAGCCTCGGGCGCAGGCGCCACACCCTGAAAGGCGCGCTAGTCGGCGGCGGCCTGGGGTTGCCCCTGGGATTGCTGTGGGACGTGGATCCCACCGACTGCGGCTACGACTCGTCGAAGTGGTGCTCACGCGGAGATGCTCTCGCGGGAGCGATGCTGACCGGGATGCTGCTGGGTGCCATCCTCGGTTGGATGGACCGTGACGACGCCTGGGCACCGATCACACTCGAGGTGCCCCACGCTGTGACGAGCCCCAGTCAGTGGGGCGTCGCGCTGCGGATCCCGTTCACGCCCTGAGGAGACCCCGTGCTCGCCTCAGCTCTCTGCACCACAGGGCGAATAGGTGATCGTCGCGCCGTCCTCGATCCAATCCCCACAGGGCTGCCCGTCCTCGAGGGTTCCCCTGGAGTCGAGTGCGCCGTCGGCCGTGTAGCGCTCGTAGGGACCTTCGATCCGCCCGTTGTCGTAGGTGACGAGCTCGATCAGCTGTTCGTCGAGGTACCACTCGCGCGCACCGTGGAACGCACCGGCCAGGTACGTGCCCTTCTCGTAGAGGTCGCCCGACTCGTAGTACGCCTCGTAGGGCCCGTCGAGCATACCCGCTCGATACGTACCTCGCTCGTAGAGCTCGCCGCTCTCGAAGTACCACTCGTACGGCCCTTCCTTGCGCCCGTCGCGGTACAGCTCGCGCAGCGAGAGCTGTCCGCGGCCGAAGTACCACTCGAACGGCCCGTCGTAATGGCCGTCGCGCAGGCTCGCACGCTGCTCGATGCGCGGGGGCGAGCCCCGGAAGGTGGTGAAGACCGTGCCCGAGTAGGGCTCGAGCGTCTGGGGGTCCAGGTAGACCGAGCCCTGGCGGACGAGGTCGTCCTTGGGCCGGGGGGTCGGCCCGGAGCATGCGACGGCGCCGACGAGTACAAAGGATACGACCGCACGGGGGGCCAACCGCCCTGCGTGCAGAAGGAGCGTGCTGTTTCGGGGCTTTGTCATGGGTTCCCTGCCGTTTTTCGGCAAGCTACACGGGGCCCCGCCCGTAAACAAATGTTTTCTTTGCGCTGGACCGGCTTGGAGCCCGGGTTGTGGGGAAGATCCCTACGGGCATGCTTGGGGATCCCCCGACCGCGCCCGCCCCTCGGGGTGGGCAAGTTTGCCCCAAATCCCTCCACTAGGGGTCGGTTATGACCGCCTCAGCCCTTCCCGCCACCCTCCCCAAGGTCTCCGCGAACGATCGATTCAAGGCCGGCTTCCAATCGGTGCTCTGGGCCTCCTTGGTCCTCGCGGCGATAGCGCACGTCGTCACGTTCGAGGTGTGGCCCGAATACACCACGCAGGACATCTCCTACACGGCGCCCGAGCTCACCACCGTCGAGCTCCCGCCCGAGATCTCGATTCCGGACGCTCCAGCGCAGATCCCGCGGCCGGCGAACCCGATCGTGTCGACCGTCGATGTACTCGAAGAGCTGACCATCGCCCCGACCACGTTCGCGTTCAATCCGGTCAGCACGCTTCCGCCGCCACCCACGCTGACCAGGCTCGCGTCGGGGGAGGCCGATGCTTCGATCTCGAGCGAGCCGACGTTCACGCCGTTCACGGTCGCGCCCTCGATTCTGAACCGTGAAGAGGTCGCCCGAGCGATGGCCGCCAACTACCCGTCTCAACTGAGGGCAGCGGGGATCGGCGGGACCGTGCGAGTCTACTTCTTCATCGACGCGGAGGGCCGTGTGCAGGACCGCCGCGTTCACCAGAGCTCGGGCTTCGAGACACTCGATCAAGCCGCGCTCGAAGTCGCTGAGCTCTATCGCTTCTCACCCGCGCTCAACCGAGACAAGAAGGTGCCAGTCTGGGTGCTCTTCCCGATCGAGTTCCGCGTCCGGTAGGGAGCTGAGCCAAGCCAAGAGCGCCTCGCCAGGCATCTCCGGGCCCGCGCGGCGCCGCGGCCGGGGGGAGAACCCCCCGGCCGCTCTTCTTGGTGGGCCTGGAGCCCCGGGGTAGATTCCGGCGCGTACGGACATCTGCCCGGAAGGCGCGCGCGTGCTAGCGAGACGGAAAACCGTGGCCGTCGACATCGGCGGCGTCGTGGTGGGCGGTGGCGCGCCGGTGGTCGTCCAGTCGATGACCAACACCGATACGGCCGACGTCGCGGGCACGCTGGCCCAGGTCGAGCTGCTCGCCGATGCCGGCAGCGAGATCGTGCGGGTCACGGTCAACAACGACGCTGCGGCGGCTGCGGTGCCCGAGATTGTCGAGCGGCTCCGCGACGATGGCTACGCCACCCCGATCGTCGGCGACTTCCACTACAACGGCCACGTCCTCCTCACGGAGTTCCCGGCGGCCGCGCGTGCGCTGGATAAACTGCGCATCAACCCGGGGAACGTCGGCACCAAGCACCGCGACACGAACTTCCAGCAGATCGTGCGCGTCGCGATCGAGCACTGGAAGCCGGTGCGCATCGGCGTCAACTGGGGCTCGCTCGACCAGCGGCTCCTCACCGAGCTCATGGACGCGAACGCCCGCAGCGCCTCGCCCAAGGAGGCCCAGGCGGTCCTCATGGACGCGCTGGTCGAGAGCGCCCTCCGCTCGGCTGCGCTCGCCGAGGAGACGGGGCTCGGCCACGACCGCATCGTGCTGTCGACCAAGGTGTCGTCCGTGCGCGAGCTGGTTACCGTCTATCGCATGCTCGCCGAGAAGAGCGAGTATCCGCTCCACCTCGGCCTGACCGAGGCAGGGCTCGGCAACAAGGGGATCGTGGCCACCACGGCCGCTCTCGCGCCCCTGCTCCTCGACGGCATCGGCGACACCATCCGCGTGTCGCTCACGCCGACCCCGAATGGCGATCGAGCCGAGGAAGTGCGGGTCGCGCGGCAGATCCTCCAGTCGCTCGGCATCCGCCACTTCGAGCCCCAGGTGACGTCGTGCCCGGGGTGCGGGCGTACGACCAGCACCTTCTTCCAGGAGATGGCGGAGGACATCACCTCCTACATCCGGGAGATGATGCCAGTCTGGCGCCGCGAGTATCCCGGCGTCGAAGAGATGGACGTCGCCGTGATGGGGTGCGTGGTGAACGGGCCGGGCGAGTCGAAGCAGGCCAACATCGGGATTTCCCTCCCGGGCACCTTCGAGGAGCCCAAGGCTCCCGTCTATATCGATGGGGAGCACGTCGTGACGCTGAAAGGCGAGGGGCTGGTCGAGGAGTTCAAGGGGATCCTCGCGGACTACGTCCGCCGGACGTATGGGGCGGCGGTGACGGCGGGAACGGGGTCGAAATAGCATCCTCTGGCGGGGTCTTGCCCGTCCCACCGGTAGGACGGCACGCGCCCGCTCGGTCGGGTGAGATCCGCGGCCGGCCGGGGTTTTCGGTGGTCCTTCAGCGGCCCGCGGGACTCCCGATGTGCGTCCCACGCTCGGCACGTACATTGCGACCGGCGGTATTAGGGCACGCTGGTCCTGCGTGCCGACGCTCAGGGGAACGGGGGGACCTGACCATGAAGCGAATCGCGCTTTCGGGGGCGCTGGCCGCGGCGGTCGCAGTGGGCCTCGCGGTACCGGTCGCTGGCTCGGCGCAGGGCGGCCCGGGATTCCTCTTCAAGCGGCCGAGCCTATCTGTCGGGATACGAACTGGTTACACACTTCCGCGCGGGTCGAGCCACCTGTTCGAGTTCTCGCGGGAGGAGTTCACGCTCAACCGGTTCGATTTCGACGCGCCGTACCTGGGCGGAGAGGTCGCCCTGAGGATCGCCGAACGATGGGACGCAGCCCTCTCGCTGGGGTGGAGCGAGAGCCATGGCCTCTCCGAGTACCGGGACTGGGTGGACCAGGACAACCTCCCCATCGAGCAGGAGACCACGTTCCAGACCGTCTCGGCCGCTCTGGGTGCTCGGTACTACTTCAAGGACCGGGGTCGCTCGATTGGGCGCTTCGCGTGGGTCCCCTCACGGCTCTCCCCTTATGTGGGGGCCGGCTTCGGGGTGGTCTCCTACGAGTTCGCGCAGGTCGGGGACTTCGTCGACTTCCAGACGCTCGACATCGTGGGGGACGCTCTGTCGAGCACGGGATCCGGAGCCGCCGTCTACGGCAGCGCGGGTGCCGACCTCTCCGTCGGCAAGCAGTTCTACCTGACCGGCGAGGCCAAGTACACGCTCGCGAGCGGTGGGGTGAAGGGCGACTACTCGCTGTATGATTGGATCGACTTGTCCGGGCTGCAGCTGACCGCGGGTATTTCTCTGCGCTGGTAGACGCGTGACGCGAGGAAGACGACCATGACCAGAACGAGACTCGGTGGCTTCGCGGGGATGCTCCTCGCGGTAGCGTTCGCCGCTCCTCTCACGGCCCAGCAGGATGCGCGCTGGGCGGCCTTCGTCGGCTGTTGGGTGCCGGTCGGCGCCGGAGGCGAGGCGCTCCTCTGTTTCCGTCCTTCGGGCGGAGGCGTGGAGATGTTCAACGTCAGCAACGGGGAAGTGACGGCCACGGAGTCGGTCATGGCCGACGGGGTGGCCCGCTCGGTGACCGCCGAAGGATGCACGGGCAGTGAGCGTGTGGAGTTCTCGGCAGACGGACTGCGTGCGTACACGCGCTCCGACTTCCAGTGCGGCTCGGAGACGCGGTCGGGCACGGGCGTCATGTCCTTCGTGTCGGCGTCCGAGTGGATCGACGTGCGCTCGCTCACCGTGGCGGGCGAGCCGGTGGCTTGGGCGCAGAACTACGAGCTCGCCTCTGGATCGCTGATCGAGGCTCAGGGCATCGAGGACCCGGCCGCTACGGACGCCTCGTTCCAGCGGGCTGCCCGCGTCCGGGCTTCCCGTGGCCTCGAGGTCGCTCATGTGGAGGATGCATCCTCGCGACTCGAAACGCGCGCGCTCGAGGTCTGGGTCGCAGCGCACGAGACTCCGCTCGAGCTGACCGGCTCCGAGCTCGTCCGGCTCGCCGACGCGGGCATGCCCGAGAGCGTCATCGACGTGATGATCGCGGTCACGTACCCCGAGCGCTTCCGCGTGTCGCCAGAAGGTGCGCCCGCCGAAGAGCAGGAGGTGATGGCAGCCCGCGGTTATCCCGTGGGGCCCCGACGCGGCTATCGGTCGTACCTGTTCGACCCGTTCTACCGGGGTATGGCGTACGGGATCGGCTACTCGCGGTTCGGCTACTACGGCTACGACGGGTTCGGCGGCTACGGGGGCTACTGGGGATACCAGCCGGCCACGATCGTCGTGCAGCCCGCTCAGCCGAGCATCGTCGAGCGCGTCGGCCGCATGGTGCCCGGCCTGGGCTACACGCGCGGCGGCAGCTCAGGGGGTTCGGGGGGCAGCTCGGGCGCGGGTGGGGAGCCCTCGCGCTCGAGTGGCAGCGGTGGAGGTGGTGGCGGCGGCTCGAGCTCCGGCGGGTCGAGCGATGGCGGATCGAGCGGCGGTGGCGGCGGATCGTCGTCCGGACGCACGGCGCAGCCACGCAACTGATCGCGCCTTTCGCGAGCTGACCGCGCCGGGGACATCGACCCCGGCGCGGTCGTTTTTCTGCTAGCTTCAGCGCCCATGGAACGGACCCGGTCCGCGCAGTCTCCGCCGTCGGATTTCATCCGGCAGATCGTCGCCGCCGACACGGCGAGCGGGCGCTACGGCGGTCGCGTGGTGACGCGATTCCCACCGGAGCCCAACGGCTACTTGCACGTGGGACACGCGATGGGCATCTGCCTCAACTTCGGTATCGCCGAGGAGTTCAGGGGCCGGTGCCACCTGCGCTACGACGACACCAACCCCGAGAAGGAGAACGAGGAGTTCGTCCGCTCCATCGAACGGGACATCCGCTGGCTCGGGTTCGACTGGGGCGAGCATCTCTGCTTCGCGTCGGACTACTTCGAGCGCATGTACGAGTGCGCCGAGGTCCTCATCCGGAAGGGGCTCGCGTACGTCGACAGTCAGCCCACGGAGGCGATTCGGGAGGGGCGGGGGACGGTCACCGAACCCGGTGTGGAGAGCCCGTACCGAAACCGGTCGCCTGAGGAGAGCCTCGACCTCTTCCGCCGCATGCGCGCAGGTGAGTTCGAGGACGGCGCGCACGTGCTCCGCGGCAAGATCGACATGACGTCGCCGAACATGCTCATGCGCGACCCGGTCTTCTATCGGATTCGGCATGCGCACCACTATCGGCAGGGAGATGCCTGGTGCATCTACCCTCTGTACGACTACGCGCACTGCCTCGAGGACCAGTTCGAGGACATCACCCACTCGATTTGCACGCTCGAGTTCGACAACAACCGCGAGCTGTACGACTGGGTGCTCGACAACGTGGGCTTCGCCGAGCCGCGCCCCCACCAGTACGAGTGGGCCGGTCTCGACCTCGAGGGTGCGGTGCTCTCCAAGCGCAACATCAAGCCGCTCGTCCAGGCACGCGTGGTCACGGGATGGGACGATCCGCGCCTCGCGACCATCGCCGCTTACCGCCGGCGTGGCGTTCCTCCGGAGGCTCTACGGCTGCTCGCGCAGCTGGTCGGCGTCTCGAAGACGGGCGCGCGCACGGAGGAGGCGAAGCTCGACTTCGCCATCCGCGAAGTGCTGAATCCGCTCGCCCCCCGGGTGATGGCCGTGCTCGACCCGCTCAAGGTCGTGATCACGAACTACCCGAAGGGCACGAGCGAGGAGATCGACGCGGCCTACTTCCCGCACGACGTGCCGCGGGAGGGTTCGCGTGCGCTTCCGTTCTCAGGCGAGCTCTGGATCGAGCGAAGCGACTTCGAGGAGCGCCCGCCCAAGGGGTTCCGCCGCCTCGTGCCCGGGGGAGAGGTGCGGCTGCGGCACGCATACGTCATACGCTGCGACGAGGTGATCAAAGACGCTGGCGGGCGCGTGGTCGAGCTCCGCTGCAGCTACGATCCCTCGACGCGGAGTGGCACGGGCGCGGAGAACCGTAAGGTCAAAGGCACGATCCACTGGGTGTCGGCGCCGCACGCGCTCACCGCGGAGGTGCGACTCTTCGGCCGCCTCTTCCTCGATACGCAGCACGAGGCCGAGGTCGCGGAGGACGGCGGTGTGACGGCGGCGCCTCTCAACCCGGGCTCGTTGGTCGTGGTGCGCGGGGTGAAGGTCGAACCGTCGATCGCCCGAGACCCGGCCGACACGCGCTACCAGTTCGAGCGTACGGGGTACTTCTGGCGAGATCCGGTCGACGGCGCCGGCGACCACCTCGTGTTCAACCGCATCGTCGCCCTCAAGGACACGTGGGCGAAGAGGGCCGATGTGGAGGTTCGCGCGACCGTCACGGCAGAGCCGGTAGTGGCGACGGCGAAGGGCGCGGACGAGCGCCCGCGTCCGCGAGCCGTGGACCCGGTGATCGCGGCGCGCTCCGCGCGCTACCGGGACGAGCTCGGCGTGGCAGCGGACCACGCGGAGACCATTGCCGCCGACCCGGCCTTCTTCGAGGCCGCGCTCCGCACCCACGCGAATGCGCCCGACGTGGCGGCCTGGATCGCGGTGGATTTGCGGGGTCTGCTGGAGGGGCGTGCGCTCGCAGAGCTGCCGTTCTCGGGAGAGGCGATCGGGCGGCTGGCGCGGCTGGTCCAGGAAGGACGGACCTCCCGGAGGGCAGCCAAGGACGTCCTCGCCCGCATGGTGTCCGAGGGTGGTGACCCGGAGCGCCTCGTCGAGACGATGGGGCTCGCCAAGGTGTCGGACCCGGCGGTGCTCGGCGGCGCGGTCGAGGCGGTGCTCGCGCGCTGGCCGGAGAAGGTCGCCGAGTTCCGCGCGGGGAAGTCGAGCCTCTTGGGACTCTTCGTCGGCGAGGTCATGAAGCAGACGCGTGGGGCCGCCGATCCGGAAGCAACGAAGCGTCTGCTCGCCGAGCGCTTGCGCAGCTGACTTCCCACGCGCACGAGCGCGATTTCCGCGCCTCGTGAAGCGTACTCGCGTGCGAAGAAAGTCCTTTCTTGACACTCGCGAGACGCGCACATTAGGATGTGCGCTCGACCACGGCTCGGGCGCGAAAAGCCCCCCCCTAGGCGTTGACAGTGCCACGCACCGATACGGCTGTATCTCGCGAAAGCCCCATCGCCGGCCGCCAGGTCGAGCCGCTCACCGACATCGAGCGCAGGATCCTCGACTTCATGGTCCAGTACCTGCGCGCCAACACCTACCAGCCCTCCATTCGGGATATCGGCGAGCGCTTCGGCATCAAGAGCACGAAGACCGTCTCCGAGCATCTGCAGGCGCTTGCGGATAAGGGCTTCCTCGAGCGGGATCCGTCGCGCTCTCGCGGCGTGAAGATCCTCGGGGTCGACCTGGGCACCGAGGCGGTCTCGGTTCCCTGCTTCGCCGAGGTGCCGGATGGACGGACTCAGCGGCCCGAGATGTACGTCTCGATCGACCGCCGGCTGGGTGGCGAGGACGGGTCCTTCTTCCTGCGGGCCCAGCCGGGTGACCTGGCCATGCTCGGGGTCGCCGAAGGCGATTTCGTGCTGGTGTCTCCCACCTCGCTGGATGCGGTCGAGAGCGGCAGCATCGTGGTGGCGAGGGTGGGGTCGGGGGCGCTCTTCCACAGGTTCGTGAAGAACGGGGCGGGCGCGCACCTCGAGGCGCTCAGGCCCGGCGGCGACACGACGGTGGTCGAGGACGCCCAGGGGCTCCTGCTGCTCGGGCGGGTCACGGGGCTCTACCGCCGGCTCGACGACACTTCGGCCTTGAACCTGACCCAGCACTGATGCAGTTATAGCTCGATGCCCGCCATCGAGCTCAGTGCCCTGAGGTCCGACTCGCCGTCCGGCTATTCGTCCGGCTCGCCGTCGGACTCGCCATCCGACCGACCGTCGGGTCCGCCGAGCGATGAAGCGTCCGCCGACGTCTCCTGGATGTCGCGCGCCCTCGATCTCGCCCGCGCGGCCGCTACGCGCGGGGAGGTACCGGTCGGCGCCGTGATCGTCCGGGCGGGGCAGGTGCTCGGGGAAGGCCACAACCGCACCATCACCGACGCGGACCCGACCGCGCACGCCGAGGTCGTGGCGATCCGGCAGGCTGCCGCCGAGCTCGGCGATTGGCGTCTGATCGACTGCACCCTCTACGTGACCATCGAGCCCTGCTCGATGTGCGCGGGGGCGATCGTGCTCTCGCGCATCCCACGCGTGGTGTACGGCGCCCGCGACCCCAAGGCCGGCATGGTGGACTCGCTCGGCAACCTGCTCCGCGACGTCCGGCTCAACCACCGCTGCGAGGTGACCGAGGGGGTGCTCGCGACCGAGTCATCGGAGCTGCTCCGCTCGTTCTTCCGGGAGCGCCGGTGATCACGGGCCGAAGGTTTGCCGCCGCCTGTGCCGGCAGAGCGGTCGTCTGCTTGGCGCTCGGCGTCAGCGCTTGTACGCCCCTCGGCGTGACCGCCCCCGCGCCGCCGCGCGAGCCTGACGCCGCGCCCGCCGCGGCGCCCGCTTCCGCGCCGACCACCACCGGGGGCGCGCCCACCACGGCGGCCGGACGTCCCTCGGCACAGCCGTCCACGGAATCCTACTCCGCCGCGCGCCGCCTGCGTCCAGCGCGCGAGTTCGCGGAGGTGCGCGGCCTCTGGGTCGTGCGCTGGACCATGACGAGCGAGGCGCAGGTGCGGAAGATGGTTGCGGACGCCGCCGCCGCTGGCTTCAACACGCTCATCGTGCAGGTGCGCGGGCGAGGCGACGCGTACTACCGCTCGGCCATCGAGCCCCGCGCCGAAGGCGTGCAGGGGCCGCCCGAGTTCGATCCCCTCGCGGTCGCCATCGAAGAAGGGCATCGGCGCGGCCTCGCCGTGCACGCGTGGGTGAACATCCACCTGGTTTGGGGCCCCGCCGCCCCGCCCGTCAGCCCCGATCACCTGGTGCATGCCCACCCGGACTGGCTCGCGGTGCCGCGCCCATTGGCGCGTGAGCTGCACGGCGTCGACCCGCGCTCGCCGCGTTTCGTCGCGGCGCTGCGGCAGTACGCCGCAGATCGACCCGCGACGGTCGAGGGCATCTACACGAGCCCGTCGCACCCGGAGGTCCGGGCGCGCATCCGGCAGGTCTGGATGGACCTCGTCGAGCGCTACGACGTCGACGGCATGCACTTCGACTACATCCGCTATCCCTCCGCAGACTTCGACTACTCGGCGGGAGCGCTGGAGCGCTTCCGCGCCTGGGCGGGTCCGACGCTCCCCCCGAGCCGGATTGCCGAGCTCGACCGGGCGGCCCGGAGCGACCCCATCGCCTGGGCGAACGCGCTCCCCGAGGAGTGGGACGAGTTCCGTCGGGCGCAGATCACCAGTTTGGTGGCGGAGCTGTACCGCGAGGTGAAGGCTCGCCGCCCGCAGCTGGTGGTGTCAGCCGCCGTGGTGCCCGACCGCACGACTGCCCATACCATGCGCTTCCAGGAGTGGGACGAGTGGCTGGAGGATGGCATCCTCGACGTGGCCGTACCGATGGCCTATACCGCGGCCACCGACCAGTTCCGGGGGCAGGTGCGCTCAGCGCGGGTGGCCGCGGGCACCCGGGACCGGGTCTGGGCGGGCATCGGGGCGTACATGAACACCCCCAATGGCACGCTCGACAAGATCGACATCGCTCGGGCCGAGGACTCCGGGGGCGTGATCCTCTTCTCCTACGACTGGATCGTGAGCGAGGGGCAGGGGAGCGGGAGCGGACCTCTGCTGACGCAGCTCGGCAGGGAGCGCTTCGGTTCGTAATCGGGGGGCCCCCGGCGCCCGGCGGTCGCCCAGAGCGGCCCGCCCTTCGCGGCGTCGTCACGAGGCCGGGGCGTCGTTGACCGGACCTGCGTTCGCCCCGAACTTACCGCCGCTCACGCCTTCCCGGACCGCATGCCCGCAAAGAAGCGCATCCACGTGATGGACGAGGCCGACGTGCGGCGTGAGATCGCCCGTATGGCCCGTGAGATCGTGGAGTGCAACGGAGGCATCGCCGGGCTCGTCCTCATGGGCGTGCACCGCCGCGGCACGCAGATCGCCGACCTCCTGCTGAAGGAGATCGAGCAGATCGGAGGCGGGCCCGTCTCCTACGGGTCGATCGACATCACGCTCTACCGCGACGACCTCGGCACGATCGGCCCTCGGCCCGTGGTCGGCGAGTCGGAGCTCCCTGCGAGCGGCATCGACGGGCAGACGGTCGTGCTCGTGGACGACGTGGCCTACACGGGGCGCACCATGCGCGCCGCCATCAACGAGTTGTCCGACTGGGGCCGGCCGCGCCGCATCCAGTTCTGCGTCCTCGTCGACCGCGGCGGGCGCGAGCTGCCCATCCAGCCCGACTTCGTCGGGCGCGCGGTGACGGTGGCGAAGGACCAGCGTGTGGAGGTGTACGTCCCGGAGCTGGACGGCAAACTCGGCGTCGAGCTCCGCACGGTGGAGCCCGAGGCGGCATGACGCCGACGCCCGCCGCCCTCGGAAAGGACCTGGTGGGCCTCCAATATCTGTCGGCCGATCAGCTTCGCACGATTCTCGACACCGCCGAACCGTTCAAGGAGATCTCCGAGCGGCGCATCAAGAAGGTCCCTGTGCTGCGCGGAAAGACGATCGTCAACCTCTTCTTCGAGGCCTCCACCCGCACGCGCATCTCCTTCGAGTTCGCGGAGAAGCGCTTGTCGGCGGATACAGTGAACATCGTCGCCGCGGGCTCGTCGATCTCGAAGGGCGAGACGCTGGTGGACACCGCGCGCAACCTCGAGGCGATGCGCATCGATATGGTGGTGATGCGCCACCCCGCCTCGGGCGCGGCGCAGTTCCTGGCCGACCGAATTCCCTCGAACGTGGTGAACGCCGGCGACGGCCGTCACGAGCACCCGACGCAGGGGCTGCTCGACCTGCTCACCATCCGCGACCGCATGGGCAGGGTCGAGGGGCTCAAAGTGTGCATCGTCGGCGACATCCTGCACTCGCGCGTGGCGCGCTCGAACATCTATGGGCTGCTCACGCTCGGCGCCGAGGTCGCCGTGTGCGGGCCGCCCACGCTCATGCCACCCGCGGTGCAGGAGCTCGGCGTACAGGTCTTCACGCGCGTCGAAGAAGCGATCGAGTGGTCCGACGTCCTCAACGTGCTCAGGCTCCAATTGGAGCGTATGGAGGCCGGTTACGTGCCGAGCTTGCGGGAATACAACCGCATCTGGGGCGTGTCGAACGCGCGCCTGGAGGCGGCCAAGAAAGACCTCCTAGTGCTGCACCCCGGTCCGATGAACCGCGGCGTGGAGATCGACTCGGACGTCGCCGACGGGCCGCGGTCGGTCATCCTCGACCAAGTCACGAATGGCGTCGCCGTCCGCATGGCCGTGCTCTACCTGCTCGCCGGGGGCCAGCCCGAGAGGGCGGAAGCGGCCAAGCAGGGGGGAGGCGACGCGTGAGCCGGTCGCTCCTCCTGCGGGGCGGGCGCGTGGTCGACCCTAGCCAGAAGCTCGACGCCAAGCGCGACGTGCTCCTCGTCGATGGCAAAGTCGCCACGGTGCGCGCCAAGCTCGACGCGCCCGAGAACGCCCGCGTGGTCGAGTGTGCGGGGCTGGTGGTGACGCCCGGCCTGATCGACGTACACGTCCACCTTCGCGAGCCGGGCGAAGAGCACAAGGAGACGATCGCCACGGGCGCGGCCGCTGCCGCGGCGGGCGGGTTCACGGCCGTGTGCGCGATGCCCAACACCGATCCACCCATAGACGATCCGGCGGCGGTCGGGTTCGTCGCCGCCGAGGGACGCCGTGCCGGCTCGGCCCGCGTCTATCCCGTGGGGTGCATCTCCGCCGGACGCGACGGGAAGCGACTCGCGCTCATTGGCGAGATGGTGGAGGCGGGCGCCGTGGCCGTGACCGACGACGGCAACCCGGTGATGGACTCGGGCCTCATGCGCACCGCGCTCGAGTACGCGCTCGCGTTCGGGATCCCGGTGGCGGACCACCCCGAGGACCTCGGCCTCTCGCTCACCGGCCACATGAACGAGGGGATCGTGGCCACCCGGCTCGGTCTACCGGGCAAGCCGAACGCCGCCGAGGACATCCACATCGTGCGCGACCTGCTCCTCGCCGAGCTCACCGGCGGGCACATCCACCTCCAGCACGTGTCGACGCGCTTCGGGGTGGAGTCGATTCGGCAGGCCAAGGCGCGAGGCGTGCACGTCACCGCGGAGGCGACGCCGCACCACCTGGTGCTCACGCACGACGCGGTGATCGGGTACCGCACCGACGCGAAGATGAATCCGCCGCTGCGCGCGGCCGAGGACATGGCGGCCGTGCGTGCGGGGCTGGCGGACGGCACGCTCGACTCGGTGGCCACCGACCACGCGCCGCACCACTACGACGAGAAGGAGGCCGCGTTCGCGGAGGCCCCGAACGGTATCGTCGGGCTCGAGACCGCGCTGGGCATCATGCTCACGCGCGTGGTGGGGGAGGGCGTCATCGATCTCCCGACGTTGGTAGAGCGCATGAGCTGCGCGCCGGCCCGCGCGTTCAACCTGCCGGGTGGGACGCTCGCGGAGGGAAGTCCGGCGGACGTCACTGTCTTCGATCCGAAGGAGACCTGGGTGGTCGACCCTCGCGCATTCTTGTCGAAGAGCCGGAATACGCCGTTCACCGGCTGGGAACTGACGGGACGGCCCAAGCTGACCGTCGTCGCCGGGCGGATCGTCTTCGGGGACGACGAAGCGCGGCCTCGTCGGCGGCGCGGGGAACGCTAGCGGACCAGCTGGCCCTTCAGTCCGCGCACGAACTTCGTCAGGCTGCTCTTCGTGTGCCCGACGCGGTTCGCAGGGATGAGGTTCTTGGTCGCGGCGCGGTCCAGGAGTGCCACGGCCTCGCGCAGGCGCGCTTCCCCCGCTTCGGCAGTCGTGGCGATGCGAACGTTCTTGATCGCCGTGCGGATGCGCGCGCGCTCCGCACGGTTCTTCCCGCGGGCGGCGGCGCTCAGCTGCATCCGCTTCTTGGCGCTCTTGAGATTCGGCATGGTGCTCTGGACCCGCTGGTTTACGCTGTTTTCGGGAGTATGGAACCTGCAAACCTAGGGGAGGTGGCTCCCCCGATCAACGCCCTGGGGGGAGCATAGGGTAGACCGCTAGTTTTTCTGCCCATGCAGCTGCTCGAGCCCGCGATTCTCGTCGCCGTTCTCATCCTGTCCGTGGTCGTCCACGAGGTCGCCCACGCGTGGCAGGCCAAAAGGGAGGGAGACGACACCGCCGACCGGCTGGGGCGGATCACGCTGAACCCGATTCCGCACCTGGACCCCATCGGCTCCGTCGTCCTTCCGGCGCTGCTCGCCTGGCAGGGGGGCATGCTGTTCGGGTGGGCGAAGCCCGTGCCGGTGAACCCGATGAACTACCGCCAGTACGTTGCGGGAGACATTCGCGTATCGCTGGCGGGTATCGTCTCGAACATCGGGCTGGCGGTTTTGGCGACACTCGCGGCGGCGTTCCTGGAGAGGCTTCGCAGCATCGTGGGCCCGGTGGGCGGGGTAACCGACGTCGCGATCCTGACGCTCGACTACGCGATCTACATCAATCTGATCCTCGCGTTCTTCAATCTGATTCCGATTCCGCCGCTCGACGGCTCGCACGTGGTCGCGCACGCGCTGCCCGGTGAGCTGGCGACGAAGTACCGGCAGGTGGGGCAGTACGGACTCTTCATCGTCATGCTGCTGATCTTCGTCGCGCCCGGCTTCATGGACTTCTTCCTCACGCCGGTCACCGTGCTCCGCGGCTTCGCGGACCAGTTCATCCGCCTGTGGATCTGACCGTCGTCGGGCGCGCCGAGCGCGAAGGCTTCCTGCTCGTCGAGATCGATCGCTTCCAGGGTCCGCTCGACCTGATGCTGCACCTGATTCGCACCCAGGACATCGACGTCTTCGACATCCCCATCTCGAAGATCACGGATCAGTTCCTGCAAGCCATCAAGGGCCTCGGTGCGGAGGACCTCGACGGCGCCGGCGAGTTCCTGGAGATGGCGGCTACGCTCATCCGCATCAAAGCGCAGATGCTGCTGCCGCGCCTCTCGGAGGAAGACGAGGAGGATCCGCGCGCCGAGCTCGTGCGCCGGCTGCTCGAGTACGAGCAGATTCGGGAGGTTACGCTGCGCATGCGCGTGGCCGAGGCCGATCGGGAGCGCCGCTTCGCCAAAGGGTACATCCCCGTGCGGCCCAAGGCGAACCTCGCGGACGTGCCCCTGGAGACGACGTGGGAGGAGGTCTTCGCGGCTGCACTGCGCGTGCAGCTGCCTCCGCCGCGCCACGTGGACCACCGGGTCACACAGCGCCCGGTGACCATGGAAGAGAAGGCGGTGCTCATCCTGCAGAAGCTCACCGAGGGCACACGCGTGCAGTTCAGCAAGCTGCTCGAGGGGTTCCGGGAGCGGAGCCACGGCGTGATGACGTTCCTCGCCGGACTCGAGCTGTCGCGCCGCCGGGTGCTCTTCCTGCGGCAGACGAAACCCTTCGCCGAGCTGTGGATGTACCGACGAGACGATGAATCGAGCGTCGCGCCCGAGCCCGACGCCCCGGAGCCAGGACTGGAGCAAGGAGCTTAGGCGTGAACGCCCAGCAGATCGTGGAGGCTGTCCTCTTCGCCGCGGATGCGCCGCTCACGCCGGGCGAGATCGCCCGCGCGGACGAGTCGCTTGACGAGGATCAGGTCGAGGCGGCGCTGCAGCTGCTCAGGGCCGAGTACGACGACGCCGGCCGCGCTTTCCAGGTCGTGGAGCTCGCGGAGGGACATCAGATCCTCACGCGCGCGGAGTACGCGCCGTACCTCGAGCGCTTCGACAACGTGCCGCGGCCGTCGCGGCTGTCCGGGCCCTCGCTCGAGACGCTCGCCATCATCGCGTACCGCCAGCCCATTGGCCGCCTCGAGATCGAGTACGTGCGCGGTGTGGGCGCATCGGGCGTGATTCGCACGCTGCAGGAGCGCCGCCTGATCGACATCGTCGGGCGCTCGGAAGGGATCGGCCGGCCGCTCCTCTACGGAACGACCCGGCACTTCCTCGAGCACTTCGGGTTCCGCTCGCTCGAGGACCTGCCGCGGCCCGAGGAGCTCCCCATCGTGCTGCGCGAGCGCATTCCGCTCGGGGTCGAGGGCGAGGTGCTCGGGCTCCCCGGCTCGGAGCGCCGGATGGTCGACCCCGACCAGCGCACGCTGGACCTGCCGATCGCGGAGGTCCCTGTTGCGACCGCGGCTGAGGTCGAGGACGAGGCCGACGGCGGTGTTGACGACGACGGCGTGGTCGCCGTCGAGTCCGCGAGCGAGGACGACGTCGATCCGTTCGACGACGAGGATTCGTTCGACGACGACGACGACGCGATCGACTCCTACTCGGACGACGACGAGGGAGAGATCGAGCCCCGCCGGTGACCGCGAGGCGGCCCCGCGCCGACGCGCAATCGGCCGACGGCATCCGCATCCAGAAGTACCTCTCGCGCGCTGGCCGCGCATCGCGCCGCGAGGCCGAGGCGCTCATGCAGTCGGGCCGGGTGCGCGTAAACGGCGTGGTGGTGACTGAGCTGGGGGTGCGCGTCGTGCCGGGTCGCGACGTCGTCGAGGTGGACGGCGAGCGCGTCGACGATCGCGGCGCTTCGGCGTCCACATGGATCATCTTCTTCAAGCCCGTCGGCGTGATCACCACGCGGCGCGATCCGCACGGCGGCGCCACCGTTTACGACGTGCTGCCCGAGGAGCTCCGCGCGCTCAAGTACGTGGGGCGGCTCGACAAGGACGCGGAGGGGCTCCTGCTGCTCACCGACGACGGGGACGCCGCCAACCGGCTCGCGCACCCGAGCGGGGAGGTGGAGCGCGAGTACTGGCTCGAGGTCGCGGGCACGGTGGGGAGGCCGGTGGTCCAGCAACTGCTCGCTGGCGTGGAGCTCGGGGATGGGCCGGCGCGGGCGAAGCGCGCCGCGGTGATCGAAGCCGGACCGATCACCTCGACCATGACCGTCGTGCTCACCGAAGGGCGCAAGCGCGAGGTGCGTCGCATGATGAGCGCGGTGGGACACGCGGTGCTCAAGCTGCGGCGCGTCCGCTTCGGGTCCATTCGCCTGGGAAGTCTCGAGCCGGGCGGGTGGCGCGTGCTGACCGACGAGGAGCGGGCGAAGTTGCTCGCGGACACCTGAACGAGGAGCGATCCATGGCGGACCTTGCCAACCTCACCGTGATCGATCACCCGCTCATTCGTCACAAGGTGCGGCTCCTTCGCGCCAAGACCACGGAGAAGAAGCTCTTCTGCGAGCTCGTCGACGAGATCGCCATGCTCATGGCGTACGAGGTCACGCGCGACTTGGAGGAAGAGCCGGCAGTGGTCGAGACGCCGCTCGAGCGCACGACCGGTCACCGCGTCGTCGGCGAGCGCATCGTGCTCGTGCCGATTCTGCGCGCTGGTCTAGGCCTCGTGGAGGGTGTGCTGCGCCTCATTCCGACCGCGCGGGTCGGGCACGTCGGCATGTCGAGGGACGAGGAATCACTCGAGCCCATCGAGTACTACTTCAAGGTGCCCGACGCACCCGACGTGCGGCGATTCATCGTCCTTGACCCTATGCTGGCCACCGGCGGCTCCGCGGTCGCGTCCATCGCCGGACTCAAGCGCCGGGGTGCGAAGTCGATCAGCTTCATGTGCCTCGTCGCCACACCGCAGGGCGTAGGCGCGATCGCGCGTGAGCACCCCGACGTGCCCATCTTCGCGGCCGCGCTCGACCGGGAGCTGAACGCAGACGGATACATCGTGCCGGGGTTGGGGGATGCGGGGGACCGATTGTTCGGCACGACGTGAGCGGGGAGTCGGGGCGGCGGTGCCGAGCGCGCGCGACGCGGGCTATCTTCCCGGCGCAGGGCCCGTAGCTCAGCTGGTCAGAGCAGCCGACTCATAATCGGTAGGTCCCAGGTTCGAGCCCTGGCGGGCCCACTCTCCAAGCGGCACAAGGCTTTTCGGGGTCGCGGGCCATCGAAGACGGGCCGTTCTTCGGCTCCGGAGCGCGGCGGTCGTACCGCTCAGCGGATCCGCAATGTGAACGTCGCGTTCCCGGTCAGGGCCGGGTACGCGATCACGTGGATCCCGAACGGGTCGTTCGCGTCGGGCGCGGTGAACGTCGTCGTCAGCGTGGTGTTCGCGAACACGGGCGCCCCCGCCAGATCCGGAGCCGTGGGGTTCCCCGACCGACGCCACAGTAGGTCGCCCGGCTTGTTCATGTCGATGCTGACCTGGATCGCCTCGCCGGCGGCGAGCCAGAGTCCATACGCCTCCTGCCGCGAATTGGGCGCTCCGGCCGGGCAGTCCTCGATCACGACCACACCAGGGATATCGGCGCCACGCACTGTGTAGTTGAAAAACACATTGCTGCACGGCGTGGAGGTCGTGGGCGCGAGCGTGAGCGTGTAGTCGCCGCCGACGTTCTCGGCGCTGCCGGCGAAAATGAAGTAGTTGCCGGGCGGCAGGAAGGCCTTCGCACAGATCGTCCCGTTCCCCACCACGTCGAAGATGAGCTTCGTGCCCGCGATGTCGCCGAAGTTACCGCTGAGCATCATGACCTGTCCCTCGAATCCCGACGGCGTGAGCGTGATCAGCACCTGCGTCTGCGCGGTGAGCGTCAGCGAGTAGATGTCGCCGAGGCTCCCGTCAGGTCCGTCGCAGTCGTCGGAGTAGGCGATGCCGTTCACCGTGCCGGTCGCCGCGATGGGTGTCGGGGGGAGGCAATTCCCCCTGGGGGCCGTCAACGACCCGCCGCACGAAGTGAAGAGCACCACCGCGACGAGCGGGCCTGCCAATGCACGGAGACGCATGCGATGGAGCTCCAGGTGGAGTGATGCGCGGGTTACGGAAGGCCGGAAACGGATTTTCGACGAAGCACCGCCCGGGCGCGCTCGCGATGACCCCAGCATCGAGCGCGTGGAGCGCGGGATGGGCACCTGGATCCGCACCGTGCAAAGTATACGCCGCGGTTCCTCTCCTTGCGAGCATCGGTGTGCCGGCGACGCGCGCTGAGACTCCTCGCCCAGCCCTCCCTCAGCCACTTCACGTAGTCGGTGGAGGGCGGAACCTTGCCGAGCGGGCGGAGCATCGTCACCGTAGCACCCGGTTTCACGGCGGTGGTGGCCCATGGTGAATTGGGAGGCAGTGTCCGCGGTCGGCCAGGGCATCGGCGCGATCGCGGTCGTGATTTCCCTGGTCTACTTGGCCCTGCAGGTGCGCCAGAACACGCGCGCTATCCGCGCCGCGACTTACCAGGAGGTCATGGAAACCGCGCTCACGTTCTCGGTGGCGGTTGCCTCGGACGCCGCCACTGCACTCGCGTTCCATAGGGGGATCGCCGGCGCGGACCTGACGCCGGGTGAAGAGGCCCAGTTCACCTATCTGTTTCACGCATGGCTTCGGGTCGCGGAGAATGGGCATTTCCACTTCCAAAACGGCATGCTCGACGAAGAGGTGTGGAACGGCTGGTTGGAAACCGCCCGAGCCATGTTGGGGGGGCCAGGGGGCCGACAGATGTGGGAGCGGGCTAGGCCGCGGCTCCGCAGCTCGTTTCGCGACTTCGTCGAGCGAGAGGTCATACCCTCGGCGGGACCCGAATCCACTAAGAGGATGCTGGGCTCACTCGCATCCCGCTGAAGTGCGTGACGAGTTTGTGACACGGATTTGCCGCGGAACATCGGCCCCCCGTTTTCGGGACGCACGTTTCCGCGGAAACGCGCGCGGCGGCACGGTCGGTCTCCGCGGAATAGGCGCGTGTGGACCGGTTGTCTGAAGCCGCCGGCCGGGTCTGCCCGCCTGGCGCTGTCCTGGGGGGAGCGAGTTTCAGCAGTAACGGGCGACCGACCGCGAGTTAGGGCGGCGGCCCGACCTCCTCACCCGTCCCGGCACGTCCCCTCGACATACCGGAGCGCTTCACCCAAGAACTGGAGACGGGAGGTCGGGGGTGGGCTGCCGGCGGGTACGGCAACGCGACGCCCAACGCCGCCCAGCTGGCTCACCGGTTCCACCAGGACAGCGTCGGCCCGCGCCCGCGCCCCCACTCGGCCCAACACGCGCTCCCGTTCCTGCTCGTACGCCGTCGGGGATCCTCCCGTGGACGCGTCGCTCTCACCGCGAATGGTTCTCATCACCTCGTATTGGCACGGCACGTCGTCGGCCGAATCGAAGACCGGGACGGAAGCTCGAGAGGGTGAAGATGTCCCCGACGAGGCGCACGCAGCTGTCAGGGCGAGGAGTGCCGGAAGCCAGTGTCTGTCACTCATGAGTGACTCCGATGGTTGGGTTCAGCTGCAAGCAGACGCTCAAAACAGGTATCCCATTCCAGTGTAGATCGGCATGCCGCCCTCGCTCGACGTCCCCACGTCGAGCGCGATGACGAAGTTCTCGCCCATGCCCAGCCGCAGGCCGCCGCCGTATCCGGGGTGGAGGTCGGACAGCATCTCGTCGAGCTGCGGGCCGCCGGCCCACACGCGGCCGTGGTCGAGGAAGCCCGAGAGCACGACATGGAAGTTGCGCCGGGCCAGGGTGAAGTCGATCGCGCGCCACCGCAGCTCGGCGTTCCAGACGAAGAGGCCGCGTCCCACGAATCGGTTCTTGAGCACGCCGCGCACGGTCTTCGAGCCCCCGAGTCCCTCCTGCTGCTTGAAGGACGTCTGCACGCGGAAGAGGTCGGGAACGAACGCATCGGAGCCCGTGCCCTGGAGCAGCCACCGGTTGGCCAGCACGAGGCCGGGCGCCAGCGAGTAGTAGCGGCGGTCGGTGACCGTCCAGCGCGTATATTTTGCGTCCGCTCCGAGCGCGCTGGCGACCTGCTGCACCAAGGCCTCGGTCCAGACGCCGCGGTTGGGTGCGGACTCGCGGTCGCGCGTATCCCAGATCAAACCGGCACGCACGTAGTTGGACCACTCGCCGACCGACACGGCTCCGAGCTCGGTGGCGAAGAGGGTCCCGCCGTCGTCCTCGGGGAACGGATCGACCGAGGTGTGCACGAGCCCGCCGCCAACCAGGGCTCTCAGGCGAGGCCCCACCAGCTCGCGCTGCACGTTGAACGTCAGGCTCGACCGCTTGCGGCCGAAGCGGTAGTAGAACGGGTCGGGGCCGTCGCTGGCAGCGACCGTCTCGTCGTGTGGCGTAGTGTTGCCGATGCCGTAGTAGGGGCTCGCGATCTGGCGCTCGAGTCCGGCGAACGCGTCGAACCTCCAGCCCGCGGGGAGCAGCCCCGGTGCATCGAAGAACACGGTGAAGTCGCGTCGCCCGCGTGTGGACAGGACGACCGTCGGCTGAAGCGTCCATTCGTACGGGCTGACACTCCCCGCGCCATAGTCGTAGAGCTCGAGGATCGCCCCGTATCCGAAGCCCTCGTCGGAGTCGAAGCTTAGGGCCGGTACGCCCCCGACCTCGAAGCCGGCCGACCGCGGCGACTGGGCGCGCGCGGCCTGAGGCCTCGAGCCAACGAGCAGCGCTGCCACGGCGATGAAGGCGATGAAGCGGATCACGAGCTCGATGCGTCCGGTCACGGGTCGATGACGCTCGCAGACAAGGTGGCCGAGAGGGACGGAGGCCGGTATACGTCGAGCGACGTAGAAGTGCCCAGGCGGGCGGGCAGCGAGCGCCCGCTCTCACCCGGCGGCCCGGCCGGGGCGCCGCGCGCCCATCCCCGCTCTTGCCCCGCAGCCCTGGCCGCCAGAACTATGGAGAGCACCCCGGCATGCGAGGATGCGTGCGATCCACCCCGAAGGGCCGAACAGAGGGAGTCGTGTCGCCACGGCGCCGGCCACGGCGTTTGGTCGGGGCCGCCGGCATGCGGTGGGCGCTGGCTGGGGGGCTAGCGCTCGCGAACGGTTTTGCGCTGCACCCCGCCTCGCTTCGCGCCCAGGCCGAGTCCATCGCGACGCTGCCAGGAGCCCTCCGCGCCGACCCGCGCGTGCGAGCGTTCCACGAGGCGTACGGGGAGTTGATCGACTCCACGGCCTACCGCGACGGCGACCTGGTGTTCTATCTGCGCGGCGAGACGATCCGCTTCCAGGAAGGCCGCATGCTCAGGGCGAGCCGCGCGCCGGACGGCGAGGGGTGCAACCCGGTCTTCTATCCGTACTCGCTCGTGCCGCTCACGGAGCCGATGCACGTCGTCGAGCCTATGCCGATCCACTGCACGGACGTGCTCGAGGTGCTCTGGGGCGCCACGGAGGCCGAGGTCCGCGAGCACGGTCGCGGCGTACGGTTCCTCGATCATCGCATGTACGTGAACGAGCTGATCCTGAATCCGCTCGCGGCGGTCGAGCAGGAGGTCGACGCGCTCGCGCTCACGGACAGCGTAGTCGCCGCCTGGGTGGCCGACATCGAGATCACGTATTCGTTCACCAGCCGGGACATCGCGGGCTCACCCACGAGAAGCCAACACGCCTTCGGCATGGCGTTCGACCTGGTGCCGACCTCGTACCGCGGTAGGCATGCCTATTGGCGGTGGAGCCGCGCTCTCGAGGGGGACGAGTGGAGGGAGATTCCGATCCCCGAGCGGTGGAGCGTACCGGACGCGGTCGTCGCGATCTTCGAGCGCCACGGCTTCATCTGGGGCGGTAAGTGGGCGCGCTTCGACACGATGCACTTCGAGTACCGCCCCGAGATCCTCGCGTACAACCGCCTGCTGAGGAGCGTGGGGGTCGGGGCCGCGCGTTAGTCGTCCGCTTCCGGCCGCTTCCTCAGCTTCTTCGTCTCCCCCCGCTTCCGCTTCGACTCCCGCCGCCGGCGCTTCTCGCCCGCCGGCACGCGCGTCTTCTTTCTGGGCTTGGCCCGCCGCTGCAGCGCCTCGAGCTTCTCGCGGAGGCGTGCCAGCGCGATGTCGCGATTCCTGTGCTGGCTCCGGTCCTCGCGCGAGGCAGCGCGAACGCCGGTGGGGAGGTGCACGAGGCGCACGCCGCTCTCGGTGACGTTCTGGTGCTGGCCGCCCGGCCCGCCGGACCGGAACGTCTCCACGCGGCACTCCGCGAGGAGCGCGGCGTCGTCCGCCGGCAGGACGTAGGCGACCCTCGTGGGCGGCGCGTCACTCATGATCCCCGAAGATACGGCGGGAGAACCCCAGGGGCCCACGGCGGGTAGCCGTAACCATGCCGAGAGTATCCTTCGATGACTTGCCCGATCATGGCCGGCTCTGGGTCTTCCCCGCGAGTCGCGATCTGAGCGAGGCCGAGGCGCGCGCCTGCCTCGACGCCGTGGACGACTTCCTCGATTCGTGGAGCGCGCACGGAGCGCCGCTCCGCTCGGGGCGCGCGCTGGTGGACCAGCGCTTCCTGCTCGTCGGGGTCGACGAGGACGCGGGGGCGCCCTCCGGGTGCTCGATCGACAAGCTGGTGAACCGCCTGAAGGCGCTCGGCAGCGAGCTCGGTGTGCAGCTGATCGACCACACACCGGTCTGGTTCCGCGACGGTGACGGCGTCCGTACGCTGCCGCGCGCCGAGTTCCGCGCCCTGGCCGCCGCGGGTACGTTGCCGGTCGACGTGCCGGTGTTCGACACGACGCTCACGCGTATCGCGCAGATGCGCGAAGCCGGGCTCGAGCGGCCGGCGTCGGCCAGCTGGCACGGCAAGGCGTTCTTCCGCGCGCCGGCGGCTCGCTGAACGAAGGCGCGCACGACGCGTAGGCGCGCACGACGCAGACCGGAGAGAATGGAGAAGCCGCCCCGGGGCAGTCGCCCCGAAGCGGCTAGAAGGAAGCTCGCGCGAAGCCTAGAAACCGATCAACGTCGCGTCAAGGAATCGGGCGCTCTCCTCATCTCCCCAGAACGACGGACGCCAGGGAGACCCCGCGAGGAATCCGACGTGGCCACCTTGCGGATGGAGTACGAGATGCAGCGCGGGGTTGCGCTCGGCGGGCTCGACCGGGACGCAAGCGGGCGGCAGGAAGGGGTCGTCGGTCGAGTGCAGCAGGAGCGTCGGCACTCGTACGCCGGCCAGGAACCGGCTCGAGCTCGCGCGTGCGTAGTAGTCGTCGGCGCTCGCGAAGCCGTTCAATGGCGCGGTGATGCGCTCGTCGAACTCCCAGATGGTGCGTGCGGCCAGCGCTGACGTGACATCGAGGACAGGACGCAGCCGGTCTTCCTTCCAGCGCACTTTCCGCTTCAGCGAGCGCAGGAAGTACCCGGAATAGGCGCGCCCCATCACCGACTGCTCGAGGAGGGCGGATCCCGCGGCCAAGTCGTACGGCACCGACATCGCCACAGCGGCGTCGAGCAGCGCGCGACCGCCGTAGTCTCGCTCACCCATGAGCTTGAGCAGCACGTTGCCGCCGAGCGAGAACCCGATCGCGCCGAGCCGACGCCCAGGGTAGCGGGCGCGCAGCGTCTCGAGCACGAAGGCGGGGTCGTCGGTCTTGCCGGAGTGGTAGTAGACGAGCGCCTTGTTCGGCTCGCCGCTGCACCCGCGCAGGTTGAGCGCCGCCGGTCGCATGCCGTGCGCAAGCAGCTCCCGGCACACGTTGCGCACGTAGCGTCGACGCGCCGACCCCTCGAGCCCGTGCAGCACCAGGACGATCGGCGCGTCGGGACCCGGGTCCGGGCACCAGTCGAGGTCGAGGAAGTCGTCGTCGGGCGTGGTCAGCCGCTCGCGCTGGAAGTGCGGACCCTCCGACGAGCGGAGTCCGCGGGCCAGCAGCGTCTGGGCGTGCGGTCCGGGGGCCCACGAGGCGGGGCGGAAGGGGCGGGGCGTGAACGGCATGCGGAAGAGCGGTAGGTTGCCCGAGAACCTAACGGGCGGACGGCACTTCGCGGAGCGAGCTCGAAACGCACGAGATGCCCGTCGCGTATAGAGGAGCGGGTGGTCTTCCTTGGGTCCCTCGAGGCCGAGATGGGCATGATCAGCGTCGTCGGGGTGCTCGGTTGCGCGCTCGCGCTGGGCACGCCCGTGGCGCTCCCGGCGCTCGAGGCGCTCCCGGCGGTCCCGGCGCTCCCGGCGCTCGAGGCCCTTGCGGCGCCTCCGGCCCTCAAGGCGATCCCGGCGCGACCGGCACTCGTGGCGCCCTCGGGCCTCGAGGCGCGCCCGGGCCTCGCGGCGACTCAGGTTCCCCCCGCCCAGCAGCCCGACCCAGCGAGCGAGCGCATCTACGGTTCGGTTCGCACGACCGAAGGCGAGCGGCTCGAGGGGTACCTCCGTTGGGACCGGAACGAGACGCATTGGGCAGACTTCCTCGACGGTCGCCGAGAGATCTCCCGCGAGCACGAGCAGGAGGCGGAGCGGCTCGATGCGGTGCTGCGCGCCCGTAGACAGCGCGAGCGGAGCGTCACGCTCCCGAACGTGCGCATCACCTGGGACGAGGACGACGGTGTGCCTCTCGAGACGACGCAGGCAGCGGTGCGCTTCGCGCACCTCGCCTCCTTGGAGGTGACGGGCCCGAGGCGGGCGGTCGGCGTGCTGACGTCCGGCGACTCCGTCGAGCTCGTCGCGGGGTCGACGGACCTCGGCGGCGGCTTCCGCGGGTTGGTGGTCGAGACCGCCGGCGGGGGCGACGTCGAGCTCGACTGGGACGAGCTCGCGCGCGTGGACTTCCAGTCCGCCCCGCCGGGCGCCCTGCCGCCGAAATCGCGCCGGCTCTTCGGCACGCTGCGAACGCGAGATGGCCGGGAGTTCACGGGACTCGTCGCCTGGGATCTCGACGAAGCCCTCACGACCGACGTGCTCGACGGCGAGGAGGGAAGGGAGGAGGTCCACATCGCGTTCGCGGACATCGCCGCGATTTCGCGCGAGAGCGGCTCGAGCGCGCGCGTCACGCTCACGAACGGAGTCGCGCGGGTGCTCGAGGACACGAACGACGTCGACTCGAGCAATCGCGGCATCGAGATCACCGACGAGGCCTTCGGCCGCGTGGTCCTTCGCTGGGACGACTTCGCCTCGCTGCGCTTCCGCGCGCGCACGGGTCCGGCCGCGGGCAAGGACGCGTTCGTCGCGAGCGGGCGCGTGCGCGGCGCCGTCGCTTCCGCGGATGGCCGCAGAGCGAGCGGGGTCATCCGCTGGGACAACGCCGACGAGCACCGCTGGGACGTGCTGCATGCGACGAGCGACGGCATGGCACTCACCGTGGAGCTGGGTCAGGTCCTGTCGATCGCCAAAGGTGCTTCGGGGGCGCTCGTGACGCTCGTCGACGGGCGCGTCCTGGAGGTGGAGATCGGCGAGGACGACGCCGGGGACTTCCGTGAGGGGAACCAGGGTGTGTTCGTGGAGCCTGCTTCCGGAACTTCCGGCACGGCCATGATGGTGCCCTGGCGCGATCTTCTCACGGTGACGTTCGAGCGATGACCAGACTCGGCCCTCGGTGCGCCCACTTCGTGCTTGCGATCGCGCTTGCCGCGCAGGCGTCGTCGTCGCCGCGATCCGCGGTGGCTCAGGCGCCGGGAGCCTCCGGCCCTTACGCGGACCCGACCGCAGCCGCGCTTCACGCCGCCGCGCTCGCCCACCGTGAGCGCCGCGACGACCAGGTGATCCAGTACACGGCCGTCGTCCGCCAGCGCGTGGGCGCGGGACTCCGCACGCCGCTCAAGGATCGCACGCTCTACCGATCTGAGTCGGCGCACCGCGTGGTTTGGAACCGGGACGGCGCCCTCGTCATCCAGGGGCTCGCGCTGCGCGAGCAAACGCCGGTCGGCGTGGTGGACCGCGAGGGCGACACACCCGCCGAGCTCGACTTCTTCGACTCCGCGTTCGACCCCATGAACGACCGCCTTCTCTTCGGCCTTTCGGTCGAGGACGACGACCTCGGCGACCCGGCCGAAGACGACTTCTGGTTCGAGCATCCGCTGTACGCGGAGTACCGGGACGCATACCGCTTCACGAGCGGCGACACGCTCACCGTCTCACTCCCCGACGGGCGGCGCGTGCGCGCGGTCGAGCTGCAGGTCGTGCCGGTCGTCGCGAGCGTGCACCGCATGACGGGCGCGCTCTGGATCGAGCCGGAGACCGGTGCGCTCGTGAGGGCGGTGTATCGGCTCGCCGACACGTTCGACGCCATGCGAGACATCGCCGAGCTGCGCGAGGAAGAGGAGGCCGGGAGCTTTCGCTTCGTGCCCGGGATCTTCATGCCCTGGACGGCCGAGATCTCGTTGATCGCGGTCGACTACTCGCTCTGGGACTTCGGCGTGTGGATGCCGCGCAGCATGCGCGCGGAAGGCATTATCGGGGCGGGCATCCTGAAAGCGCCGGCCACCTTCGACGTCGCCTACGAGATGGAGTCGGTGACGACGGAGGCCAGCCTGAGCGACTCGACCGTCACGCCGACCGACGACGTCCCCGAGATGCACTTCCGCACGCGCACCGAGGCGATGGAGTACATGAACAGCCTCGTGTTCGGCGGACTCGTGCCGTACGAGGTGCGGTCGTCTACCCAGAGGGTCGACGGGCGCCGCGCCACGTACCTCCTGCCGCAGGACCTGGGCTTCCTAGAGCGCAGCCCGGAGCTCCCGCCTCCCGTCTGGCAGGATGCACCGGGCTTCGCGTCGCAGGACGAGCTCGACGGGTACTTCTCGGGGCTCGCCGCCCTGCCGAGCGCGCCGCTCCCGCAGGTGCCGGCTACGCTGCGCTGGGGGTTCCAGCGTCCGGATCTCGTCCGCTACAACCGCGTGGAGGCTCTCTCGTTGGGTATCCGCGGCCAGGTGCGCCCGAGCACGCCGCTGGGTCCGCTCTCGGTCACGGCCACCGGTCGGCTCGGCGTGGCCGATCTGCACCCGAACGGGAGCCTCGAGCTCACGCGCGAGACGGTACGCCGACGGATTGCCGTGCACGGCTACCACGAGTTGATCCCGATCGACGAGCGCGCGCGGCACTTCGGCCTAGGCAACTCGCTGCTCGCGGCCACGGCCGGCCGCGACGACGGCGACTACTACCGCCGCTCGGGCGGCATGCTCGAGTGGACGCCGCCCACCTCGGAGCGGCGCTCCTTCCGCGTGCGCGGATATGCCGAGTACCACGAGCCGGTGGCCGTCGAGACGTCGTTCTCGCTCTTCCACGCGACCAGCGACACGTGGGCGTTCCGCCCCAACTTGGCCGCAGAGCGCGGCTGGGAGTACGGGGGGGCGCTCGAGCTGTCCCCGTACTGGGGATCGGATCCGAACCTGACGCAGGGTGGCTTCGACGTGCTCCTCCAAGGCGGACTCGGCGACTTCGAGTACGCGCGCTCGTCCCTCGTGGGCCGGGTGGTCGCTCCGCTCCCGCTGGGTCTGCGCGTCGCGCTGGAGGCCGGCGCGGGGACGTCGTGGGGCTCGCCATCCACGCAGCGGCTCTGGTACGTGGGCGGACCGACCACGCTCCGGGGTTACGACCCGCGCGTCGGGGGAGGCACCAGCTTCGGGCGGGTCCGGGCCGAGCTGGCCCGTGGGGAGTCGTTCGGGCGCATCTCCCTGTTCTCGGACTGGGCGTGGGCGGGGGATCGCGAGAGCATCGACGTCGACGACTCGTTCTACTCGATCGGGCTGGGACTCTCGATCCTCGACGGGCTCATCCGCTTCGACGGCTCCTACTGGCTGGTGAGCCCCCGCGGGTTCCGCTTCGACGCCTACCTCGACCAGATCCTCTGAGGGGTCGGCCAGCGAATCCGGGCCGGGATGCGGCGTCCCGCGCCACTTTGCACTATTTAGGACTAAACGCCGTTACATCCTGTAACACAAGCCGCTGTTGATCATTTCTCGGGCTTTGTTTACAGTGTTCACCATGTCCGACCCACGCTCCGACCCGCGCCAAGACATCCTCGCCTGCGCCTGCGACCTCTACTTGAGCCGCGGTCTCGACGGGTTCTCGATGCGGGGGCTCGCCAAAGCGGTGGGCGTGACCGCGCCCGCGCTCTACCGCCACTACGACGGGCGGGAGGCGGTGCTCGCCGCCGTCATGCGCCAGGCCTACCGCGCATTCACGTCCTACATCTATCGAGCTCTCGAGGCCCCCACGCCGCTGGAGCGCCTGTCCAGAGCCGGTGAGGGGTACCTCGACTTCGCGCTGGAGCACCCGCGCTGGTACGCGATCATGTTTTCGGGTCCCGAACGGCTCGGCATGACGAAGCTCCCGGAGGACATCGAGGCCATGGGGTGCGCGATCCACCAGTTATGGATCGACCGCGTCGGGGAGTGCATGCGGGCGGGCATCCTCGCCGATGGGGAGCCGCTCGACACCTCGCTCACCATGTGGGCGCACGCGCACGGGCTGGTGCAGCTGTTCCACCAGGGGCACCTGGGCAAGGACGTGCAGGCCTTCCGTAGGATGTTCCAGGAGTCGGGGATCCGCCTGATGGGTGGACTCGGCAACGAGGATTTCGAAGCGCAGAATCGAGGCGCGCCGCGGGAACCGGCGGCGCGGCTCCAGACCACGAGGTGAGGACTTTCCAGATGACTACGAGAGGGGGGAGGGGGACGACGCGCGCGCTCGTCGCGCTGCTGCTCGGGGCGGTGCTCGCGCTGGGTGCGTCGAGAGTGGAAGGGCAGGAATCCGTGAGCCTCGCGTCGCTCGCGCGCAGCGCGCTCGATGCCAATCGGGACCTGCGGGCAGCCCGCGAAGGGCTGAACGTGGCCGAAGAGCAGGTGTCGGAGGCGTGGAGCAGCGTCTACCCGAGCATCGACCTGAACGCGTCGTACACGCGGAACCTGTCGCCCGCGGTGAACTTCTTTCCCGCGGTCTTCTTCGACCCGACCGCCGGGCCTGACGACTACATCCCCATTCGGTTCGGCGCGGACAACACCTGGAGCTCGACGATCACCTTCGAGCAGCCGCTCTTCCGCGCTGGCACCTTCATCGGCGTGGGCGCCGCGGGCCGCTTCCGCAGCTTCCAGAACGAAGCCGTTCGCGGCACCGCGCAGACCGTGATCACGCAGGTGCGTACCGCCTACTACCAGCTGCTGCTCGCACAGGAGCAGGTGCGGCTGACGGAGAACTCGGTTGAGCGCGTGCGGCAGTCGCTGCACGAGACGCGCGCCCTCAACAGAGCGGGCCTTGCGTCGGACTACGACGTGCTGCGACTCGAGGTCGAGCTCGCCAACCTGGAGCCGAACCTGCGCCGCGCGCAGAATGCCGCGCTGCAGGCGCGCCGCCAGCTCGCCATCCAGGCCAGCGTGGAGGACCAGGAGTCGCTGAGCGTGCGCGGCACGCTCGCCAAAATGGACCTCGATGACCTGTCCGCCAACAGCGCGGACAACCGCGCCGTGCTCGACTTCATGGGTTTCAGCGCGGGCGGCGCGGGCGCGGTGGACGAGGCGCTCGACCGAGCCTCCGCGGAACGGTCCGACCTGCGGCAGCTCGAGCTCAACCAGGACCTGCTCCGTGCACAGATGCGCGTCGAGCAGATGTCGTATCTGCCCGAGGTCACGCTCTTCGGGAACTACATCATCAGCGCGCAGAACAACGGCACGCCGAGCTTCTTCGCCATGGGGGAAGGGCAGCGTGCCTACTCGCGCCTCTTGGGGCTGCGCGTGACCGTGCCGGTGTTCTCGGGGTTCCGGCAGGATGCGCGCATCGACCAGCGGCGCGCATCCCTCCGACAGGCGGAGGCGCAGACGCTGCAGGCCGTCGACTTGGCCGAGAGCCAGGTGCGGGCTCTGGTCGAGAACGCAGACGAGGCGCTGCAGCGTGCACGCGGACAGCGGCTCGCCGTACGCCAGGCCACGCGCGGGTTCGAGATCGCGAGCGCACAGTACCGCGAAGGACTCGGCGGGCAGCTCGAGCTGACGGACGCGGAAGTCGCGCTGCGCCAGAGCGAGTTCAACTACGCACAAGCGGTGTTCGACTACCTGGTCGCCCGGGCGCAGCTCGACCAGGCCACGGGGCAGGTGCCGCTCGTGGACACGGATGTTGGGGCCGAAGCCCAATGACACGCGAAGCGACGACTGACATCGGCAGGACCAGGGGAGCCTATATGCGGCGGACGATGTGGACGTGGGGTGCGGTCGGCTGGGCGGCTTTGGCGCTCGGACTCGTCGGGTGCGGGCCCTCCGAGGTGGACGGCGCCGACGACGGGGACATCGCGGAGGCGTTCGTCCGCGTGATCAATGTCGAGGTCCGGCCGCTCGCCACCGAGCAGTTCACCGAGGAGATCCGCCTCACGTCCGTGGCGCTCGCCAATCAGGACGTGCAGGTCGCCGCCGAGGAGAACGGCGTCATCCGCGCACTCTACGTCGACCGCGGCCAGCGCGTCGCCGAGGGCGACTCGATCGCCAAGATCGACGACCGCGTGCTCGTGGCGCAGGTGGCTCAGGCGCGCGCGGCCTCCGAGCTCGCCGCCCAGACCTGGGAGCGGCGCCGCCGCCTCTGGGAGGACGACCGCGTCGGCTCCGAGATCGCGTATCTCGAGGCCCGCTTCCAGGCGGAGCAAACCGCGGCCTCCCTGCAGGCGCTCGAGGAGCGCCTCGCGCGCACCGTCATCCGCGCGCCGTTCATGGGCGTGCTCGACGAGCGCTACGTCGACGTCGGCGCGATGGTGAGCCCGGGCGACGCCGTCGGCCGCCTGGTCGACCTCGACCCGATCAAGGTCATGGCGGGCGTGCCGGAGCGGTACGCGCCGGACGTGCGCGTTGGCGATGAGGCCGTGATCGACTTCGAGCTGCTCGACGGCGAGCCGTACACGGCGCGCATCCGCTACGTGGGCTCCACGGTCAGCCCCGACAACCGCACGTTCCCGATCGAGGTCAGGTTGCAGAACCCGGGCGGTGTCATCAAGCCGCAAATGGTCGCCAACATGGCGGTGACGCGGCGCACGGTGACGGACGCCGTCGTGGTGCCGCAGGACGCACTCGTGCGCGTCGAGGACGGGTACGTGGTCTTCGTGGCGGTGGAGCGCAACGGGAACACGGTCGCCGAGGTGCGCCCCGTGGTGCTCGGACCGGCGCGCCGCAACCTGGTCGTGATCGATGGCGGGGTCGCGGCGGGAGATAAGCTGATCGTGGTGGGTCACAAGGAAGTCGAGGACGGGGACCTTATCCGCATCGTGGCGGAAGGGGCGTGAGGGCTCGCACATGACACCGAACGATTCTTCGGCGCAGAGCGGCGCCGACAACGGCGAAGGTCCGCGCCGCGACGCCGGGTTCCTGGCGCGCTACAAGGAGTTCGGGCTCACGTCGCTGGCGGTCGATCAGCGCACCGCCATGCTCGTGCTCTTCTTCATCATCTCGGTGATGGGGATCCAGTCGTACCGGGCGACTCCGAAGGAGTCGTTCCCGGGAATGACGCAGCCCATCCTGGCCATCAACACGATGTATCCCGGCGTGTCGCCGGCCGACGTCGAGACGCAGGTAACGCGCGTGCTGGAGGAGGACCTCTCCACCATCCCCGAGCTCGACGAGCTGACGTCGACGTCAGTAGAGGGCTATTCCAGCATCACGGCGCAGTTCCAGACCTCGGTGAACCTCGACGAGGCGCTCCAGAAGGTCCGTGAGAAGGTCGACTTGGCCAAGCCGGATCTGCCGGCCGATGCCGAGGAGCCCGCCATCGTCGAGTTCAACTTCTCCGAAGTGCCGATCATGCAGGTGAACCTCGCCGGCGAGTACGGGCTCGTCCGCTTGAAGGATCTCGCCGAGCAGATGCAGGAACGCTTCGAGATGATCCCGTCGGTGCTGCGTGCCGACCTGCGGGGTGGTCTCGAGCGCGAGGTGAAGGTCGACGTCGACCTGGGCAGGCTGCAGTACTACGGCATCGAGATCGGCGACGTCATCGACGCCATCCGCAACGAGAACGTGAACATCCCGGGCGGCTCCATCGACGTCGGGGCCAGCAAGTACCTCGTGCGCGTGGACGGCGAGCTCGAGGACCCCGCGCTCATCGAGGACTTCGTGGTGACCGTCGAGGGTGGGCGCCCCATCTACGTGCGCGACGTCGCGACGGTCGACTTCGGGTTCGCCGAGCGTGAGAGCTTCTCGCGCATGGACGACCACGCCGTGGTCACGCTCGACATCGTCAAGCGCTCGGGCGAGAACATCATCGAGACCGCCGACGAGGTGAAGGCGGTGGTCGAGTCGATGCGCCCAGAGTTCCCGCCCGGAACGACCGTCAGCATCACGGGCGATCAGTCGAAGCAGATCGTCATGATGGTGTCCGCGCTCGAGAACAACATCGTCAGCGGCCTCATCCTGATCGTGGGCGTACTCCTGTTCTTCCTGGGGCTGCGCACCTCGATCTTCGTCGCGATCTCGATTCCGACGTCGATGCTGCTGTCGTTCATGGTGCTCTATTACATGGGCGTCACGCTGAACATGATCGTGCTGTTCAGCTTGATCCTGGCGCTGGGCATGCTCGTCGACAACTCCATCGTGGTCGTCGAGAACATCTACCGCTTTCTGGAGCAGGGGTGGGAGCGGCGTCTGGCAGTGAAGAAGGCGGTGGGCGAGGTCGCCGTGCCGATCATCTCCTCGACGGCCACGACGTTGGCGGCGTTCATACCGCTGCTCTTCTGGCCGGGCGAGGTGGGCGAGTTCATGGGATATCTGCCCATCACGCTCATCGTGACGCTGTCGGCGTCGCTGTTCGTGGCGCTCACCATCGTGCCGACGCTGTGCTCCATGTACATCCAGCTGGAGGGCACCAAGCCCGAGCCGCTCCGTCCTGCGATGAAGTGGACGCTGATCGGCGCGACGGCGCTGGGCCTCGCGCTCATCGCGCGCTCGAACGCGCTCACCGCGGGTCTGCTCGTGGGCACGGGCCTCGGTCTGTGGGCGCTGCATCACTGGGTGCTCGACAGGCTGGCGCACCGGTTCCGCACGGACACGGTGACGCGCATCATCGACGCGTACGAGCGGACTGCCCGGTGGGCGCTCGACCATCGAGCGGCGACAGTAGGCATGACGGTGGCGGCGTTCCTGGCGATCGGCACAGTCTTCGGCATCACGCACTCGGACCAGATCGAGTACTTCCCCGAGTCGATGCCGCCCGCGCAGCTCCTGGTCGACGTGGAGACTCCGGTCGGGACGCGTGCGGCTGTCACCGACTCCCTGGTGGCGCGCATCGAGCAGGAGATCATGGGCGTGGGCGGCCGCGAGGACTGGGAGTCCACCGTCTCCGTCACAGGCGGGGCGGGGGGCGGCGGGGGCGCCGCCATGATGGGTGGAGGCGGGCCCAGCGGTCCGGAGACGGGCCGCGTGTCCGTGTCGCTCATCGATTTCGAGGACCGGCAGCGCGACGGCTTCGAGACCCTCGCAGAGATGCAGGAGACGATCGGCCGCGACATCGCGGGCGCGGAGATTACGGTGGGTCAAGCGTCGCAGGGCCCGCCGGCCGGAGCGCCGGTGAGCATCGAGATCGTGGGCGAGGACCCCGAGGTGCTGCAGACGCTCTCCGACCAGGTGATCGCGATCCTCGAGAACGCGCCCGTGGCGGTCATGTTGACCGGGCTCGAGAGCGACCTCGACGCGGCCCGTCCCGAGGTGGCGGTTGCGGTCGACCGCGAGAAGGCTGCGCTCTACAACCTGAACACGTCGGACGTGGGCAACGCGATCCGCGGCGCCATCAACGGCGTCGAGGCTGCGAAGTACCGCACCGGGAACGACGAGTACGACATCATCGTCCGGCTGGCCGAGCCGTACCGGCAGGAGCTCGAGGGGCTACGCGAGCTGACCGTCATGACGGAGGGCACGCAGGTGCCGCTGGTGTCCGTGGCATCGTGGAGCGTGCAGGAAGGCGCGGGCTCGATTCGCCGCAAGGACCAGCGGCGTGTTGCGACCATCACATCCGACGTGGCTGCAGGCTATGCGAACAACCAGGCGCTCGCCGAGGTGCAGACCACAATCGACGAGTTCGAGTCGTCGCTGCCGCCCGGCTATACCGTCCAGTACACTGGGCAGTCGCAGGAGCAGGCCGAGGCCCAGGAGTTCCTCTCCGGCGCATTCATGATCGCGCTCATGCTCATCGCGCTCATCCTCATCAGCCAGTTCAACTCGGTGGTGAAGCCGGTCGTCATCCTGACGTCGGTGCTCATGTCGACGATGGGGGTGCTGCTCGGGCTCATGATCTTCCAGATGCCGTTCGGCATCATCAACACCGGCATCGGCATCATCTCGCTCGCCGGCGTGGTGGTGAACAACGCCATCATCCTGATCGACTACATCGGCACGCTGCGGAGCCGTGACGGGATGGATCGCCGCGAGGCCCTCGTGCTCGCGGGCAAGACGCGCTTCAGGCCGGTGATCCTGACGGCCGTGACCACGGCGCTGGGTCTGGTCACCCTGGCGATCGGGCTCAACTTCGACTTCTTCGGCCTCTACCGTGAGCTCGACCCCGACATCTACTGGGGCGGCGAGCAGGCCGCCTGGTGGGGTCCCATGTGCGTGGCCATCATCGCGGGGATCTTGCTGGCGACGTTCCTCACGCTGGTGCTCGTTCCTGTGATGTACTCGATCGTGGACGACGCCGAGGCATTCATCAGGCGCCATTTCCTGCGAGAAGAAGCAGCTGCTTCGGCCCCGGAGGTCGCGGTAGCCGGGGGCTGACGGGCCGAGAGCGAACGCCGGACCCCTCGCGCGCCGGGGCTGCGATGAGCAGCTTCCGGCGCGCTGTTCTTTCTACGACAGGACCGCCTAGGCCATGCCCCAACCCCGGACGCCCCGTGTCGTCGCCGTCGGACGGCATGCGCTGCCGCTCACGCTTGCGCTGACGCTGACGTTGGCATTGGCGATGTTGCCGACGGATGCCGCTGCCCAACGCGCCCGCCAGGGGATGCTCTCGCTCGAGACAGCGCGCATCTATTACGAGGTGCTGGGCACGGGCGAGCCCATCATCGTCGTGCACGGCGGGCCGGGGATGGACCACGCCTACTTGCAGCCGGGGCTCGACGCGCTGGGCACGCGCAACACCCTCGTTTACTACGACCAGCGCGGGACGGGGCGTTCAGCCGCGAGCCTCGATTCGGCCACGATCAACGTGGATGCTTTCGTGGAGGACATCGACGGGCTGCGGCAGGCGCTCGGCTACGAGCGCGTGAGCCTGCTCGGGCACTCCTGGGGAGCGCTGCTCGCGCTCGAGTATGCGGCTCGCCACCCGGAGGCGACGCGCGCGCTCATTCTGATGAACCCGGTCGAGCCCGGGGCGCGTTTTCGCGAGGTGCAAGAGGAGCGGCAGCGCCGCGCGCGCACCGCGGAGGACTCCACCGAGCTCGCCACGCTGACGCAGAGCGAGGGCTTCGCGGCCGGCGATCCGGCGACGGTCAGCCAGGTCTACCGCGTGATGTACCGCCAGACCCTGCGGGACCGGACGCGCATCGACCAGCTCGACCTCGACCTGGCGGAGAGCACCGCGAAGAACGGCCCTGAGGTGATGCGCCTGCTCGGGGCGAGCATGGGTGAAGTCGACTGGTGGGACCGCCTGCCGACCATCCGCACGCCGACCCTCGTGCTGCACGGACGCTACGACCTCGTGCCGTCCAGCATGTCGCAGGCGCTCGCCTCGGGCCTCGGGCAAGGCCGCGTGGTCGTGCTCGAGAGCGGGCACTTTCCGTACGTCGAGGCGCGCGATGCCCTGTTGTCGGCCATCGCGAGCTTCTTCGTCGATCTGAGTCGCTGAGGTCACGGGCCGTCAGGCACCCTCAGCGTGCAGAGCTTCCTCGAGTGGGCGGTCGGCGCGATCGTCTGGGCGACCGCGAACGCGGTGTACTTCGATCTGAGGCGGAAGGGCGTGCGTGGGTTCGGCCGTTTTGCTGCGTTCTGGGCGGGGAACCCAGCGACGTGGATCACGTTCTTCGCGGTCAAGGAGGGGCGCGTCGAGCACGTCGAGCCGCCGCCGGACGACGACGAGCGACTGCTCCGGGAAGTGCGCATCGATCGCGAGCTCCGCACGCAGGAGCTTCCGCCGATGATCGAGGTGCGGCAGAAGCGAGCGGGCGGCGAGGAGCCGGCGAGCTGACTGGGGGGCGTGTGGCCTCCCCGGGGACAGGGGGGGGCGACGTGATGGCTGAGGCTCCGACGTATCGCCCCGAGCGGCACGATCTCGCCCAGCTGCTCCGACTCGCGCTCCCGGTGGCGATCGTGCAGGTCGGCATCATGGCCATGGGTGTAGTAGACACGCTCATGGTCGGCCGCGTGTCCGCGCTCGGACTTGCGGCGGTCGCGATGGGGCACCTCTACTTCTTCGGCGTGGCCGTGTTCGGGATGGGTGTGCTCTTCGCGCTCGACCCCGTCATCTCCCAGGCCGTGGGTGCCGACGACGACGTGGCGATCTCCATGGGCATCCAGCGGGGTCTCCTGCTCGCCGCCGCGCTGGCGGTGTTGGCCATGGCGCTGCTCGTCCCCGCGGGTAGAGTGCTGCTCGCGTTCGGGCAGCCGAGCGACATCGTACCGACCGCCGCGGCGTACGACCGAGGTCTCATCGCGGGCGTCTTTCCTTTCTACGCGTTCATCGTGCTCCGGCAGAGCCTGCAGGCCATGGCGCGCGTGCGCGCGATCCTGGTCGTCGTCATCCTCGGCAACTTCGTGAACGTGTTCTTCAATTGGGTTCTCATCTACGGCAACCTGGGGTCTCCTGCGCTCGGCGCCGTAGGGTCGGCGTGGGCGACCTCGGCCTCCCGCTGGTTCATGGCCGCGGCGTTGCTGGCCGCGGGCTGGCCCCTGCTCGGACCGCATCTGCGGGCGCTTCGTCGGGAGGTGCTGGCCGCGACGCCGCTCGTGCGGCTCGTGCGCGTGGGTGCACCCGTGGGCGCCCAGCAATGGCTCGAGTTCGGCGTCTTCGGCGCCGCGGGTCTGCTCATGGGGCTCCTCGGTGCGGTCGCGCTCGCCAGCCATCAGATCGCGCTGCAGATGGCGGCGCTCACGTTCATGGTGCCGGTTGGCGTAGCGCAAGCTACCAGCGTGCTGGTGGGGCAGGCGGTCGGGCGCGGCGACCCGGGCGCGGCGCGCCGC
>VGVR01000020.1 GCA_016873995.1 Gemmatimonadota bacterium
GCGGCTCGACGCTCTCGAAGTCCCGCGGCGCTCCTGGGACGACGCGGTCGCTGCACTCGACGTAGACGTGCGCGCTGCGCTCGAGCGCGCCGCAGCGAATATCCGCCGCTTTCACGAGGCGCAGCTCCCCGGAGACGTGACGCTCGAGGTCGAGCCCGGCGTGCGCATCACCCGCACCTGGACGCCCCTGGCCCGCGTCGGCGTGTACGCTCCCGGTGGCAGAGCGGCGTATCCGAGCTCGGTGCTCATGGGCGTCGTCCCGGCGAGGGCCGCCGGCGTGAACGAGGTGATCGTCTGCTCGCCGCCGGGACCTGTCGGCGCGCCGCCGCGCGAGGTGCTGGCCGCGTGCGCTATCGGCGGTGCGGACAGGCTGTTCGCGCTGGGCGGCGCGGGCGCGGTCGCGGCCATGGCGTTCGGCACGGAGAGCGTGCCGCGGGTGGACGCGGTCGTCGGCCCGGGGAACCGCTGGGTCACGGAGGCGAAGGGTCAGGTCGCGGGCGACGTGATGATCGACTCGCCCGCCGGGCCCTCCGAGGTCCTCGTGCTCGCGGACGCTGCCACCGACGCGCGGCTCGTGGCGCTCGAGATGATGGCTCAGGCCGAGCACGACCCCGACGCGGCGTGCGTGTTGGTGACCACGTCGGTGGGCGTCGCGGAGGCGACGGAAGCCTCACTCGCCGAGGAGCTCGGCAAGGCGCCCCGCGCGGACATCTGCCGGCGGGCATTCGCGACGTCCGGGGCCATCTTGGTGGCCGCCGCGCTGGACGAGGCGATCGACTTCACGAACCGATACGCTCCCGAGCACCTGTCCGTCATGACGGCGGCGGCCGCGGCCGATGCGCGCAGAGTGCGCACGGCTGGCACCACGTTCGTGGGACCGAGCGCGTCGGTCGCGTTCGGCGACTACATGACGGGCGCCAACCACGTGCTGCCCACCACGGGCCGGGCGCGGAGCTTCTCCGGGCTCTCGACCATGAACTACCTGCGCTCGTTCACCATTCAGGAGGTGACGCCGGCGGGCGCCGCGGCCATGGCCGACGCCGTCGCGCGGCTCGCCCAAGCCGAGCGGCTCCCCGCGCACGCCGCCGCCGCGCTCGCCCGGAGGGCGCCGTGAGTCCCTTCCCCCGCGCCGACTACGCGTCGCTGAGGGTCTACGATCCGGGACGTCGTCCCACCGCGGTCGACCTCTCCGACAACACGAACCTCTGGGGCCCGAACCCCGATGCGCTCGCGCGCATCCGCGCCGCGGCGCCTGACGACGTGCGCTGCTATCCGGAGGTGTACGCGGACACGCTGCGGCGAGCAGTCGCCGAGCGCTTCGGCGTCGCGCCCGAGTGTGTCACGACCGGCGCCGGCTCGGACGACGTGCTCGACTCGGCATTTCGCGCCGCCGCGGGCCCGGGCGACCGCGTGGCGTTCCCGGCTCCGACGTTCGTCATGGCCGAAGAGCTCGCACGCATGAACGGCATGACGCCCGTTCCGGTGCCGTGGCGGACGGCCCTCGCCGACCCTCGGACGCTGCTCGAGTGCGCTCCGTCCGTCGTGTACGTGTGCAGGCCGAACAACCCGACCGGCGGGCTCGCGCCGCGCGAGTGGGTGGAGCGGCTGCTCGACCTCGCCGGCGCGAGTGGTCCGCTGGTGGTGATCGACGAAGCGTACGCGGACTTCGCGCGCGAGTCCTTCGTTGGCCAGGCGACCGAGCGGCCCCGTCTCCTGGTGGCGCGCACCTGCTCCAAGGCCTACGGGCTCGCGGGACTCCGCTGCGGGTTCGGCGTCGCCCGCCCCGAGGTGACGCTCGAGGTCGAGAAATCGCGCGGGCCCTTCAAGGTGGCCCGCCTCACCGCCGAGGCCGCCGCCGCCGCCGTGCGCGACGGGAGCGGGTGGGTCGAGCGCACGGTCGCGGAGTGCCTGACGAACCGGGACCGGCTGCGCGAGGAGCTCGAGCGCCGCGGGCTTCGCCTGCTCGACAGTTCCGCGAACTTCATCCTCTTCGCGGCGCCCTCCGGCTCGGCCAAGCAGGACGCCATCACCCTCCGCGAGCAAGGAGTCCAGGTGCGACCGTTCGTCGACGTCCCCGACCTGGGGGACGCGCTGCGCGTCACCGTGGGTCCGTGGCCTCTGCTGGAGCGCTTCCTCGCCGCGGTCGATCGACTGCTGGCGACGACGCGCTCGGGAGGTTCGCGCCCCGGAGCGGAACCATGAACGTCGCGCTCTTCGACTACGGCGCGGGCAACCTGCACTCGCTCGGGAAGGCGCTCGAGGAAGCAGGTGCACGCGTGACCGTGACCACGGACTGGAAAGAGGCGCTCGCCAAGGACGCGCTCGTGCTCCCGGGCGTGGGCGCGTTCGGCCCGGCCGCCGCGGCGCTTCCGAAGAACCGTGCGCCCGTGCGCGAGGCGCTCGCAGCTGGACTCCCCTGTCTCGGCATCTGTCTCGGCATGCAACTCCTCTTCGAGGATTCGGAAGAAGCGGCCGGCGACGGCATCGGGCTCGTGCCGGGGAAGGTCCGGCTGCTCGACGCGCGCATCGTCCCCCAGATGGGGTGGAACGACGTGGAGACGAGCGGCGACCCGATCTTCGCGGGTGTGACCGACTTGGTCGCGTATTTCGCCAACTCGTACGTCTGCATTCCAAGCGATGCCAGCGACGCGATCGCCTGGTCGGAGTACGACGGCGTGCGCTCGGCCGCTGGCGCGCGGCGCGCGCGCACGTGGGGCCTCCAGTTCCACCCCGAGAAGAGCTCGGGACCTGGACGGCGCATCATCTCCAACTTCGTCGCACTCGCACGGGAGGCCTCGTGATCGCGGCGCCGGCGGTGGACCTCAAGGGCGGCCGCTGCGTGCAGCTCGTGGGCGGCAAGCCCGACGAGGTGGCCGTATCGCTCCCCAACCCGATCGCGGCGGCCGAGCGCTGGTACGGTGTGGGCTTCGGCACGCTGCACGTCGTCGATCTGGATGCCGCGTTGGGCATCGGCGACAACCTGGGCATCATCCTCGACCTGATCTCGGCGACGCCCGCGGATACGCAGGTCGGAGGAGGCATTCGCACGGACGAGCGCGCCGAAATCCTGCTCGACGCAGGGGCGGACCGCATCGTGGTCGGCACCCGCGGGCTCGACGACCCCACTTGGCTGGCGGGCCTCGCGCGCGCGTATCCCGGGCGCGTCATGGTCGCGCTCGACACCAAAGACGGGCGCATCCTCCGGCGCGGGTGGACAGAAGAGTCCCCGCTCGAGATCTCGACGTACCTGCCCGGCCTGGCGGCACTCCCCCTGGCCGGGATCCTGTCGACCAACGTGGCGCGCGAGGGGCGACTCCAGGGAATCGATCGCGACGCATGCCGCGAGGTCATCGAGCTGAGCCCTCACTCGGTGTGGGCTTCCGGGGGCGTGACCACGATGGACGAGCTCGACTATCTGGACGGGGCGGGCGCGGCGGGCGTGGTGCTCGGCATGGCGCTCTACACGGACACGTTGAACGCAGGTGACGTCGCTGCCCGCTGGGGTGGCGCAAACACGGCGAAGACCCGATGAGCAAGCTGAAGCGGGAGACCAAGGAGACGCGCATCGTCGCCGACGTGCGCATCGGCAGCGGTGTGGCGAAGGTGAGCACCGGCGACCAGTTCCTGACTCACATGGTCGAGACGCTCGCGCGCTACGCCGGTCTCGACATCCAGCTCGAGGCCACCGGCGACCTGCGTCACCACCTCATCGAGGACGTCGCCATCGTGCTCGGCCTCGCGCTGAAGGACGAGGTGCCCGAGAAGTGCGCGCGCTACGGCTGGGCGGAGGTGCCCATGGACGAGGCGCTCGCCTCGGCGGCCATCGACATCGGTGGGCGCCCCTACTATGTGGGCAGGCTCCCGTCGAAGCTCTACGCGCATTTCCTGCACTCGTTCGCGACCAACCTCGGCGCGACGCTCCACGTGCGCGTGCTCCGCGGCATCGACAAGCACCACAAGGTCGAGGCCGCCATCAAGGCGACCGGCCTCGCGCTCAGGCAGGCCCTGCAGAAGGGCGACCAGGTCTTCAGCACCAAGGGCTCCGTGAAGATCGAGCGGCTCGGCTGATGCTTCGGCCGCGCGTGATCGTGTGCCTGGACGTGAAGGACGGGCGCGTCGTTAAAGGCACCCAGTTCCAGAACCTGCGCGACGTCGGCGACCCGGTGGAGCTCGCGGCCCGTTACGAGGCCGAGGGCGCGGACGAGGTCGTCTTCCTGGACGTGTCGGCGTCCAAGGAAGCGCGGGGCACCCTGCTCGACGTCGTGCGCCGCACCGCGGAGCGCCTCTTCGTGCCTCTCACCGTGGGAGGCGGCGTGCGCTCGGCCGCGGACATCGGACCGCTCCTGCGCGCGGGCGCCGACAAGATCAGCGTGAACACGGCGGCCGTCCGCGACCCGGGGCTGCTCTCGCTCGGCGCCGAGCGCTTCGGGAGCCAGTGCATCGTCGCCAGCATCGACGCGCAGCGCGACGCCGGTAGCTGGCGCTGCTACACGCACGGCGGCACCGAGCGCACCGAGCTCGACGCCATCGAGTGGGCCGCCGAGTGCGAGGCTCGCGGCGCTGGCGAGATCCTGCTCACCTCGATCGACCAGGACGGCGCACGGACCGGCTACGACCTCGAGTTCACGCGGCAGGTCGCGGACTCGGTGCCCGTGCCGGTCATCGCCTCCGGTGGCGCGGGCCAGGCCGAGCACCTGCGCGACGCGTTCGCCGAAGGCCACGCGTCCGCCGCGCTCGTGGCGGGCATCCTGCACGACGGCCTAACCACCGTGGGCGCGCTCAAGTCGGCGCTGAACGGGTGGGGAATCAACGTGCGGCCGACCGCATCGGCCTCGCGGCCCGCCGGGACCCCTTCAGCCTCGCGGCCCACCGCACGCGCCAGGACCGGAGGCCGCCCATGACGAACCGGCGCATCGACAGCGCGGGCGACCTCGACGCACTCGCCTTCGGCGACCGACTCGTGCCGGTCGTCGCGCAGGACGCCGCCACGGGCGAAGTCCTCATGGTCGCGTTCGCCAACCGTCAGGCGCTCGAGAAGTCGCTCGCCACTGGGCAGATGCACTTCTGGTCGCGCCGGCGCAGCGCGCTCTGGCGCAAGGGCGAGACGAGCGGCAACACGCTCCAGCTCGTGTCGCTGCACGCCGACTGCGACGCCGACACCGTGCTCGCGCGGGTGACCCCCGCGGGGCCGACCTGTCACACCGGTGAACGCACCTGCTTCGGCGAGGGCGCCGACGTGGCCGTGTCCGCGCTCGCCCGCCTGGACGAGACGCTGGCCGCTCGCCAGAAGGACCTGCCCGCTGGCAGCTACACGGTGAAGCTCCTCGGCGACGCCAACGTCCGCCTCAAGAAGCTGGGAGAGGAGAGCGCGGAGCTGGTCGCGGCGCTCGCGGTGGGCGACACCGGGCGCGCCACCGAAGAGGCCGCCGACCTGGTGTACCACGTTCTGGTCGCGCTGCGCGCCGCCGGCGTCGATGTGAGCGCCCTGCTCGAGGAGCTGGGCCGACGGGCATGAGTGGCGACGTCGCCTTCCAGGAGGAGGAGGCGCTCGGCAAGGCGTACGACGCGCGCCTCATGCGGAGGCTGCTGCGATACCTCCGCCCCTACTGGAAGCAGGTCGCGCTCGCTCTGCTCGTGCTCCTGCTCGCAGCGGGCGCCAACGTCATCGGGCCCTGGATCACGCAGCGCGTCATCGACGAGGCCATCCCGAGTCGCGATTCAGACCTCCTCGCCCTACTCGCGCTCGCGTTTCTGGGAACCGTCGCGGTCGGCTTCGCGCTCGAGTACGCTGAGGCGCTCGTCACGACGTGGCTCGGCCAGTCCGTCATGTACGACCTGCGCAAGGAGATCTTCGACAAGCTCCAGCGCGCCGATCTGAAGTTCTACGACAGGACGCCGATCGGCCGGCTCATGACGCGCATCACCAACGACGTCGAGACGCTGAACGAGCTGTTCAGCTCGGGCGTGGTGACGGTGTTCGGCGACCTCTTCACGCTGGCGTTCATCGTCGTCGCGATGCTCGGCATGAACTGGCAGCTCGCGCTGGTCACGTTCAGCGTGCTGCCGCTCGTGTTCATCACGGTGTTCGTGTTCCGCGCGAAGATTCGCGATGCCTACCGCGAGATCCGCGTGCGGATCGCTCGCGTGAATGCGTTCATGCACGAGCGCTTCACTGGGATCCGCGTGGTGCAGCTGTTCAACCGTGAGGACGCCGAGGCCGCCAAGCTCGCGCAGCTGAACGACGAGCACCTCCAGGCGAACCTGCGGTCCATCAAGTACTACGCGCTGTTCTTCCCGCTCATGGAGTTCTTCACCGCGCTCGCGCTGGCGCTGATCGTCTGGTTCGGCGGCGTCCGCAGTCTCGACGGCGCCATCACCGTCGGCGTGATCGCCGCGTTCCTCCAGTATGCGCGCAGGTTCTTCCAGCCCATCCAGGACCTCTCCGAGAAGTACAACCTCCTCCAGAGCGCGATGGCATCGTCGGAGCGCGTGTTCAAGCTGCTCGACCACGAGATCGCGGTCGTCGATCCGCCGAGCCCGAGATCGCTCCCCGAGCCGCCCGTGGGACACATCCAGTTCGACCACGTCTGGTTCGCGTATGGTACGGACGCCGCCGGAGGGCCCGACTGGGTGCTCCGCGACGTGAACCTGGAGGTGCGGCCCGGTGAGAAGGTGGCCATCGTCGGGCACACCGGCGCCGGCAAGACGACGCTCATCAACCTGCTCATGCGGTTCTACGACCCCTCGCGCGGGCGCATCCTGCTCGACGGCGTGCCCATCCACGAAGCGCGCATCCACGACGTGCGCTCCCGCATCGGCCTCGTGCTCCAGGACGTCTTCCTGTTCAGCCAGGACGTCGGCTACAACATCCGACTCGGCGAGAGCGTCATCGATGACGACCGCGTGCGCACCGCGGCAGAGCGGGTCGGCGCGGCACCCTTCATCGACCGACTTCCGCAGGGATACGACCAGCCCCTCGGCGAGCGCGGTTCCACACTCTCGGTGGGCGAGCGGCAGCTGGTGAGCTTCGCGCGGGCGCTCGCGTTCGACCCCGCCATCTTGGTCCTCGACGAAGCGACCAGCTCCGTGGACTCGGAGATCGAGGCCAAGATCGAGGCCGCCACCGACGAGCTACTCGAGGGGCGCACGTCGCTCGTCATCGCGCACCGGCTCTCCACCGTGCAGAACGCCGACCGCATCGTGGTGCTGCATCACGGCGAGGTACGCGAGCAGGGCACGCACGAGGAGCTGCTGGCGGCGGGAGGGCTCTACGCGCGGCTGCACGAGCTGCAGTTCGCGCCGGCAGCGGAGTGAGGGGCGCCCCCCTACAACTCGTCGTCCGCCAATTTAGTCGCGGCCGCCGCGACGGAGTCGAGCACTGCGTGCCGCCGTGACACGGGCGCCAGCATACCGGCCACGCGAATGAGCGGCTCGTTCTCGAAGCCGGCAACCGGCTCGAGAGCCGCTTCGGTGTATCGGCTTCCGGGGTTCCAGAGGATCCACTCCTCGATTCCCGCGTCGTACGTCGCCTGGATCTGCGCGCGCACCTCGGCGGCCGCGTACGGAGGTTGGCCGAGGGAGAAATCCTGCAACCAGGGGCGCGTCGACCCCGCACCCTGCACGCGCGCGGACTTGTTCTGCGCGTCGCGCAACGCCCGCAGTACGATCTCGTACGGATACGCGTTCGGGGTCTGGTAGCCGAAGCTCCCCTGCCAGTAGTGGCTGGGGTACACCATCGGCAGCGCCACATCGACCCGGTCGATGATCGACTCCCACACTTGCCCGATGCCGACGTCGCGGTCCGCCGACGTCGTCACACCGAACACGTCCACGGTCACCTGCACGTCCAGGTCCGCGAGCCCCCTGCGCACGTACTCGAGCTGCTCGCGGATGGTGGCGGCCTTCGACCGCCCGTTCGACCCGCCGAAGACCGCCCGCGCCATGTCCTCCTCGGGCGCGTCGGGAAAGCGCACGTAGTCGAACTGGATTTCGGGGAAGCCGAGCTGCGCGACCTCACGCGCAAGGGCGATCTGATAATCCCACACGCCGCGCTCATAAGCGTTCAGCCAGACGATGCCTTTGCTGTCGATCCAGACCCCACCCGCCGTGTCCGTGACCGCCAGCTCCGGCCGGTACTTCGCCAGGATGGGATCCTGCACGATGACAATGCGCGCAATAGGGTAGATCCGCTCTTCCTCGAGCTGCGTGAGCAGCGCCACGAGATCGCGGATGCGGATGTCCTGCGTCGCCCCGATCTCGTGTGCGAGCGGGACCTCCGTTGGATGGCTGACGAATCCGCTCGCGTCTTTGATGTCGATGACCAACGAGTTGATCTCCGTGCGCAGCGCGATGTCCATCAGCGCGCGCATGCGGTTCGCGGAGCCCGCCGCCCACGCGTTCACGTAGAGTCCGCGCACCGCACGAGGACGTGGGAAGCGCGAGCTGGACGCGGACCCCGTGGGCGCATCCATCGGGGATACGCGCGCAGGCGCGGCTGACACTTCCGTTCGCTGGCCCGGGACGAGAGCGGCGACCTCCGCGACGCCCACCGACGCAGCCGCCTCGGCCAGCATCGCGGCTGCCTGGTGCGAGAGGGCGTCGGACCCACCCTCACACGCCGCCAGGATCGGCAGCGCGAGGGCAAGCGAGCGCGGTAGGGTCGGCTTCACGGACGGTGTGGAGTCAGTAGGCCGGGAGGTCGGGATCGACCTCTTTGCGCCAGGCGAGTACCCCGCCCTCGAGGTTGAGCACGCGCTGGTAGCCCTTCTGCAGGAGTATCTTCCCCGCCCAGTCGCTCCGCCGCCCGCTCCGGCAATACAGCACGATCTCCTTGCTCTGGTCCAGCTCCGTAAAGCGTTCGGGGAACTCACCCGTCGGGATACGCGCCTGCCCGTGATCGGGCAGGTCCGCGATGTCGGCCTCGTAGTACTCGCGGACGTCCACCAACAGCGGAACGTCGCCCGCGTCCAGGCGGGCCTTGAGCTCCGTCGCGGTGATGACAGGCACGGTCACGGCTCGAGTCATTCCGTAGTTGGTGTCGGGACGAGTGGAGCGAGGAGCTCTGCTGTTCGGCCGGCAGCCCCTCGGTGCCGATCAATATAGATAAACGCATGTTCCGCGGCTCGCCCACGAGCGTCGGGATCGAGCAGCCACGTCGATATTGCCTCGGCCAACCCCCTTCCGTTCGATGCGCTCCGAGCGCCGCCCGACGCCAGCAGCGCACCCGCCGCCGAAGAGCGCCCGTGGTGGGGCCCGAAGACCACCGGGACCCGCGCAGCCGCAGGCTCGAGCACCGAGTGGAGCCCCCGCCGCCCGAACCCGCCCCCGACGAAGGCGACGTCGGCGACCGTGTAGAGCTCCGCCAGCACCCCGACCCGCTCGACGATCATGGCATCGAGGTCGCTCGCTGACGTGCGCGCCTCGACCTCCGCGAGCGTGCTCGACTTCCAACCCGTGCGGCGGAGCTGGGCCAGCAGCGCAGCGACGCGCTCGGTGCTCGGCTCGTGCGGCGCGACGATGACGCGCACGTCCGGCACCTTGCGCCGCGCTTCCTCCAGCGCAGGAAGCAGCTCCGCTTCGTCCTCCGGCCAAGTCGAGCCGGCAACCACAGTGCGACGACGGGCCGCGTGGAACGGCGCCAGCGTCGCGGACTTCGGGTCCACACGAGCCGCCCGCGCCGCGGCGGCGTCGACCCCGGGGTCACCGGTCACGTGCACGTGCGCCGCCGGCACACCCAGTGTGACCAGCCCCGCAGCGTCCACGTCCGAGCACGCGCACGCCAGCGCGAGCGAGCCCCACGTCGAGCGCAACAGGTCGCGCGCCGGCCATCGCAGCCTGCCCGCGTTCTCGGGCACCGTCGCGGCAATCATGACGGCCGGAATGCGGCGCTGCACGGCCCCTTCCACGAGCACCGGCCAGACCTCGGTCTTCGTGAACGCGAGTAATGCGGGGCGAGCTCCGTCCAGCGCGGCGCCCACAGCGTCTCGTACATCCCAAGGCAGGTACGCCGCCACATGGGCACCCACCCGCGCGCCGATGCCCTCGGCGGACGGAGAGAAATGCGTGAACACGTGCTGGAGGCCGGGCCTCCGCTCCGCGAGCGCCTGCATCACCGCGCCCGCCTGGAGCGCCTCGCCCACACTCGGAGCGTGGAACCACGCCGTGGGGCGCGCGGGATCGCGCTCGGTTTTCCCCCACCGCGCCAGCGCCTCGTGGGCGTACCGCCTCCCGGAAATGCCCCTCGCGAGCTTGGAGCCACCCGCCCCGAGCAGCGGCGCTACGGCACGCGCCGCCTGCATCGACGCCCGATAGAGGAAGGGAGCGGTGCTCACGGGCGGGAGCATAGGTACCGCGCGGACGGGTCGGTAGATTGACGGGCGCGGCCGACTGGTACGTAGGGGGGCAGTACGTCGCTAAACGGAGCAGACCATGGGTTCGATCTTCCTCGCGATCATCGCGATCCTCATCGGCGCCGCCATCCGCTCGGGCGGCCTACTCGCACGCAGGCCGGGAACCGAGGGAGCGGCCAAGCTCGCCGGCTACGGTGTCATGGGCGCCGGCATTCTGATCCTGCTGGGAACGGCTTCGCCGTGATCTCGGTCGGCGAGGTCGGCGTGCAGCACTTCCCCGGCAACATCAGCACCACGCCGCTCGAGCAGGGTGTGCACGTGATCAACCCGCTCGCGAGCATCGAGAAGATGTCGGTGCGCGAGCAGGCCTACCCGCCCGGCGGCGGCATCGAGCACATCGAGGCGCAGACGAGCGAGCAGCTCAACGTGGCACTCGAGGTGTCGATCCTCTTCCGTCTCGACCCGGCCAACGCACCCGACCTCTATCAGCGTCTGGGGAGCGAGGAGCAGATCAAGAGCAGCATCGTCCTGAACGCAGTGAGGAACGGCGTACGTGATGCCGTTGCGACCAAATCCATCAACGACATCTTCTCCCCCAATCGTCGGGAGCTCGCGAGCGAAATGCTCGCCGCCGTCCAGTCGAAGGCGGGTGACCGCATCCAGGTGCTCGACGTGTTCGTGCGCGACGTGCAGGCGCCGGCGCGTGTGCGCGAGTCGATCGAGGAGAAGCTGCAGCGTGAGCAGCAGGTAGCCTCCGAGCGCTTCCAGACCGAGATCATCCAGGAGCGCGCGCTCCAGGCCGTCGAAGAGGCCAAGGGCATCGCCGAGGCGCAGCGCATCATCTCGGAGGGGCTGACCCCCGCCTACCTCACGTTCCACTACATCGAGCAGCTCGCGACCCTTCCTGCCGGCTCGGTCGTGTACGTGCCCACGGAGGGCGGCGTCCCGCTCATGAGGTCGATCGGCGGTGGAGGCCAGTAGCGGACCGACGCCCGGCGGCGCGAAGAAGCCGAGGCGCTGGCTAAAGGCGATTCTCGCGCTCGCCGCGGTCAGCCTCGCGGCGAGCTGCGTGGCGTGCTCGCCCGTGTACGTGGTGAAGGCGGGCATCGCGGAGGCTCGCATCCTGCGTGCTCGCCGGCCGATTCCCGAGGTGGTCGCCGACTCATCGACCGATGCGGCCACGCGCGGCAAGCTCGCCTACGTCCTCGAGGCGCGGCGGTTCGCAGCCGAGGAGCTGGGTATCGATGTCGGTGACTCCTATACCATGTACACGCGGCTCGACCGCGACACGCTCGCGCTCGTGGTGCAGGCCGCGCCCAAGGACCAGATCGCCCCCGTCACCTGGTGGTTCCCCATCGTAGGTCGTGTGCCCTACCGCGGGTTCTTCTCCGTGGAGGATGCCCTCGAGGCCGAGGCCGACCTCCAGGCCGAGGGCTACGACACGTACGTGCGGCCCACGGCCGCGTTCAGCACGCTCGGCTGGTTCAACGACCCGATCCTCTCGAGCGTGCTCGTCGCCGACGAGGTCGAGGTCGTCGAGACCGTGCTGCACGAGCTCTCGCACCAGTTCCTGTTCATCCCTGGGCAGGTCGGGTTCAACGAGAGCTTCGCTCAGTTCGTGGGACGCGTCGCAGCTATCCGGTTCTTCTGCACACGCGAGGGGAGCGGCCCCGACTCCGTGAAGTGCGCGCGGGCTCAGGCGCGTTGGCGCGACGAGCAGCGCTTCAGCGTCTTCCTGGGCGAGTTCATCGATGACCTCGAGCGACTCTACCGCGACCCGTCGCTCACCCTCGAGGACAAGGTCGCCCGCCGGGAAGGCGTGATCGCCGCCGCGCTCGCGCGCTTCGACGCCGAAGTCGTGCCCGAGCTCGAGGGCCTCACGTTCGCCGGCTTCCGCAACACGCCCATCAACAACGCGACGCTCATGGGGCGCGTGTTCTACTACAACCGGCTCACCGATTTCGACGCTCTGCTCACCCAGCACGGAGGCGATCTGCGCGCCGTGCTGGCGGACCTGAAGGAGCGGTCCGGCACCGTCGACGACGCGTTCGAGCTGCTGCCGGGGTCGACGGCCGGGCAGTAGGCCGATTTCGGCATTTTCCGGCGCCCCAATCGGTGCTCCATCATCCCGTGCATGCCGCGCTGGCATTCAGCGGAGGCACGCTCAGGGGGCCCCACCATTGAGCCTGCCTGGCTTACATCATAATGTAGGCGGCATGATGACCAGAACGCAGATCTCCCTGGACCGGGAGCTCCTCCGACGCGCGCGTCGGAAGGCCAGCGAGCAGCGCATCTCTTTGGCCGAGTACATGCGCCGGCTGGTGACTGCAGACCTCGAACCGCCGCCTGCCACGGGCGACGTGAGCGCCATCTTCGGCATGATCAGCACGGGCGGTACGAACATCGCGCGTGACAAGGACAAGATGGTCGGCGAGGCGGTGCGGAAGCTGCACGGCAAGTGAGCGTCTTCGTCGATACGTCGGCGTGGTACGCGGCGGTCGACGCGACCGATAGAGACCACGCCAGTGCGCGCGCGGTGCTCGGAGCTCCAGAAACATTCGTGACCACCGACCCGGTGCTCGTCGAGACGTGGCTTCTCGTGCGAGCCCGGAGCCACCACGCTGCCGCCGACGCGTTCTGGCAACGCATCCGAGCCGGCGCCGCGCGCATCGAGTGCGCAACGCCCGGAGACCTCGAGGTTGCCTGGCAGATCGGGGAGCGGTACCCCGACCAGGATTTCTCGCTGGTCGACCGCACGAGCTTCGCGGTCATGATGCGACTCGGCATCACGAAGGTCGCGTCGTTCGACAACGACTTCGCGGTCTTCAGGTACGGCCCGCGCGACACGCTCGCGTTCGAGGTGCTGCGGTAGGGCGGCTCCTAGATCCTCGCCTGCACCGTATACAGCTCGTGGTACCTACCCTTCGCGGCGATGAGCTCCTCGTGCTTGCCGCGCTCGACGATGCGCCCGTCCTCGATCACCAGGATGAGGTCGGCGCGCTGGATCGTCGTGAGCCGGTGCGCGATGACGATGGTGGTGCGGCCCTCGAGCAGGTCCCCGAGGCTCTTCTGGATGAGCGCCTCGCTCTCCGTGTCGAGGCTCGAGGTCGCCTCGTCGAGAAGCAATAGGCGAGGGTTCGCGAGCAGGGCGCGAGCGATCGTGACGCGCTGGCGCTGACCGCCCGAGAGCTTCACGCCTCGCTCGCCAATCACGGTGTCGAGCTTTTCGGGGAACTTGTCGGAGAACGCGGTCACGTAAGCCTTTTCGGCGGCGTCCTGGATCTCCGCATCGGTGGCGTCGGGACGCGCGAAGCGCAGGTTCTCGCGCATCGTGCCGTCGAAGAGGAAGTCGCTCTGGAAGACGAGGCCGAGCTGCTCGCGGTAGGAGCCGAGCTTCACCGTGCGCAGGTCGACGCCGTCGACGAGCACTTTCCCCTGGTCGGGTTCGATGAACGCGGCTGCCAGGCCTGCGATCGTGGACTTTCCCGAGCCCGAGCTCCCGACCAGCGCCACCACGGTCCCGGGAGGAGCGTCGAAATCGATCCCTTTCAGAACGGGCTTTCCCTTCTCGTAGGCGAAATGCACGCCCTGGAACGAGAGGTGCCCACGGATCTGAGGCATCGCTTGGGTCCGGAGCGGATCATCGTCCTCTGCGGGCCACGAGAGGAGCTCGGCCGTCCGGTCGAGGCCGGCGAACGCCTCGGTCATCTGGGTGCCGATGTTCGCCAACTGGAACACGGGCGCGACGAGGAAGCCGAGCGAGAGCACGAAGGAGAGGAGCTCTCCGAGTGTGAGATTCCCCTGCCCGATCTGCCATCCGCCGTAGCCCATGATCATGAGGGACGCCATGCCCATGAAGAGGGTCCCGAGGCTGGTGACGAGGCTCGTGGTGGTCAGCGTGCCCTTCACGTTTTCGTAGATGCGCATGGCGCCGGCCGAGAAGATATCCGACTCCTTGTCGAGCGCGTGGAACCCCTTCACCACGCGAATCCCCCCGAGCGATTCCGTGAGACGTCCGGTGACCTCCGCCTGGATGCGACCGCGCTCCCGAAACGCCGGGCGCAGCTTCTTGAACGCGCGCGTGGAGACCAGCGCGAACCCGCCGAGCGGTATGAGGGCGAGCGCGGTCATGATCGGGTTGATCGTCAGCAGATAGACGAACGCGAGCACACCGGTGATCGAGCCTCCGATGAGCTGCACGAGGCCCGTGCCGACGAGGTTCCTGACCCCTTCCACGTCCTCCATGATGCGCGTGACGAGCACGCCGGACTTCGTGTTGTCGAAGACACGGACGGGAAGGCGCAGCACGTGGTACTGCACTTGGATGCGCAGCTGCGCTATGAGGTGCTGGGCCTCGACCGAGAGCAGTCGCACGAGGGTGTACGACGTGATCGCCTGGATGGTGACGGCGACGGCGACGAGCGAGAGCAGCGTCCACAAGAAGCCGATGTCTCCAGCCACCACGCGGTCGAGATACCGGGCGGATACGGGCAACACGAAGCCCGATAGCCGGTTGATCAGGATCAACACCAGCCCGATCGCGACCAGCTTGCGCCGCGGCCATATGATCTCACGGAAAGCGTGCTTGAGGCTCGCCCCGGAGATCTTCTTCTTGGACTTGGCTTCCGACATTCGCTCGCTCGCCGTGGTGGCCTCGTTTCCGCCGAGAATGGTAAACGAAGTGGGGGACGGTTACGACCCGCGGGCCGTTGAAGCCGCGTCGCCTGCGGGCACCCAGAGCCCCCCGTCTGTCGGGGCGGGAGACCCCGTCGTAGGATTTCCGGCGTGAAGAGACGGCCCCTGCCCGAACAGGAGTCACGACGACGATGACACGCGCGATTCTACGACTGGCGCTCGGCGCGTCGAGCGCGCTGCTCCTCTTGCTGCCGCAAGCCGCGGCGGCCCAGACGACGGCCTCGTACACGTCCGCGCAAGCGCAGCAGGGCGAAGAGGTCTATCGGCGGGCGTGCGCCCGCTGCCACCGCGCAGACCTCAGCGGCGACGGCGACGCGCCCGCACTCTCGGGGCCCGGCTTCCTGAGCTCGCGGGGCGCGCGCCCGGCCGCGGTGGTGGCCGGCTTCATCCGCACGACCATGCCACCAGGCGGACAGAGCACCCTGACGGAGGACGAGTACCTCGCGATGACCGCCTACCTCATGCGGCAGAACGGGATCGCACCCGGATCGAGCGCGCTGAGCTTCGACTCGGACGGCGGCCTCCTGACTTCGGTCGCGCTCATCACCGACGATGTCCCGCCGCGCCCGGGGCGTCCCAGCTCGATCCCCTCGCCGTGGGGCCTCGACGAGCCTCCGGACTTCGGCGACGTCAACGAGACATCCACCGGCATCACGCGCACGTTCACGCGCATCGAGGACTTCCGGCCGGTCAGTGACGCGGAGCTACAGAGTCCTCCCGCGGAGCAGTGGCTCAACCCGCGCTGGAACCTCAGCTCGTGGGGGTACAGCCCGCTGGATCAGCTCAACACCGAGAACGTCGACCAACTCGAGCTCACATGGGTGTGGGGCATGGAGGACGGGATCCGCACGCAGCCCACCCCGCTCGTTCGCGACGGGGTCATGTTCCTCCCGAACTGGGGCAGCGTGGTGCAGGCCCTGGACGCCAAGACCGGTACGCTCCTCTGGGAGTATAGGCGCAAATTCGGACCGGAAGGTCCGATCGGGCGCGGGCGGTCCCGCACGATCGCGATCTGGGAGGACCTGATCATCGTATCGACGGCCGACGCGTACATCATCGCTCTCGATGCGCGCACCGGCGTGCTGCGCTGGGAGACGGCGCTCGCCGAGCCCGGCAATGAGCACGAGAACTCGAGCGGGCCGATCATCGCGAACGGCAAGGTCATCGACGGCATCAACGGGTGTAACGACGCGCCCTGCTTCATCACGGCGCTCGATGCGCGTACGGGACGCTTCCTGTGGAAGCGATTCACGATCGCGCAACCGGGTGAGCCCGGCGACGAGACCTGGGGTGGCAAGCCGGTCGAGGAGCGGAACGGCGGCGAAGTGTGGAACCTCGGCAGCTACGATCCGCAGCTCGGGCTGGTCTACTACGGTGTGGCGCAGACGAAACCGTGGGCGGCCATTACGCGTGGCTCGGCGATGACGGACTCCGTGCTCTACGCCAGCTCGACCATCGCGCTGAACGAGAACACGGGTGAGATCGTCTGGTACCGGACCCACGTGCCGAACGAGTCGCAGGACATGGACGAGGGGATGGAGCAGATCCTCATCGACGGCAACGGGCCGCCCGCGCTGGTGACGGCGGGTAAGCACGGCATCCTGTGGGTGTTGGATCGACGCACGGGGAGGTTCCTCGACCTGAAGGAGATGGTCTACCAGAACCAACTCATCCTCGACTACGAGACCGGCGCCGTGCAGTACCGCCCCGACCTCCGCGATGCCCAGATCGGGCAGTGGCTCTCCGTCTGTCCGTCGACCGCGGGCGGGAAGAACTGGCACAACATGAGCTACCACCCCGGCACGAACCTGATCGTGGCGCCGCTCAGCCAGACCTGCATGGACATCGTCCACAGACAGAACAACTCGAGTCGCGTGTGGATGGAGATGCCCGAAACGAATGGCATGATCGCGAAGCTCGGCGCCTACGACGCGCGTACCCTGGAAGAAGTCTGGACCCGCGAGCAGGGCGCTCCTTTCCTCACCTCGATCCTGACCACGGCAGGCGGGCTCGCGTTCGCCGGCGACTACGACCGTTACATCCACGCGTACGACGTGCGCACGGGCGAAGAGCTCTGGCAGACGCGCCTGGGCACCGCGGTCCAGGGGAGTCCCATCACCTATATGGTGGACGGCGTGCAGTACCTGGCAGTCCCGGCCACCGTGGTCGGGGGGAGCCCGTGGGTCGTCTCGACCCTCTTGGCGCCGGAGATCCACATCCCGCCGGGCGAGCGGCACAACGCGATGTACGTGTTCCGGCTCGGGGGGAGGTGACGCGGCGCCGCCTATCTCCCGAGGGTCGAAGCTCACCCGGGGTAGGCGGCGCCATGCGGGGCTGTCCCGCTACGGCGCGACCAGCCTCGCGAAGTCCGTCCACGGAACCGGACGCCCGTGGATGGGCACGATCGTCGTCACGTCGAGGCCGAGCCGGCGGACCTGTTCGTAGAGCGCCCGGTGGGCCTGCGTGGGCGCGGCGGGGCGCGGCTCCCCCGGCACCGCATCGAACAGGTCCGCCTCGATGAGCAGGCGCTCGGAGGGCAGATAGGCGATCAACATGCCCTCGCTGTGGTCCAGCGGATGCACGTAGGAGATGTGCAAGGAGCGACGGCCGTCGTTCAGCCAATAGTTCTCCCGCACCACCTCGTACTGATATCCCTCCGCGAGCTCCGTGGGCGGCCACTGGGACACCATGTCGGGGGCGAGGGTGCGTGGCGCGTAATTCAGCACGTCCCGCGTGTAGAAGTCGTAGTTCTTCCAGTGGGTGACGATGGTCGCGCCCACGTGCATGTACGTGCGCAGTCCACCGATGTGGTCGTGGTGCTGGTGGGTGTTCACCAGAAAGCGGATGGGCTTGTCGGGCGCCAGCCGCGCGACCTCGTCGATTACGGCTAGACTGCGCTGCTCGTGCAGCGGTGCCTCGACCACGGCCACGTAGTCTTCGAACTCGATCGCGACGCTGTTGTGCGACGCGCCGCCGAGCAGCCAGACACCCTCGGCGAGCGACTCGGTCGTGACCCGCACGGAGTGATCGGCGTTGCGCACCGACTCGGGCACGACGACGGGCTCTCCGCAGTCGTTGAGGCGGATATTCGCCATCTGGCCGCCGAAGCCGTTGTGCCCGGCGTTCACGCTCTGCGCTTGGTAGTTGTCGTCCCACCCGTCGTGATGGTGCCACCCGGTGGGGAAGCGCACGCCGTTGCCCACGTCCACGTAGCTCGCGTCCGTGAACTCGTGCTCGTAGTTCATGTCGCCGAGCACGGGATCCGGCACCCAGGTGTGGATCCGCTGGAGCAGGTTCCTGCCGTTGATGGTCGCGTCCACGCGGTACTTCCCGAGCACGGTGATCGACACGATGGTCATGCGCTCGGGCCGGGTCGTGGGCCCGTCGCGACCCATCTCGCCGAGCTCCCACCGCCACGTCGCCACGGGATTCGCGCCCGGCAGAGCCGCGGCCTTCAAGAACCCGTGCGGGTTCATCCATAGGTCGAGCTGCCACCTCTCCGCCTCCTCCGGGCTCGCCGCGACCGGCCCAGCGCCTCCATCGACGTGCCAGCCGAAGCGTCCGCTCACATAGAAGCGCTGGCGCGAGCTCCGCTGGAGGGGCGTGCCCCCGAGCCATCCTTGGCCGTACTTCCAACTGGCAGGGTTCCGGCCCGGCGTCCGATCGAACGCCTCGACACTCGTTCCGGCATCCCAGTTCATGGTGCGCACGTAGTTCGTGAGCGGCTCGCCCCGGGGCCAGTCGACCTCGTAGCCGTTCAGTCTGGCCTGGCCGACCATGCCGGCATACGCGCTTCCGGCGATGGTCAGACAGCGCACGTTCGCGGTGCCGATGGCCTCCGCGGCGGCGCGTAACACGGGGGCGGGGTCGATGTACCCCGGCGGCAACTGCTGGGCTGCGGCGTGGACTCTGCCGACCGCGGCGGCGAGCGCGGTCGCGAGCGACAGGGTGCGGATCGTGGCGCGCAAGGTGGCCTCGGCGTTGGAGGTTCCAACGAATGCTGCGGACGCCTCGGCATCATCGGGCCGAGCGGTCCGTCGCGCAAACGGGCGGGCCGCGACCCGACCGAGGGTGGGCGCCTGGCGCATCCTCGTCGCCCCCCCGTATCCTCGGGCTACTCGGCCGCGGTGACCCGACTGAATTCAGGACTGACGAGGTCGCAGATGGCGCGTATCCTCCGCTCGCAACGCACGCATTGGAGTTCGTGGGCGCTCGTCGGCGTCCTCGTGGGGGCGGCCATGGCCTCCCACGCCGCGGCCCAGTCCGGGCGGTGGCAGGAGGCCCCAGCCCCGTCGCCGCCGCCCCACCTGAACGGCGGCCGCTGGGGCGAGATGATCCAGGTTCGGGTCGGCCCGCGCGACCACGTGTACGTGCTGCACCGCTGCTTCAAGGTGGTGCTCGGAGACCCGGGCGTCGCGCCGGGCCACTCGGACGGCCTCACCGCAGACTGTCTCGGACGTTGGGCGGTACATCCGCCGATCCTGGAGTTCGACGCTTCGGGAGCCTTCGTGGGGAGCTACGGCGTCGGGCTGATCGGCAGGCCGCACGGCTTCGCGGTCGATCACGAAGGAAACATGTGGGTGACGGACGCGGCGCTAGTCCCCGGGGAGATGGGCTCGGTCGTGCGGAAGCTGAGCCCCACGGGCGAGCTGCTGATGACGCTCGGCACCCCCGGGGTGACCGGGCGGGGCCGGGACACGTTCGACCGCCCGAGCGGCGTGGCGGTCGCGCCCACGGGCGAGGTCTACGTCGCCGACGGTGAGGCCTCGAACGACCGCATCGTCAAGTTTTCGGCCGACGGTCGCTATCTCCTGGAGTGGGGGACCTCTGGTTCGGCTCCGGGCCAGTTCGACAACCCACACGACCTCGTGGTCGACGCGCGTGGGCGCGTCTTCATTGCGGACCGGGGCAACGATCGGATCCAGATCTTCGACCCGAACGGGCGCTTCCTCGAGCAGTGGACAGGGTTCGGGCGCCCGAGCGGGATCTTCCTCGAGCGCTCGACGAACGCATTCTACTCCACGGACTCGCAGTCGAACGCGCAGAACAACCCGGGCGTGCGGAGGGGCATCTACATCGGGAACGCGCTCACCGGAGCGGTCACGGACTTCATCCCCGACCCGGACCTCGCCCTGGCGGACCGCACGCGCATCTCGGGCGCCTCGGGCATCGCGGCCAACGCGGCCGGCACCGTGATCTACGCCGCGGACGTGGCCCCGTGGCGGCTCCGGATGTACGTGCGCCGCTGACCGGCGGAGGGGGACGCCTCGGGGGTGTCGCACCCCTCGAAAGCCACCCGGAGTCACCCCCGCCGCGAGCCCTTGGGCGCCCATCCTCCCCCGCTTAGGTTAGCCCGTCTTTCGCGCCGACCCGCCGGAAATCCGGCGCGCTCCCAGGGGAATCGCCGCCGAGCATGGCAAGTGAAGTGAAGGACGGTTACGACCCGTCGGCCGTGGAAGCCAAGTGGCAGCGTCTCTGGGACGAGCGCGGCACGAATCGCTTCACGCTCGAGCAGCTGCGCGCCGCGAAGGACCCCTACTACAACCTGATGATGTTCCCCTACCCCTCGGCCGAGGGGCTCCACGTGGGGAACATCTACGCGTTCACCGGTGCCGACGTGCACGGCCGCTATCACCGACTGCGCGGCAAGACGGTCTTCGAGCCGATGGGCTTCGACGCCTTCGGCATCCACTCGGAGAACTTCGCCCTGAAGGTGGGCAAGCATCCGATGGACCTGATCCCGTCGAACGTCGCGAACTTCACGCGGCAGCTGAAGCGCATCGGCGGCATGTTCGACTGGAACCACGCGGTCGACACCACGGACCCCGACTACTACAAATGGACGCAGTGGGTCTTCGTCCAGCTCTTCGAGGCCGGCCTGGCCGAGCGCAAGGAAGCCCCGGTCAACTGGTGCCCCTCGTGCATGACCGTGCTCGCGAACGAGCAGGTGATCGCCGGGGAGTGCGAGCGGTGCGGCACCGCGGTCGAGCAGCGGCGCATCGCGCAGTGGTTCTTCAAGATCACCAAGTACGCCGAGCGGCTGCTCGACAACCTGGCGCGCATCGACTGGTCGGAGAAGACCAAGAAGGCGCAGGTCAACTGGCTCGGCCGCAGTGAAGGCGCGCGCCTGCGCTTCCCCGTCGTCGACGAGAAGGGCCGCGAGACGGGCACGACCATCGAGGTCTACACGACCCGCCCGGACACGGTTTTCGGTGCGACGTACATGGTGCTCTCGCCGGAGCACCCCCTCGTCGACAAGGTGACGAACCCGGGGCTGTCCCCGCCGGTCTACGCCTACCGCGACAAGGCCCGCCAGAAAGACTTGGTCGCGCGCCAGAAGGTCGACAAGACCAAGACGGGTGTCTCGACCGGCGGCTACGTGCGCAACCCCGCCACGGGTCAGTCGATTCCCATTTGGATCGCGGACTACGTGCTCATGGGGTACGGCACCGGCGCGATCATGGCCGTACCGGGGCACGACCAGCGCGACTTCGATTTCGCCCAGCAGTTCGAGCTGCCGATCGTGCGCGTCGTCGCAGGCCCGGGAGCGGACGCGACCACGTCGCTCGACGAGGCCTACGTCGGCCCGGGCGTGCTGGTGAACAGCGGGCGCTTCGACGGTACGGACGTCACGGACTCCGTGCGGGTGCTCACCCGGTGGGCCGCCGAGCAGGGGTGGGGCGAGGGGCAGGTCAACTACCGTCTGCACGACTGGTGCATTTCGCGGCAGCGGTACTGGGGCCCGCCCATCCCCATCATCTATTGTGATGCGTGCGGGCCGGTCGCGGTGCCCGCCGATCAGCTCCCCGTCGTGCTCCCGCGCGTGGAGGACTTCCAGCCCGATGACTCGGGCGTGAGCCCGCTCGCGCGCGTCGAGTCCTGGTACAGGACGACGTGCCCGAAGTGCGGCAAGCCGGCGCGTCGCGAGACCGACGTCTCGGACACGTTCCTGGACTCGGGCTGGTACTTCCTGCGCTATCCGTCCACGGACTTCCGCGACCGGCCCTTCGACGCTGCCATCACGAAGAAGTGGCTCCCGGTCGACTCGTACATCGGCGGGCACGAGCACGCGGTGCTCCACCTGCTCTACTCGCGCTTCGTCACGATGGCGCTGCACGACCTCGGCCACCTGGACTTCGAGGAGCCGTACGACGTCTTCCGCGCGCACGGGCTCATCATCTCCGAAGGCGCGAAGATGTCGAAGAGCAAGGGGAACGTGATCGTCCCCGACCCGGTCATCGAGGAGTACGGCGCGGACACACTGCGCACGTACTTGATGTTTCTGGGGCCCTTCGAGGAGGGCGGCGACTATCGTCAGGAAGGCATCCAGGGGCCGTACGGGTTCCTGCACCGCCTCTGGGACACGGTGGTCTCGGCCGGAGAGGGCACCGCCGACGCGGCCGTCGAGCGGAAGGTGCACCAGACCATCCGCCAGGTCACCGAGCAGATCCCTTCACTCCAGTACAACACGGCCATCGCGGCCCTCATGGAATGCCTGAATGTGGTCCGCGCCGGTGGACGTGCGTACGTGCGCGCCGAAGTCGAGCCGCTGGTGCCGCTGCTGGCGCCCTTCGCGCCGCACATCGCGGAGGAGCTCTGGGAGCGCCTCGGGCATCGCGGGAGCATCTTCGACGGCGCCAACTGGCCCGCGTACGATCCGGCGAAAGCGGCCGAGACGAGCGTGACCATCGCCGTGCAGGTGAACGGCAAGCTGCGCGGCTCGATCTCCGTCGCCAAAGGCGCCGCCGAAGCGGCCGTCGTCGCTGCGGCACGCGCCGACGAGAACGTCGCACGACACCTGGAAGGCGTGCAGGAGAAGAAGGTCATCTACGTGAAGGAGCGCCTCGTGAACTTCGTGGTCGTCGCGTGAACGATCTCCAGCGCCTGGCCGTCGACGCGGTCCGCGTACTCTCCATGGACGCCGTCGAGAAGGCCAACTCCGGACACCCCGGCACGCCGATGGCGCTCGCCCCGGTCGGCTACGTCCTCTTCCAGCGGCATCTACGGCACAACCCCAAGGACCCGGAGTGGCTCGACCGCGACCGCTTTGTGCTCTCGTGCGGCCACGCGTCGATGCTCCTCTACTCGCTGCTCCACCTGAGCGGCTACGAGCTCTCCGAGGACGACATCAAGAACTTCCGGCAGTGGGGCTCCCCCACCGCCGGTCACCCGGAGTACGGGCACGCGCCGGGCGTGGAGACCACGACCGGACCGCTCGGTCAGGGGGTGTCGATGTCGGTGGGGATGGCGCTGGCAGAGCGCTGGCTCGCAGCGCGCTTCAACCGGCCTGGGCACGAGATCGTCGACCACTGCACGTACGCGCTCTGCTCCGACGGCGACATGATGGAGGGGATCTCTCACGAGGCCGCCGAGCTCGCGGGGCATCAGAAGCTCGGCAAGCTCGTCTGGATCTTCGACGACAACCGCATCAGCATCGACGGGAGCACGGACCTCGCCACCTCGGTCGACCACGCCAAGCGCTTCGAGGCGTACGGCTGGCAGGTGCTCCGCGTGAATGACGGCAACGACCTCGAGGCCATCGACGCGGCGATCGCAGCGGCCAGGCGCGAGACGTCCAAGCCGACGTTCATCATCCTGCGCACCACTATCGCGTGGGGGAGCCCGGGCAAGGCGAACACGGCGGGGGCGCACGGCGCGCCGCTCGGCGCGAAGGAGATCGAGGCCACCAAGAAGAACATCGGCTACCCGTCGCTCGAGCCGTTCTACGTCGATCCCTCGGCACGGAAGCACTGGGCGGAGTGCATCGACCGCGGCGAGAAGCTCGAAAGCACTTGGCACGCCGAGTTCGCGGCGTATCAGGCGGCGCATCCCGAGCTCGGGGCCGAGTACCTCCGCATGATGGCGGGCGACCTCCCCGAGGGGTGGGACGCCAAGGTGCCCGACCTGTCCGCACCCAAGGCGGCGGACGCAACGCGCAATTGGTCCGGCAAAGTCATCCAGGGGATCGCAGCGGGCGTCGCCAACCTGGTCGGCGGCTCCGCCGACCTGGCCGGCTCCAACAAGACGGACATCGAGGGCGCGCCCGACCTGCTCGCAGCCACCCCGGCAGGCCGGAACGTCCGCTACGGCATCCGCGAGCACGCGATGGGCGCCGTCATGAACGGCATGTCCTTGCACGGCGGCGTGCGCCCGTTCGGCGGCACCTTCCTCATCTTCTCGGACTACCTGCGCCCGGCCATCCGGCTCGCCGCGCTCATGGAGCAGCCCGTCGTCTACGTGTTCACGCACGACTCGATCGGGCTCGGCGAGGACGGCCCCACGCACCAGCCCAGCGAGCAGCTCGCCTCGCTCCGGGCGATTCCGAACCTGCTCGACCTGCGCCCGGGCGACGCGGCGGAGACCGAGGTCGCGTGGCGTGTGGCGATGGAGCGGACGGATGGTCCGACGTTCCTGGCGTTGAGTCGCCAGAAGGTGCCGCTGCTCGACCGCACCGCGGCCCTCGCGCCGGCGGCCGGGTTGAGGCGGGGCGGCTACGTGCTCGCCGAAGCGTCGCGCGGGAAGCCGGAGGCGATCGTGATCGCGAGCGGCACCGAGCTGGCCATCGCGCTGGCCGCACGGGAGCGACTGGAGCAGGACGGCATCCCGACGCGCGTCGTCAGCCTCCCGAGCTGGTATCTCTTCGCACGCCAGGACACCGCGTATCGCGCGTCCGTGTTGCCGCCGGCCGTGACCGCACGGGTCTCGATCGAGGCTGCCACGACGTTCGGTTGGGAGCGCTGGATCGGGATGGACGGCGCCGCCGTCGGACTCGACCGCTTCGGCGCTTCGGCTCCGGCCGAAGTGCTCTACGAGCAGCTCGGCATCACGGCCCAGCGGGTCGTCGGCCTGGCAAGGAACATCCGGAGGTGAGGGGTATCAAGCGGCGGTAAGTACGTTCTCGGGAGGACTTATGTCCCATACCACCTCCGCCCCCCTACGCTCCAGCAGTCCGCCCCTCGCCCCCCACGGCCGCCTCGCATAGGACCTCGTTTTCGACGCCTTCTACGGGGGCGGCATCGGTGGATCGGCGGTCGCCTTCTTCTTCCTGGTCGCAGACGTCTGGAAGACCCGGCCCCTGTTCACGCCTTCCCTGATGGGGGTGGTGTTGTTCACGCAGGCGAGCCCGCTGACCGTCACGGATGTGCGGCTGGACATGACCGCGTATTTCACCATGGTCCACATGGCGACGTTCGCGCTGTTGTCGTTGGGCATCTCGTACCTCTGCCGGAGGTCGCGACTGGTCGAGGGTCATCCGGTCGTGATCAGCTCGGTCGTGTTCGGCATTCTCACCGCGGCGATCATCGCCGGCGATCTCACGTTGATGCCCGGGATCGTCGCGGCTCTCGGGGTCGTGAACGTGCTCCTCGCCAATGCCCTGACCGGGGTGGCGATGGCTGCATTCTTTCGGTGGTCCCATCGCCCGGAGCGGTACGCGGGGCCGACCGCTACCTGAACGGACGCTCCGCATCCCTCCCCAGGTCGCGGCTTGCCTCCGGTCCGCTCGCGACCTACGGTGACGCCTTCGGCGTCACCCTCTCCCGGAGGTAGCCCCCATGGTCATTCCGATCACGTCGCTCTGGCTGCCGATCCTGATCGCCGCGGTGCTCGTGTTCGTGGTGAGCTCGATCCTCCACATGTTCATCAAGTATCACCGCAGCGACTACAGCCCGCTCCCCGACGAAGACCGGGCCCAGGACGTGCTGCGCGGGCTGAATGTCCCGCCAGGCGATTACATGCTGCCGTACTCGGGAAGTCCGGAAAACATGCGTTCCGACGCGTACAAGCAGAAGGTCGAAAAGGGTCCGGTCGTCATAATGACCGTCCTTCGTCCTGGCGCGGTCTTCAACATGGGCCCGCAGCTCACCCAGTGGTTCGCTTACGCGCTGCTCGTGGGCATCGTGTCGGGGTATCTCGCGGGACGAGTGCTCACCCCGGGCGCGGACTACCTACAAGTGTTTCGCATCACGGGCACGGTGTCGTTCGCGTGCTACTCGATGGCGCTCATGCAGCGCGCGATCTGGTTCAGCCAGAGTTGGACGAGCACACTCAAGTCGATGTTCGACGGGTTGGTGTACGCGTTGCTGACGGCCGGAGCGTTCGGCTGGCTCTGGCCGGCCTGACCCGGAAACAGTTGGCGGTCAGCGAGCGAGCGTCGCCGCCAGCGGCGGCGGCGGCGGCGGAACGCGCGTCACCGCCGCTGTCCGCCGCCGGCGCGTCCGGATGGGCCGGTCGTTGAGCCGGACGGGCCGACACCCGACTCGACGGGCCCACGCGCGCCACGACGAGCCGTGTCCACGGTGACCCGTAAGCAAGTAATCCGCGGCGTGTGCCATCTCGTGCAGGAGCGTATCGACGAGCTCCTCGTCGTTCCCCTCCAACATGAGATCGACGTTGAGCGCGATCTCTCGCACAGACCGCTCACCCGCCCCGCCCTCCCCTGGAACCATGTGCCCCAAAGCGCGCTTCATCCGGTTGCTCAGGCGTAGCGGCAAGTCATCCGGGAGCCGCCCCTCGAAGCGAGTGCGGTTGAGGTCTCGATAGAGGGTCCTGAGGTACCGAGACTGCTGAAAAGTGGCGCAGCAGGCCGATTCTGAGCGGTTGCGGGGTTCTGCGCGAGCGTCCCGGAGCGCCTCGGAGAGAGGGGGCCATGCCCGGATCGCCGAGGCCGCGCGTCGCCTCCTGGCTGCGGTCCACCAGCCGCCCTCTGCCACCAGGTCCGCGAACGCATCCAGCAGCTCCGGAGTGGCCGTCCGGTACGCCGCATGGAGGTTCAGCACACGGCCACCTTGCGTGAGGGACCAGACCGTGCTGCGGTTCATCCGGAAGGACACGCGCCTTACGCGCGTTGCCCTTCGCCGCCTCAATTCGACGAGAAACTGCTCCGGGGACAGGTTCATTGGGCTCACTTTGGGCCACCACTAGTGACCGTGTACGGCACCGTCGCATACACTACATGTGGTATTTCTCTTCGTCATCCCTATTGCGCATTCCCCCGGATGCTTAGTAGATACAACCCGTTCACGTTCGCTGTTGTTATGTGGCACCCTCATCGCTCGGAGGTACTCCCGTGGCAGCGAAGAAGAAGGCAAGGAAGAAGGCCGCAGGTGCGAAGAAGCGCCCCGCGAAGAAGAAAGCGAAGCGGAAGTAGCGGTAACCCAACCTCCACAGGTTGGAGAGTGCTGGCGCCCTTCGGGGCGCCAGCTTTTTTTTGGGGGCTCGTCACGCCCGCCACGTCGCCCGGAATCGCAATGGTTCGGCAGCTCACAGCGATCATGTTCACCGACATGGCCGGCTATACCGCGCTGATGCAGCAAGACGAGCGTCAGGCGAAAGCGAACCGCGACCGGCAGCGGGGCGTGCTCGAGGAGCGGATCCGGGCCCACGGCGGACGCATCCTCCAGTACTACGGTGACGGTACCTTGTCGGTGTTCGTCAGCGCGATCGCGGCAGTGCGCTGCGCCATCGAGGTGCAGGAGAGCCTCCGGGGCGCACCCCCGGTTCCTCTGCGCATCGGCACCCATACGGGAGACGTCGTCCACGACGAGGAGGGCGTATTCGGGGACGGGGTGAACGTCGCCTCGCGCATCCAGGGGATGTCCGTCCCGGGCGGCGCCCTGATTTCCGGGAAGGTATTCGACGAAGTGAAGAACCATCCCGACATCAGGACCCGCGGGCTCGGCGCGTTCAACCTCAAGCACGTGCAGCACCCGATGCAGGTGTTCGCCCTCGTGAACGAAGGACTGGCGGTGCCCTCCGAGTCGGATCTGGCCGCGGGTCGCATCGGCACGGCGAAGAGCGTCGCGGTTCTGCCGTTCCTCAACTTGAGCGCCGACCCGGAGAACGAGTTCTTCAGCGATGGCATCACGGAAGACATCATCAACGCCCTGACGCGCATCAACGGCCTGAAGGTCACCGCCCGGACTTCCTCGTTCGCCTTCAAGAAGCGGGCGGAGGACGTGCGCCAGATCGCCGAGCAGCTCGGCGTCACCCACGTGCTCGAGGGGTCGGTGCGCAGAGCCGGAAATCGGGTACGCGTGACGGCTCAGCTCATCACCGCGGTCGACGGATACCATCTGTTCGCGGAGAACTACGACCGCAGCGTGGAGGACGTGTTCGCCGTCCAGGTGGAGATCGCGACCGCGATCGTGGAGCAGCTCAGCGACCACCTGGGCCCGGTGCGCACCGGCGGCACTGCTAGGCCCGTCGCCACCCCCCACTCGCACGACACCGAAGCGCACGTCGAGTACCTGAAAGGACGCTTCGCATTCGCGCGCTTCTCCCCAGAGAGCTCGCGACGAGCCATCCGCCACTTCGAGCGCTCGATCGAGATGTCGGTCGAGCCTAGCCACCCTGACCATGCGTCCGCCGAGTGCGCCCTCCCCTATACTGGGCTGGCCAGCGCCTACGTCTTTCTCGGCGCGATTGGGCACATGCGGGCGGAGGACGCGTTCGGCGCGGCGGAGTCCGCTGCCCGCCGCGCGTTGGCGCTCGAGCCAGACGGCGGCCCCTCCCACGTGGCCCTGGCGATGGTCGAGCTCTTCTACCGCTGGAACCTCGACGCTGCATACCGCTCCCTGCAAAAAGCGCTGAGTCTCACGCCGGGTGCGCCCGAGGCTCATCACGTCTACAGCCTCTATCTCAGCTCGATAGGCGAGTTCGAAGAGGCGCTCGAGGAGGCGCACACCACGATTCAACTCGATCCCCTCTCCAGCACGTACAACAACTGGCTCGCCCAATGCCTGGCCAACGGCGGATACCTGGACGAGGCACGGGATCTCATCGAGCGAACCATCGCGGCCGACCCACTCTTCCGCGCGGCCACCGAGACGCTCGGCTGGATCCACGTCCTCCGCGGCGACTACGAGGCGGCCATCACGGCGATGGAGCAGCTCCCGCTGAAGGCGGGCCTCGAGTACGCCTCGGCCGCGGATCGCGGTCACGTCTACGCCAAGCTCGGCCGGACGGACGACGCGCGCCGCATGCTCGCACTCTTGGAGGCCCGACAACTGGCCCAACCGGAGGTCACGCTCGACTGGGACTTCGCCATCGTCTACGAGGGTCTCGGAGATCGAGATCGCGCCATCGAGTACCTGCACCGCGCGGTCGATCGGCGCTTGGGCTCCGCCATCATGATGGCCTCGTTCGCCTCCCTTCGAGGCATGTGGGAAGATCCGCGCTTCCACGCCGTTCTCGATCGGGTCGGGGTCCCCCGCCCGGCCCTGGTTTGAGCGCCCGAGAGTCGCCGCAATCCATGACCATGTTCGTCAGCACGCGGGGCGGAAGCCCGGTCTCCCTCGCCGAAGCCCTCTTCGCTGGGCTCGCGCCCGACGGCGGGCTCTTCGTGCCCACCTCGATCGGGGCGCTCGGTGACGCTCCTGCCGAGTCGAGCGGCCTGGCCGACACGGCGCGCTGGGCAGCTCCACGCCTCCTTCCGGGCATCGACGGCGACGTGTTGGAGCGCTCGGCCGCAGCCGCGCTCGACTTCCCGCTCCCGCTCGTCGAGCTCGCACCGGATCTATACGTACTCGAGCTCTTCCACGGCCCGACACACGCCTTCAAGGACGTCGGCGCGCGCTTCATGGCCCGGCTCATGTCGGAGCTCGACACCGGCGGCGACACGCGCACGGTGCTCGTGGCGACTTCCGGCGACACCGGCAGCGCGGTCGCCCACGCGTTCCACGGGTTGGCCGGCTATCGCGTCGTCGTGCTCTTCCCGAAGGATGGCGTGAGTGCCCGGCAACGCCGCCAGATGACGACGCTGGGAGGGAACGTGCGCGCGCTCGCGGTCGCTGGAACGTTCGACGACTGCCAGCGCCTGGCCAAGGCCGCATTCGGCGACACCCGCCTGCGTGCGCGGCATCGCCTGACCTCGGCGAACTCGATCAACATCGGCCGGCTCCTGCCGCAGACGTTCTACTACATCCACGCGGCGATCCAGCTGGGGTGGTCGACTCGGCGCGCCCGTTTCGTGGTGCCCTCCGGCAACCTCGGCAACCTGTGCGGCGGCCTCATCGCCCACCGAGCCGGCATGCCGAACCGCGGGTTCGTGGCGGCGATGAATGTGAACCGCGCGTTCGCGGACTTCCTGGGCGCCTGTGAGTTCGAGCCGCGTGCCTCCATCCCCACCTACTCGAACGCGATGGACGTCGGAGACCCCAGCAACATAGAGCGCATCCGCTGGCTCTATCGAGACGACCCGGCTCGCTTGCGGCGGGAAGTGTCCGGCGTGTCGGTGACGGACGCCGAAACGAGCGCTACCATCGCCGAGGTCTACGCGCGCACGGGCTACATGCTCGACCCGCACGGTGCCGTGGGCGTCCGCGCACATCAACGCTGTGCCGACCCAGGGCGAGGCCCCTCGGTCGTGCTCGCGACCGCACATCCCGCGAAGTTCCCCGACGTCGTCGAGAAGGCCATCGGCCGGTCCGTCCCCCTTCCCCCCGGCATCGCGTCCGTGATGTCGGCCGAGGAGCACATGCAGCACATCGCCGCGGATCTCGGCGCGCTCGGCGCCGCACTCGAGACCCCATGACTCGGCCACTCGTCGCGGCACGTGTGCGCGTGCCTTGCTCGACGTCGAATCTCGGCTCGGGCTACGACACCATCGGCCTCGCGCTCGACCGCTACTTGGAAGTGGCCTTCGAGCCGACCGATGGATCGGGACTCGAGATCCAGCGACACGGCACGCTCGCCGGATTGAGCGGCGAGGATCTCGTCGCCACGACGTTCCGCGACCAGGTTCGCCTGCAGGGTGGCTCGGCGGCTGGAATCATGATTCTCAGCTCGTCGATTCCGGTGGCGCGGGGTCTCGGCTCGTCTGCAGCTGCCATGCTCGCCGGATACGACCTCGCCCGCGCCGCGCTCGGGTTGCCACGGCAGGATCAAGGGGCGTTCGACCTGGCGCTCGACCGCGAGGGGCACGGCGACAACGCCGCGCCCTGTCTCTACGGTGGCCTGCGTGCGGTCGCCACCACGGCCGACGGCACCGTCGTCATCCGGCTCAACCTCTCGGAGTCGGTGGGATTCGCATACGCCGCGCCCGCGTTTCGCCTCACCACGGAGTCCGCCCGCAGCGCGCTGCCCAAGAAAGTGCCCCACAAGGTCGCGGCGGCTTCCCTCGGTCGTCTCGCGGCGCTCATCCGGGGCCTCGCGGAAGGCCGACCCGAGCTCATCAGGATCGGCGTGAAGGACGAGCTGCACGTCCCTTACCGGCTTCCCCTCATTCCCAGCGCTGCGGCAGCCATGTCCGCCGCGACCGACGCTGGGGCATGGGCCGTGACCGTTTCGGGTGCGGGGTCGGGCCTGATCGCGATGTGTGAGCGCGAGCGGGCCGCCGGAATCGCCGCGGCCATGCGCACCGTCTTCGATGCGGGGGCAGATGACCAGGAGTGCGTCGGGTTCCCCGTACAGCCCGACTACGAAGGACTGCAGCGCCTCGCTCCCTGAAGGCCTCCCGGGCCCCGCTCAGGTCACGGGCGAGGCTCGCTCACGTCACGAAGCGTCGCTCGACTCGCGACCGCGAGGTACGCGTTGCTCGCGATCCTTCCGACCAGGAACGCGACGAAGGCCGCCGTAACGCCGACAAGGAGCGCCCCCCAACCGAGGGCGAGGAAGCACGCTGCGATCGCGCCCACCTCGATCGCGCTCGCCACCGTGATGGGTCGCGTCCGCCGCCCCTCGACCAGAATCGCGCGCTGCAGGGAGAGCTGGACCGTGAGCGCCGGCATGAGAACGACGAAGAGCACGGGCGTCAGGGCGTACGCGGCCAGATCCTCGGTGAGGCCCGAGACGGTCTGGAAGTAGATCGGGGACAGCGGAGTGAGGGCCACCAGCGCGAGCCCGCCGGAGGTGGCGAGGCCGAGCGTGCGACCGAAGCGTCGCAGCTCGGGCAGGTGGACGAAGCGATCGCCCATGAGCGCGATCGCGGCATCCTGATACGCGAGTCCGAACGAACGGAAGACGAACGAGAGCGCCTGCACGACGGGGAAGACCGCCAGCGACTCGACCGGCGCCACGCCGCGCCCCATGAAGAACGTCAGCAGTGGGTGGATCGACAGAGCGATTACCGACGTGAGCGCGAGGGGGGCATAGAAGCTGATGATCTCTCGGTAGCGAAGGGTGCTCGGCGCCGGACCGTCGAGCTCACCCGCGAGCAACGCGCGTACCGCCGGACCCGCCATCCAGCGCGCCACCAACGCCTCCACGCAGACGCCGCTCGCGAGCGCGAACGCAGCGAGGGACGCGCCGGGGAGATCGAGCGTGAACGCGCCGACGAGTGCGACGCTCGCCATCGTCAGCAACCGGACAATCGTGCCGTACGCGACCAGATGAGTCCGCCCGGTGCGGATGAGCACGCCCTGGAAGAAGCGCCGATACCCGATCGCTGCGGGCCACGGAATGAAGAACCAGAGCGCGCCGTACGTCACCTCGGACACGGCCGCGGGCAGCCCCATCAGGTCGTTGGCCACCCAGTGGTAGACCGGGGGCACGAGCAGCAAGAGCAGCAGGCCGGTGGTCGCGGCCTCGAGCGTGCGCGAGAACGCCCGGAGCTTCAGGTAACTCGCGCGGTCCGGCGCGAGCGCCGTGGCCGCGCTCATGAGCATCATGACCGGACCCTCGATGAGGATGGCCAAAGCCCAGGCCACGCCGTGCGCCGCGAGGTTGTAGGTGGCGTCCGGAAGGCGCGCGATGACCGCAGCGAGGAGAGGGCCCTCCGTCGCCATCATGAGCCACGTCGCGGCCAGCGGGCCCCAGAACGCGAGAATCGAGCGTTGTGAGTGCGGCTGCAACGGCGTGAGGGGAGGCGGGGTCGGGGCGCCGGAAGATGACGGCCGCGACCGAGCCCGTCTACTTCGAGCTCACCGCTTCATCGAGCTCATCGCCTCATCGAGGTCATCGCCTCATCGAGCTCATCGCTTCACGGCGATACCGAGCACCTCGAAGCGAGCATTGTTCAGGAGCGGGCCGGAACCGAGGAATGCGCGTGCGGGGAACTCGCGGGTGAAATAGGTCCGATAGGTCGTGTTGAAGGCGGCATAGTCCGCCAGGTCGGCGGCGAAGATCTGCACCGAGACGAGATCGTCCATCGTCATGCCCGCGGCCTCCAGTGTCGCCTTGATGCTGTCGAGGGCCGCGCGCGCAGCCTCCTCCGGAGTCGCCCCGGCTCCCAGCACGCCCGACAGGTAGAGCGTGTTGCCGACCAACACAGCCCCCGAGAAGGGGAGCCCTCCCGTTTGGCTCGCGGAACGGCCGTTGATGTACTGACGGGTCTGCTGGGCCGATGCAGAGGAGGACAAGGCCAGCAGGAGCAGGGTCGACAGAATGGCGGTGCGCATGTGGTACATCCTCGGAGAAGTGCCGTTCTCAGGGCGTGACGGCCGGATCGTAGGGCGGGTCGGGACGTCCGGGCAAGCCTCCCGGGGGCTGATTCACAACACTCTGTCACTCCTTCCGACTCGGTGTACCTTGGGAAGGTCTCGTCGACTTCCGCAGTCGGAGAAAGGGTGCCCCCAGCTCCTTTGCCCGAAAATGAAGGCCAGCGCCTGAAAGCCCTCCACGCGCTGGACATTCTCGACACGCCCCCCGAAGAAAGGTTCGATCGCCTGACCCGCGTGGCGCGGCGGCTGTTCGACACACCCATCGCGCTCATGAGCCTCGTGGACTAGAACCGTCAGTGGTTCAAGTCTCGGCCTGGGCTCGACTTCCCGGAGACACCCCGCGACCACTCGTTCTGCGCGCACGCCATCCTCGGCGAAGGGGTCTTCGTCGTTCCCGATGCGCTTGCAGACGACCGGTTTCGTGACAGTCCGCTCGTCACCAGCTTCCCGGAGATCCGCTTCTACGCCGGGTGCCCTGTAAAGGCCCCCGACGGAAGCGCTCTCGGTACCCTGTGCGTGATCGATCACGAGCCGCGTGAGGTCGAGCTCGGAGACGTGGACGCGCTCCGCGACCTGGCCGGAATGGCGGAGCAAGAGCTCAAGACCCTGGCTCTCGCTACCATCGACGAGCTCAGCGGTCTGACCAATCGGAGAGGCTTCGATGCCATCGCTTCCCATACCATCGCGGTGTGCCAACGGGCCGATAAGCCGGCCACCCTGATGCTCTTCGACCTCAACGGGTTCAAGCAGGTCAACGACACCTTGGGACACGCCGCCGGCGATCGACTCCTGCAGAGGTTATCGCGCGAGCTGCGTGCGACGTTCCGCGACTCCGACGTCGTGGCGCGGTTCGGCGGCGACGAGTTCTGCGTGCTGCTCAGCGGCGCGACCGCCATCGACGTGCAACGCCCGCTGTCGATCCTGCTCGATCGACTCGAGAAGAGTGGGGAGAAGCCACCCATCGTGTTCAGCGTAGGCGCAGCGACGTACGATCGTCAGAAGCACGAAACCGTCGCGCACCTCGTGCAAGAAGCCGACATCGCGATGTATCGGTAGAAGAAGGCTCGCGCGGCACACTGAACGAACAAGCCCCCCAGGCCGAATGGCCTGGAGGGCGGTGGACGGAGCGCGAGGGATTCGAACCCCCAAGCCCTTTCGGGCGCTCGCTTTCGAGGCGAGTGCATTACCGTTCTGCCAGCGCTCCACGAGCTCGGGTCATGGCGTGTGGGGGTGGCTCGGCACCGGGTCGGTGAGTTTCAGCTGAAACTGACCTCTGTGTTCGCGGCGACGCCTCATCGGGGCGCCCGGATGGATCTCCGTCGGCTTCGCCGACTCCGATCGTCTCGGCGGTCGACCTCCTGACTCCCCGTCTGCACTCCTGCGCCTCGGCTCGAACCTGCGGTTCGAACCCGGGCGCCGTTCACTAGCTGACTTCGACCTCCTCATCGGGGCGCCCGGATTCGAACCGGGGACCTCTGCGTCCCGAACGCAGCGCTCTACCGGACTGAGCCACGCCCCGGTACTACTGGGCCAAATCGACTTCGACCAACGGATTCACGGCGCTTCGCGCCCGTGGCCTCGCGACTCCGTCGCTCGGCTCGAACCCACTCTGCGCTCTCTGCGAGAGCGCGTGGGTTCTCATCCCACGTTCCCGAGATCGCTTATCAAGTACGGACGGGGTGGGATTCGAACCCACGAGGACGTTAGTCCACACGATTTCCAATCGTGCGCCTTAAGCCACTCGGCCACCCGTCCACGCACGACTCCGATCGATCAGCCGCCCGTCGAACCCAGGCCCTGATTTTCCGCGGAAAATCACGCGGGCCGATTCGCTCTACGAGGGAGTGGGACGGAGCTCGCTGCACTCGGTGGTTCGCGAGTGGCATCGAGGAGGAGTGGGATTCAGCTCGCTGCGCTCGCTGATCTCGCGAGTACATGTTGAGGCCCACCGTTCTCACGTCTGTCGCTCGGCTCGAACCCACTATGCGCTCGCTTCGCGAGCGCATAGTGGGTTCTCATCCCACGTAGACCTGGTGACTTTCCGTAGACGGAGGGAGTGGGATTCGAACCCACGCGGGCCTTGTGGGCCCAACGCCTTAGCAGGGCGCCGCCTTAAGCCTCTCGGCCATCCCTCCAAGAAATTGCCCCGCTAGGGCTCGAACCTAGAGTCTTCTGAGCCAGAGTCAGACGTGTTGCCAGTTACACCACGGGGCAGCAAGAGCCACCAGTCGGAATCGAACCGACGACCCCATCATTACGAATGATGTGCTCTACCGGCTGAGCTATGGTGGCGCTGACCTACTTCGTCAGTGGAGCTGAGGGGAGTCGAACCCCTGACCTCTGCAGTGCGATTGCAGCGCTCTCCCAACTGAGCTACAGCCCCAACGAAACCATTTCGCGCCTCGATGGCGCCCATCGCGCAAGGTACGCGCAGTGGGCGCGAGAGGAGTCGAACCTCTGACCTCCACGATGTCAACGTGGCGCTCTAACCAACTGAGCTACGCGCCCCACTACCAAGGCCACAAAGGGCCATGCGCCCGGAGGGACTCGAACCCCCAACCTTCTGGTCCGTAGCCAGACGCTCTATCCAATTGAGCTACGGGCGCAACTTCGGCACTGCGAATGCCCACGACAGGACTCGAACCTGTACGCCGTCACCGGCACTGGTCCCTCAAACCAGCCTGTCTACCAATTTCAGCACGTGGGCGGGTACCCAATGCAGGGAAGCATGCTCGAGGAGGGACTCGAACCCTCACAGGGTCACCCCCACAGGATCCTGAATCCTGCGCGTCTACCAATTCCGCCACCCGAGCCCTGCTCGTTCACGATGGAGCCGAGGGGAGTCGAACCCCTGACCTCTTGAATGCCATTCAAGCGCTCTCCCAACTGAGCTACGGCCCCCTCACACGACCCGCGAAGCCCAGGGCCGGGGCACGCATGCGCTAGCATGGGTCGGGCGCCTGACTCCGATCTTTCAAACAACGTCCAGCGGGGCTGACGAGACTCGAACTCGCGACCTCCGGTGTGACAGACCGGCACTCTAACCAGCTGAGCTACAGCCCCATACCACCTACAAGTACGACGCCCCGACGGGGAATCGAACCCCGGTTACCACCTTGAAAGAGTGGTGTCCTAACCGTTAGACGACCGGGGCCCCGGTCTTTCCCCTCCCGAAACAGGCCCGGAGGGACTCGAACCCCCAACCGCCGGTTTTGGAGACCGGTGCTCTACCAATTGAGCTACGGACCTCTGGACCCACTCCCACCATGGCCAGGGGCAGAATCGAACTGCCGACACCATGATTTTCAGTCATGTGCTCTACCAACTGAGCTACCTGGCCCCGACAAAAAACCCGTCCGAGCCACCGGCGGCGCGGACGGGATCAGTCTGCGAAGGACCGGCTCTACCGGCCTCTCGCTCCCGTCCGCCTCGGCGGACTCCACGTATCCGACACCGTCCAGAGCAGCAGCTTCTTCAATCCGCCTCCGTATCCTTCGATCCACCCGAACATGGGAAGCGCCGCCCTGCGGCGGCGCTCCACTCCATAGCGGGGGCGGGATTCGAACCCGCGACCTTCGGGTTATGAGCCCGACGAGCTACCAGGCTGCTCCACCCCGCAGTAGGAAGACAGGGAAGTTACACGGCCCGCGGACGGAAGGTCAACCCAGCGAAGCCGTTGCGTCCGCCACCCCTTGAAAGCCCTTTTGGGGCGCGGTTTTTCGCCTCCGGAGACGGCATGCTGAGCACCACCTTCATGGACCTGCTGATCGCCCTCGGCATCGGGCTCTTGGTGGGCCTCCAGAAGGAGCGGGTCGCCTCCCCTCTGGCCGGCCTTCGGACCTTTGCACTCGTGTCGGTCTTCGGCGCCGTCGCAGCGCTCATTGGACGAAGCGCGGGCCCGTGGTTGATCGTCGCCGGCCTCGTCGCCATTACGACGCTCACGGTGATGGGGAACTTGATGTCGATGAAGAAGGGCGATATCGACCCCGGCCAGACCACCGAGGTTGCGATCGTCCTCACCTACCTGATCGGCGCGCTCGTGGTCATCGGGCCGCTCGAGGCGGCGATCGTGCTGGGCGCTACGCTCGCGATGCTCCTACACCTGCGGGACGAGCTCAAGGGCTGGGTCGCCCGGCTCTCCGACCGCGACGTACGCGCGATGATGCAATTCGTCGTGGTCTCGCTGATCGTCCTCCCCATCCTCCCCAATCGCCCGTACGGCCCTTATGCCGTGCTCAACCCTCGGGAAATCTGGTGGACGGTGGTGTTGATCGTGGGGATCAACCTGGTGGGCTACGGGGCCTTCCGCATGATGGGCGCCCGCGCCGGAACCGTGTTGCTGGGCATGCTCGGCGGCATCGTCTCGAGCACTGCCACCACGATGAGCTACTCGCGACTGACCAAGACCAACGAATCCGCCAGCCGGCCCGCCGTGGTGATCGTCTGGATCGCTTCGGGAATGGTGTTCGTGCGCGTGCTCGTCGAGATCGGCGCCGTCGCACCCAGCTTCCTCCCCGTTGCGGCAGGACCGCTGGCGATCATGTTGCTGCTGTTCACCGTCGGCGCCCGAATCGTTTGGCGCGCCGGTACTTCCCCGACGGAGAGTCCGCTCCAGCCGACCAACCCCTCGGAGCTTCGACCCGCGGTTCTGTTTGCCGCACTCTACGCCGTGGTGCTCTTCGCCGTCGCCGCGGCGCAGGATCTCCTGGGCGGTCCGGGTCTCTTCGCAGCCGCGGCCATTTCGGGCCTCACGGACATCGACGCCATCACGCTGTCGACTTCCCAACTCGTTTCGCGCCAGCTCGTGGACGCCGACACGGGCTGGCGGCTGATCCTCGTCGCGACCATGTCGAACATGGTCTTCAAGTTCGGTTTGGTTGCCATCCTGGGAAGCCGCACGCTGGCGAAACCGCTGGCGACCCTTTTCACAGTGGGCATCACCGTCGGCGCGGCGCTGATCGTGTTCTGGCCCTGAGTGCGAGGGCCCCGAGCTACTGGCGAGTCACGCCGCCAGGGCCGGTGCGCTCGACGTAGTCGCCCGATGCGAGCTTACGCCCGCGGGGCTCGGGCCGGTACCAGTAGACCCAGGCCTCGCGAGATCCCCCGTCTTCGAGGGTCACCTCGACCAGCTCGCGCTCGAACTCGTACGGAGGTGTGTGCTCGGGCCCGCACCCCTCGTAGTGATCGAGCAGCGTGAGCGACTCGCGCGGGTCCGGTAGCCGATACAGCTCGCCGCGCACGCTCACGCCGGCTCGCGGCACCGCGCCCGGGTAGGCCCCGAAGTCGAAGAGCTCGGCGGCAACACGCCCGTATCCCTCGAAGATCCAGTCGCGGGTGAGCGCATTCTGCACGGAGCCGCGCGCATCCTTCCGCAGCGTGCCGTAGACGAAGACGCGAACGGGCATCGATACACCACTACCACTCAACGAACGGCGAGCCCCCGACGCTCCAGCAGCGGCTCGACGCGTGCGTCGCGGCCGCGGAAGTCACGGTAGAGCGTCATCTGATCGACGCTTCCGCCGCGTGACAGCAGGGTCCGACGAAAGTGATCTCCATTCTCGCGCCGCAGGCCGCCGTTCTCCTCGAACCACTCCACCGCGTCGGCGTCCAACACCTCGGCCCAAATGTACGAATAATAGCCCGCTGCGTATCCGCCGAAGATGTGGGAGAAGTAGGTGACGTGATAGCGCGGTGGAACCGCAGTCACGCTCGCGCCGGCCGCTCGAAGCGCTCGAGCCTCGAATGCCATCAACTCGTCCGCGCTCGGGACGTCGTCGGGCGCGAGCTGGTGCAACGCTTGATCCACCAGTGATGCCTCGAGGTACTCGGTGGTCATGAAACCCTGATTGAACGTCTCGATGGCGAGCACCTTGTCGACGAGCTCCCGGGGCATCGGTTGGCCGGTCTGGTTGTGCACGGCGTAGTTCGCGACCACCTGCGGCCACGTCGCCCACATCTCGTTCACTTGAGACGGGAACTCTACGAAGTCGCGCGGTACCGCCGTACCCGAGAAGCGCGGATACTCGACGTTCGAGAAGATGGCGTGCAGCGCGTGCCCGAACTCGTGAAAGAGCGTCGTGACTTCGTCGAACGTGAGCAGCGTGGGGTCGCCCTCGATGGGCTCGGGGATGTTCAGGTGGTTCGCGACCACGACCTTCTCGCCGAGCAGTCGTGACTGTTGCACGTACGCACTCGCCCACGCCCCACCCCGCTTGGACGGCCGCGCGTAGAAGTCACCGAGGAAGAGCGCGATCAGTTCACCGTTCGCGTCGTGCACCTCGAAGACGCGCACGTCCTCCTGATAGACGGGGAGGTCGGCGCGTTCGCTGAACGTGAGCCCGTAGAGCTGCCCGGCGGCCCAGAAGACGCCTTTCTGCAAGACGTTGTCCAAATCCAGGTACGGTCGCAGCTCGGACTCGTCGTACGCGTACTCGGCACGACGCAGCTTCTCGGAGTAGTAGGCCCAGTCCCACGGCTCCAGGCGGAACCCGCCTCCTTCGGCGTCGATCATCGCCTGCAGCTTCTCCGCCTCGCGTCCAGCGTTCGCGACCGCGGGTCCCGTCAGCTGGCCTAGTCGCGCGTTCACCGCGTCCGGTGTCAGGGCGGTCTCGTCCTCGAGCACCCAAGCGGCGTGACTCGGGTAGCCCAAGAGGCGAGCCCTCTCGGCGCGGAGCCTCATGGTGCGGCTCACGATCTCACGATTGTCGTACGGACCTCCGCGGGCGCCACGTACCAGCGACGACTCGTGGATGCGCCGCCGCAGCTCTCGATTCTGCAGCGAAGTGAGCACGGGTTGGCCGCTCGTGTTCAGCAGGGGTAGGACGTACTGACCGGGTAGTCCCCGCTCGTCGGCCCTCCGCGCCGCCGCCGCGATCTCGGCCTCCGACAGTCCGTCCAGCTTCTCGATGGAGTCGACGACGACGGCCATGTCGTTGACCTCGCTCAACACGTTCTGCGTGAACTTCGTCGACAGCTCCGCCAGCTCCGAGTTCAGGGAGCGCAAGCGCTCCTTCTCCGCGTCGGACAGGCGAGCGCCGGCGCGCACGAAGTCCGTGTGATAGCGCTCCACCAATCGTCGGTCTTCGCCGGTGAGGGCCAGCGCGTCCATGCGAGCGTGGATCGACTCGATGCGCGCGAACAGGGCACCGTTCAGCCGGATTCGGTCACGATGCGCGGAGAGCTTGGGCGCGAACTCCGTGCGCAGAGCCTCCAGCGAGTCGTTGGTGTGCGCCGACGTGAGGTTGTTGAATGTGGACTGGACACGCCGCAGCAGCCGGCCTGAACGCTCGAGGGCCACCAGCGTATTCTCGAAGGTCGGCGGCGCAGGGTCGGAGGCGATGCGCTCGACCTCGGCGAGCTCCTCCGCCATGCCACGCTCGAGTCCGGGGCCGACGTGCCCAGGGGCGATGCGGTCGAACTCGGGCATCCCGAGCGGAAGCGGGCTCGGCACGAGGAACGGATTCTCACCGGCGGAGCCGGGCACGCGGTCGGTGGACATGCAGGCACAGGCCAGGAGGGCGAAGGTCGTGGCTGGAAGGCCCGGGACCCGAGAAGTCATTTCGGCAGCCTCCCCGAAAACGAGAGTGGTCCGGCAAGCTCGGGCGCAGGCGGCCCCTGGGGAAGGGCCATCCACGCGCCGACTGCCCCAGGGCGGTGCCTGCGTCTAGCGCGAACGGCCTCCGCGCCCGATGTTCCCCCACCGGTTCGCGCCCACGGGGGCTCGACGCCGAGCGACTGAACTGGCTTCACACGGGGGGAATAACTGCCATGTCATCGTCACGCAAACTGATGTTCACTCTCACTGCCGTCTCCGCCGCCGCCGTGGCCGGGTGCTCCGGCGGGGCCGAGTCGTCGGCCATGACCATGGTGATGGGGAACGCCATCACGGGTGAGGGACTCCCGAACCCCGCGCCCACCGTAACGGCAAATTGGGGCCAGGCTCCGGCCGGCCGCCCGATGGGAACGTCCGCCGGCATGGATATCGACCCGATCGACGGCAACCTCTGGACCTACGAGCGCTGCGGTCAGGGTGCGCTCGGTGTGGCGCCACCGGCCGGAGGCGCGCAAGGTGGATTCGGCGGGGCCAACTGCGCTACCAACCCCGAACACCCGCCGATCTACAAGATCGACGTGAACACCGGGGAGATCCTCGCCAACTTCGGCGCCGGCGTCATGGTGATTCCCCACGGCATCGGAGTCGACCCACAGGGCAATGTCTGGGTCACCGACTTCGCCATCGACCGTCAGCGCGGCAAGGGCTATCAGGTCCACAAGTTCAGCCCGAGCGGCGAGCTGCTCATGTCGCTGGGCGTCGCGGCCGAGAGCGGCAACGACGGTGCGCACTTCTTCGAGCCGAACGACGTCATCGTCGCGCCCGACGGCAGCATCTTCGTCTCCGACGGCCACAGCGGTCAGGGCATGACGACCGAGGCGGCAATCGCGGAGGGGCTCGCCAACGGCCAGACGGCGCGCGTCATGAAGTTCTCGGCCGACGGCACCTTCATCAAGCAATGGGGCCAGCTCGGTCTCCGTCACGGTGAGTTCCGGACGCCGCACTCGATGGCGTTCGACTCGCGCGGCCGCCTCTGGGTCGCGGACCGCGGCAACCACCGCATCGAGATCTTCGACCAGGAAGGCAACTACCTCGAGTCGCGGTATCAGTTCGGGCGCATCTCCGGCGTGTTCATTACGCCCGAGGACATGGTCTACGCCATCGACTCCGAGTCGAGCCCGACCGGCCACCCGGCGTGGGTCAACGGCGTGCGCATGGCCCGCGTCGACGAGGACCACATCATCGGCTTCATTCCGCCGTTCATGACGGACCGGCTCGCCGATGGCTCGCCCACCCTCAACAACCAGGGCCAGCCCGTGAATCCGCGCCTGTACCAGGGTGCGGCCGGCGAGGGCATCGCGGTCGATCGCAACGGCAACGTGTTCGCGGGTGAAGGCCCCAACTCGTTGCGCTACGCGGGCGGTCCGTGGACGAAGTACTCGGTGGCAGCCGGCGGCGGCATGTAAGCCGCACGGATTCACTCACGTGACGGACGGGGGCGCCCTTCGGGGCGCCCCCGTTTCGTTTGGGCCTGCGGCTCCGCGAACCGCTGCGGCGATCTCGGCGCTGAGCGTTCCCAGAATCCGGCTCAGCACCGCCACCTGCTCAGCGCGCGTCGGCCCGGCGCCCGGCTACTCGATGCGCACTGTCCGGCCGCCGACCTGCTCGCCTTCCCGCATCAGCGACCAATGCACGTCGAGCACCGCGAGCCCCACTCCGTCGCCTTCGAACCGATGTACTTCCAGGCTGACGGATTCGCCGACGGAGTTGGACGATGCCCCAGCGGCCATGGATTGGGCTGAGCCTCTTGGCCCTCGCAGCCTGCGTCTCGGTCAACAAATCGATCCTTGCGCCCAACCCCACCGGGCGCCGGTTCTCCACCGAGCAGGTCTACGTGTACCTCGCGAACGACAGTGTGCCCGAGCACACGCGGCTCGCCATTCTGATCGCGAGGGGCGACGTCGACGTCACCGACGAGAGCGACATGATCGACAAGCTTCGCGAAGAAGCAGGGAAGCTCGGGGCCAACGCGATCATCCTCGGCGAGATCGATGAACCCGGGACCGGGGCGCGGATTGCTGGAGCGGTCTTCGACATCCCCACCGAGCGGGAGACTCAGGCGATCGCCATCTATGTGCCGTCGCGGGATGCGGGGCGGTGAGGTAGGCAGGACGGCCGGATTCAGCTCGCGGCGCTCGCTGGTCTCGCGAGTAGGCAGACGGACTTCGAGGCACTTTCCTGTCGCTCGGCTCGAATCTGCGGTCGGTCGACGCGCCCTCGCTTCGCAAGGCCGCGATCCGGCCGCCCCGATAGACGGAAACGACAACGGCCCTACGGATGACCGTAGAGCCGTCGATCGGGACGGCCGGATTCGAACCGGCGACCCCCTGAACCCCATTCAGGCGGGGGGCGGGCCCGATCCCGAGAAGATGGCGTGATTTCAACGAGATTGCCGGGATCAGGCCGACATCGTTGGAGGCCGATCCGGGCTCAAAACGGACCTAAACCATAGCAGAAACCATAGCAGCCTCTCGCGCGATGAAACGGCCGCCTTCGGGCGGCCGTTTTGATTCGGCAGGGACGCACGAGTAGGGACGGGATGAGCCCACCGCCGTCAAGTCGCCCGTGCGATTCCCGATCGTGCCGAGCGCTCGCCCTCCACCCTGAGTTCCGGCCGAGCGCGTCCCACGAAGCGCGCGCCGCGGTCTTGCGCGCCCCACGACTCCGCATGATTTTAGTCGCGGGCGGTTCTCCGGTCGCACCCGCAGTCGAGGCAGCAGTGACGCTTCACCCCCGGATCTCCTGGCGGGGCCGCACGCTCAACGCGGTCCTCCTCCTGCTCCAGTTCGCGCTGGTGGCCGGAGGACCGCTCGCGCACGCGCGGCACCAGGGCGAAGTCGATCCGATCCGCGTCCACCTGCACGCGCAGGACGGTGACAAGAACTGCCCTCGGCCCCACGCCTCCGATTGCCAGCTCTGCCGCCATGCAGCGGCGCCACGACTCGCGGTCGGGGCCCTCCGGGTACCCACGGCGTGCGCGACCTCGGCGGTGCTGCCGGTCGCCGCGGACGTCACCTCTGCTCCCAGCCTCGTCTCCTCGAGCCCCCTCGGCTCGCGCGCTCCTCCGGTCGCCTGACCCAAGCCACCACATCGTAGTCGCGTCGTGACCACCTAGGTCACGTCTCGTCGCGTCCGTGGAGCACCCCTGCCGGGGCGCTCGACGGTTCCGTGGTGGCATCCCGCCTACAGGCACGGCCGCATCCACGCCCACGACGAGGACATGAACATGCTCCGCAACGCACTGGCGCTTACCTGCGCGCCCCCGATCCCTCTCCAGCCACTCTTCAAACACGTCGCGGGCGCGTTCCGGGGCGCCGGACACCGCTGATGTCGGCCACCAACGTGGGTCCGGAGCTCCGCGCCGAGACGGCTCCGGCACAGCCGAAGGGGGCGGTGCTCGAGGCCACGGGCCTCACCCGACGCTACGGCGACCTCGCGGCCGTGGACGGACTCGATCTGTCCGTCCACCCGGGCGAGATCTACTGCCTGCTGGGCCCGAACGGGGCGGGGAAGACGACGACGATCAACCTCTTCCTCGGCTTCGTCGCGCCCACCTCGGGATCGGCGCGGGTCGGGGGGCTCGACGTGGCTACCCATCCGCTCGAGACCAAACACCACCTGGCGTACATCCCCGAGCAGGTGATGCTGTACCGCAACCTCACCGGGGTCGAGAATCTCGAGTACTTCGCCACGCTCGCGGGCAAGGGCGCGCTGCCGCGGACCGACCTGCTGCGGATCCTGGGAGAGGCGGGCCTTCCCGCCGTCGCCGCCGAGAGGCGGGTCGGCACCTACTCGAAGGGAATGCGCCAGCGGGTCGGGATCGCGATTGCGATCGCCAAGGGTGCCGAGGCGCTGCTGCTCGACGAGCCGACCTCGGGCCTCGACCCCAAGGCCTCGAACGAGTTCTCGGCGCTGCTCGACGGCATGCGCCAGCGTGGCGTCGCGGTCCTGATGGCCACGCACGATCTCTTCCGCGCCAAGGAGAACGGGACCCGGGTGGGCATCATGCGCCACGGTCGTCTGGTGGTGGAGATGACCACCGCGGAGCTGGGTCACGCGGACCTGGAGCGCGTCTACCTCGACCACATGCGCGACTGACCTTCCACGCGAGGAGAACACCATGATCGGGCACATTGCGAGGAAGGAGCTGGCCGAGCTGGTGCGCGACGGCCGCTTCCGCTGGGCCGCGGCGATCGTCGCGGGTTTGCTGCTGGTCTCGGCTGGAGCGGGCTGGACGCGCTACCGGGACGTGAGCGCCCAGCACGCCGCCGCGGCCGCGGCTACGCGCGCGCACTGGCTCGGGCAGGGCGAGAAGAACCCCCACTCGGCCGCCCATTACGGGATCTACGCCTTCAAGCCGCGCCTCCCCCTGTCCTTCCTGGACCAGGGCGTGGACGAGTTCGCGGGCACCACCGTGTGGCTGGAGGCGCACCGGCAGAACGACTTCATGATGCGCCCCGCGCAGGACGCCACCGCTGCGCAGCGCTTCGGGAATGCGACCGCGGCCGGCGTGCTCCAGCTGCTCGTGCCTCTGCTCGTCGTCCTGCTCGCGTTCGGCGCGTTCGCGGGGGAGCGGGAGCAGGGCACGCTGCGCCAGACGCTCGCGCTCGGCGTGTCCCGGACTCAGGTGGCGTGGGGCAAGGCCCTCGGTATCGCGGGCGCGCTGGCGCTCCTGCTCGTCCCTGCCGCGCTGCTGGGCGCGGCCGCGCTCCTGCTCGGCAGCGCGGGTGCCGTGGCGCCCACCTTCGGACGCGGCGCCGTGCTCGTCGCCGTCTATCTCGCCTACTTCGGGGTGTTCCTCGCGGTCTCGCTCGCGGTCTCGGCGCGCGCCTCCTCGTCGCGGCTCGCGCTCCTCGTGCTGCTGGGGTTCTGGGCCGTCAACGGCCTGATCGCGCCCCGCGTCGCCGTGGATCTGTCCAAGCGGCTCGATCCCGCACCCACCGCCTTCGAGTTCGCGCGAGCCATCCAGGCCGAGCTCAGCGAGCCGATGGACGTTGCCCGCCTCGAGCGGGAGGTGCTGGACCAATACGGCGTCGAGACGCTGGACGCCCTGCCGGTCAACTTCGCCGGGATCCGGCTCCAGGCGTCGGAGGAGCACGGGGACGTGGTGTTCGACCGCCACTACGGCGCGCTGTGGGACGCCTTCGGCCGGCAGAGTCGCACGCACGAGGCGATCGGCGCGCTGTCCCCGCTGCTCGCCGTGCGCGCGCTCTCGATGGGTCTCGCCGGCACCGACGTCGAGCAGCACCGGCACTTCGCGGCCGCGGCCGAGGCGTACCGGCGCTCCCTCGTGAAGGCAATGAACGACGACCTTGCCTTCTCGTCGGTGGGAGTGGCCGCGTACGCGGCCGGGCCCGAGCTCTGGGAAAGCGTGCCCGCCTTCACGTACGAGGCACCGCGGCTCGCCTCGGTGCTCGGCAGCCGCACGATGAGCCTGATCGTGCTCGGGCTCTGGGTGCTGGGGTCGCTCCTGGTCGCCGCCGGCGCCGTGCGCCGCGCGCCTGTGGACTGAGATGCGAACGATGCTCAGCCACGTCATGCGGCACGAGGCGCGATCCCTCGCGGCGGATCGCACGCTCCAGGCGGTCGCGCTCCTGTTCGGGGCCATACTCGTCTACGCCCTGGCGAACGGCGTGGCGTGGCTGCGCGTACAGGAGACGACGCTGGCGAGCGCGGCCGCCGACGACCTTACGCGGCGGGAGGCGCTGGCGGCGCAGATCCGAGCGCTCGAGGACGGAACCGCGACCCCCGCGGGAGGCGACCCGCGCGCGCCCGCGACGCTGGGCGGAGCGCGGGGGGCCCGCCTGGCCGCTCTGCCTCCGGGCCCGCTCGGCGCCCTGGCCGCGGGCCAGGGCGATCTGCTCCCCTTCTACTACCAGGTCTCGCTCGCGAGCAACGACCAGTCGTTCGTCCAGAACGGCGAGATCGAGAACCCATTGAACCTGATGGTAGGGCGCTTCGATCTCGCGTTCGTCCTGATCTTCGTTCTGCCGCTGCTCATCCTCGTCGTCTCGTACAATCTGATCTCGGCGGAGCGTGAGCAGGGGACGCTCGCGCTCACGCTCGCGCAGCCGGTGCCGCTGGCCACGGTGGTGGGGGGAAAGGTGGCGCTGCGGGCGCTGGTGGTGCTGGGCGCCGCGGTCGCGCTCACGCTCGCGGGAGCGTTGATCGTGGAGACCGACCGCCCGGGGGCGCTCGTGCTGTGGACGGTCTCGGTCACGCTCTACGCGCTCTTCTGGTTCGCGCTCGCCGTGGCGGTCAACGCCCTCGGCCGGGGCTCGGCGTGGAACGCCACGGTGCTGGTCGGCGCGTGGCTGGCGCTCGTCGTGGTGGTGCCGGCGCTGGTGAACGTGGCCGCCCATCTGATCCACCCGCTTCCCTCGCGCGTGGAGATGATCACCGCGCAGCGCGACGCCTCCAACGACGCCGTGAACCGCCGCTCCGAGCTGCTGGCGCGCTACTACGAGGACCATCCGGAGATGGTCCAGGGCCTCGCGCTCGACACCGCGAACGCCGCGGCCCGGAGCTGGGCGGCGACCGAGGAGGTGAATCGCCGGCTCAGCGAGGTGGCGTCGCGCTACGAGGCGCGGCTCGCCGAGCAGCATCGCCTTATCGGCCGGTGGCGGTTCCTGTCTCCCGCGCTGCTCGCGCAGGACGCGCTCCTGGACGCGGCCGGGACCGGGGACGCCCGTTTCGGGCGCTTCCGGGGGCAGGTGATGGAGTTCGCCGAGGCGTGGAAGGCGTTCTTCGTGCCGCACGTGCTCGCCGGCACGCACCTGTCCTCGGCCGACCTCGAGGCCGTGCCCGAGTTCCGCTTCGTCGAGGAGCCGCCCGGCGCGCTCGCGCGGCGGGTGGCGGCGCCGCTGCTGGTGCTGACGGGCTTGACGCTCGTCGTGGCGGGGGTGGGGCTCCGGCTGCTGTCGCGGTATCCGGTGCTGGGGTGAAGGTGGGAGCGTTCGCGAAGGCTCGGGCGCCGGGCGTCGCTTTTCTGCTGTTTGTGCAGCTTTCGCTGCCGCTCGCGCACGCCATGCAGCACGCATCCGAAGCGAGCGCACGCCATGCAGCACGCATCCGAAGCGAGCGCACGCGCGCCGGTTCCCGGAAGCCAGTGCGTGCACTGCGTCCTCTCGTCGGGGGTGCTGCCCGGGACGTCGGCCGGCGTTCCGTCCCGGCGCGGAGCCGACGCGCGCGCTGCCGATGGGGGCAGCCGCAGACGATCCGACCGACCCCTTCCGCCCTGCCGACCTTCGTGCCCGCGGTCCCCCTCGCTGATGGTGTCTCGCCCGGCTCGAGCCGGGCTGGCCGGTCTTCCACCATCGACTACAAGGCCGGCGCCCACGCCGGCCCCAACCACAGCGAGCATTAGAGAATGTCCAGGAAAAAAGTAGTGCGTAACCTCCGCCGCGCCTTCGCGCTGGCGGCCACCGGTCTCGTCGTGTCTGCGTGCTCGGACTCGACCGGGCCCGACGACGACCACGATCACGATCTGGTTCCCGCGATCAACTTCCAGCGCGTTCTGGTGGCCGACGCCACCGCGGCGACGGCGCGGCTGATCGGTCTTCACAACGATTCGACGATCCAGACCTTCACGCTCGACGGCCCGGCGAGCGTCGTCTACCGGACGCACACCGGCCGCTTCGGCGTGCTCCAGCAGCGCACGGCGAATCGCGTCCATTTCGTCGACGGCGGCATCTGGGGTCACGGCGACCACGTGGATACCGGGCCGACCGGACCGCTCGGCTTCACTCTGAGCGACGGCCTCCCCACGCACGAAAACGTCAATCAGGACTACGTCTCGGTGTACTTCGACGGCAGCGGGATGGCCCGCTGGATGCGGGAGTCCGACAAGGCGTCCGGCACCCCCCGGATCTTCTTCGAAGCGAACACCGGGGCCCCGCACCACGGTGGGTCCTTCACGATCGTGGCGGGGGGGGCAGGCGTACTTCGCGCACTCGCTGCCGAATGCGGTCGGAGGAACGAACGGGGCTGCCGTACGAAACGCGGCGGGTCAGATCCTGTCTCAGAGCACCGCCTGTCCGTCGCTCCACGGCAACAATTCGGCGGGCGCGGGCGGCGTCTTCGGCTGCAGCGACGGGTTCCTGCTGGTCAGGGCCAGCGGCACCGGCGCAACCGTCGAGAAGATCACCCCGAGCGGAGACATGGCGGGACTCGGACTCCGCAATGCGTACACGACCAGCGGCGCGTCCTTCATCCTCGGTCAGTTCGCGGCCCAGCCGGGCCAGCCGGCGCAGCGGGTGCTCGCCACCATCAACCCGACGACGGGAGCGCTCGGCCGCCTCCCCGCGCTGCCGGCCGGGGTCACCGATCACTGGCGCGCGGTGGAGCCGATCAACGGCCAGATCGTCCTGCTCGGGACCGACGGCGTGCTCTACATCTACGACGGCTCGACGCGCCAGCTCCAGCGCTCCGTCGCCGGCGTGGTGCCCGCTCTGCCCACGACGGGTGCGCTCACCCATCAGATCGCGGTCGCCGAAGACCTCGCGGTGGTGGCGAACCCCACGCAGGGCCAGGTCGTCCTGGTGAACCTCGCCACCGGGGTGGTGCAGAAGCGGATCACCGTGCCCGGGCAGCCCTCCCGGATCGCGCTGCTGGGCGTGACCGACAACGGGATGTACGAGGAGAGTCACAACCACTGAACCGCGGTGCGGTTTTCGCGCTCAAATCAATTTCTGACCATATGACTACGAAGAGGATGACGACGATGATGACAAGGACATGGGTACACACGGTTCGGCTGCTCTGTCTCCTTACCGCACTGCCCGCAATCGCGAGCGCGCAGGAACGGCCGCTGCGGATCGCCTTCGGCGGCGGAGCGAGCTTCCCGAGCGGACACATCGCCGAGGAGGGCGAGATGGGATACAACCTCCAGGCGTCGCTCCGCCTGGCACTGGCAGGGGGCCCGGTCGGCCTGCGGGCCGACGGGATCTACCAGAGCATTCCGGACGAGCACGGCGGCAGCTTCACGGGGCTGGGCGGGCTCGCTGGGCTGGCCGTTTCCGGCACCGGCAGCGTGCGCCCTTACGGCTTCGCGGGGGTGGGCGCCCTCAAGCACGAGGCCCCCGACGAGGAGCACGGTGATCACACGCACGAGGGGGAGAGGGGCACCTCGTTCGCGTACCAGGTGGGTGCCGGCCTCGGCTTCGATCTGGGTGGTGTGGGCGCGTTCGCCGAGGTGCGCTGGCTCGATGGCGGCGAGGACCACAGGGCGATCCCGATCACGGTGGGACTGTCGTTCTGACAAGGTGGCCGGCGGAGGCGGGCGCTTCCGCCGGCCACCTCCTTCCCGAGAGTCGAGGAGGTACCGCAGGGTGAGCAACGGGGCGTCGCATCTGGTGTTGCGCAGCCCCAGAGAATATCTTCAACAGTGCCGTCGGACCTTCGAGTCCTACCATCGTCGTATGATGATCCGAGAACGTTCGTCCCGCGCCTTGTTTGCCCTGGTCGCGCTGGTCGCCTTTCTGGGCGCCAGCGCAGGGGACGCATGGGCGGTCGATCCGTGCCCTCATCACGACGTTCTCGCGGTGTCCGGCGTCGACTCGCCCACGGGGCACGACCAGCACCATCACGGCCAGCAGGCGAACCAGGCCGAGCGCGACGATTCTGGCGGCTCGGGCCAGCACCCGGAGCACGGGCCGTGCACCTGCGTGGGGAACTGCGGCTTGGGGAGCTCTCCGCCCCTCTCGGCGCAGGCGGACGCCACGCTGGTTCCGGTCGGCGATACGCCAACGCCGGCGACTCGCATCCCCGAGACCGATCGCGTTCGTCACGGCGATCGGACCTGGTCGCCCTACTTCCCGAACGCTCCTCCCCTCTCGCTCTGACATCGCGCTGAAACGTTCGGTCGGAGCCGCGTGCGCGCGTGCTCCGACCGACACGGTCGTCGCATCCTGCGGCGGCCGCTGCGATCCCATGTCGAGCGAGGGCGGATCCGCAAGGATCCGTGTCCAGAATCCATGTTCATGTTCGAGAGGTGGGGAGTCCAGGCGACTCGCCCGGCTTCAGCCGACCCGGTCGCCCCGGGCGGTGCGTCCACTCACAAATTGGCTCCCTCGGCGCGGCGGGTCCTGGCGCTGATCGCCATCACGGCGCTAATCGGCATCGGAGCTACCGATGCGGCCGGACAGCAGGGTGGCTCCGTGAGCGGGACCGTCGCTTCTGAGGGCGGGGAGCCAGTCTTCGGCGCGACCGTGACCCTCGCTCCGGGCGGCCGCGTGGCAATAACGGACGTGCGGGGCGAGTTCCGGTTCGCGAACGTGCCCGAGGGCACCGTTACGTTGGGTGTGGTCCGACTCGGCTACTCCTCGGCGGAGCAGGCGGTGTCGGTGCGGGGCGGAGCGCAGACCAGGCTCGAGCTGGTGGTGCGGGAGGTGGCCATCGAGCTCGCGGGCCTCGTCGTGAGCGCCAGTCGCGAGGCGCAGCGGCTCGCGGAGACCCCAGCCAGCGTGAGCGCGCTGCGAGGTTCGGAGATCCGGGCGGTCGGCGCTTCGCATCCCAGCGAAATCATGCGCCAGGTCCCAGGGGCATGGATCAGCGTGACCGGCGGCGAAGGCCACCAAACGGCCATACGGCAGCCGCTCACGACCAATCCCGTGTATCTCTACCTCGAGGACGGGATCCCCACGCGCTCGACCGGCTTCTTCAACCACAACGCGCTCTACGAGATCAACCTCCCCCAGGCGGATCGCATCGAGGTCACCAAGGGGCCCGCGTCGGCCCTGTACGGGAGCGACGCGGTGGGTGGCATCATCAACGTGGGGACGCGTGCACCGAGCGCGCAGCCAGGCCTGGACGCCACTCTCGAGGGGGGATCATTCGGCTGGCAGAGGCTCCTCCTCTCGGGAAGCTCCGCGTTCGGTCCCAACGGACTGAGAGCCGACCTGAATCTGACCCGTACCGACGGGTGGCGGGACGCGACCGACTACGATCGCCAGAGCGCGACGATCCGGTGGGACCGTCCGCTGGGCAATGGCACCATTCGCACGGTCGCCACGTTCTCGAACATCGATCAGAACACCGCGGGCTCTTCGGCCATCAGCGCCAACGACTACCGCGACAATCCGAAGGTGAACTACACGCCGATCTCCTTCCGCACGGTGAAGGCGCTTCGGCTCTCGACGGAGTACGCCCATCTCACGGCACGGACGCTCTTCACCGTGACGCCGTTCGCGCGCTGGAACGAGATGGGGCTGCTGGCCAACTGGTCGCTGACCTACGACCCGACCGTCTACACGACCGGCCACCGCTCGCTCGGACTGCTTGCCAAGGTCCGCCATGACTTCCAGCCGCTGAGCGCGCGGCTGATCGCCGGCGTCGACGTCGACTACTCTCCGGGCTTCCGTGAGGAGACCCAGCTCCAAGCGACGCGCGTCGGCTCGATCTTCACGACGTACACGGAGGTCGCTCCGGTCTACGACTATGACGTCACCTTCCACGCCGTGTCTCCCTATCTCCAGGTGGAGGCCTCGCCCGTTCCTGGCCTGCGTGTCGTCGGCGGCCTGCGCTACGACCGGATGGGATTCTCCTACGACACGCACCTGGACCCGATCGCCACCGGACGCCACCGCCGCCCGGAGGACACGTCGGTGGTCTATGGACATCTGAGCCCCAAGCTGGGTGCGACCCTCGAGGTCGCCGAGGCCCTCGGATTCTTCGCCAACTACGCCCACGGCTTCCGGGCGCCCTCCGAGGGCCAGCTCTTCCGTCAGGGGCAGGCGGTGAACACGGTCGGGCTCGATCCCGTCAAGGTGGACAGCTACGAGGGCGGTGCGCGGGGCCTGGTGGGCGGCCGCGTGAGCTACAGCGCCACCGCGTACCACATGACCAAGTACGACGACATCCTGCGCTTCACGAACCCCGACGGCACGACGGAGAACGTGAACGCGGGAGAAACGCTGCACCGTGGGGTGGAGGTCGGGTTGGGCGCGGACCTGGTCGGTGGATTGCGCGCGGACGTCGCGTTCTCGAGGGCGCGTCACACGTACGAGGAATGGGTGCCGCGCGCGGGGACCGACCTCGGCGGCAGCGAGGTGGAGACCGCTCCGCGGACGCTCGTCAACGTGCTGGTGAGCTACGCGCCCGCGTCGGTGGAAGGTCTCCGGCTCGGGGCCGAATGGACGAAGGTGGGCAGCTACTGGATGGACCCCCAGAACACGCATCGGTATCCCGGCCACGACACGTTCCACCTGCGGTTGAACGTACCGCTCCTGGCTCGCGTGAGCGCCTTCGGGCGGCTCGTCAACGTGACGGACGAGCGGTTCGCGGAGTCGTCGTCCTTCACCACAGCGCGGGGCGAGGAGTTCGCGCCGGGAATGCCGCGCACGCTCTACCTGGGGCTCCGATGGAATTGAGCCATGACGCGAGGTCGCCTCGCGTACCCGGCTCCCGTGAGATCGTCGCCCTCGCCGGCCCAGCGGCCGGCGAGGGCAGCGCGCCATCCGCAGACCCGAAGGAGGGGATCCGATGACTAGGAAGACGCAGGCTCTGGCCGCCATCGGCGTGGTGCTGGTGGTGGCGCTGGGGGCCGCGCTGACGCGGACCGGGGCCGGCCGTGGCGCCATCGCGTTCGACGAGGCGCGCGTCATGAGCGCGACGACCGAAGTCGGCACGGCTCCGATGTACGCCATGTCCCCCGGCGGGCAGGAAGCGGTGGCCTGGGTCTCCGCGCCCGGGGGCGGGAGTGACGGCCGGCTCTACGTCGCGGTGGACGCCAACCCGCCGGTCGAGATTCGTGACTCGCTCGGGCCCATCGAGGCGCACGGAGAGGCCCCGCCCAAGCTCGCGTATGGACCGGACGGATCGCTGAACGCGCTCTATGTGGTGGGCAAGGTGATTCCGGGCAGGCGGTTCCCGCTCGCCGCCCTCCGCTTCGTGCGCTCCGTCGACGGCGGCTCCACCTGGAGCGAGGCCGTCACGGTCACCGACGACGGCGACTTCGGATCCCACAACTTCCACGCCCTCCACACGGCGCAGGACGGCACGATCTACGCGACGTGGCTCGACTCGCGCGAAGGAACGTCGACGGTCTTCATCACCAGCTCCACCGACGGCGGGGCCACGTGGGAGGCCAACCGGCGGACGACCTCGGCCGAGGCGTGCCCCTGCTGCCGCACGGCGATCGCTACCGACCGCGATGGAGCGCTCTACGTGGCGTGGCGCGTCGTCAAGCCGGGAAACGTCCGGGACATTGTCGTCGCGCGGTCGGACGATCGAGGACGGACGTTCTCGGAGCCCGTGCTCGTGCACGACGACGGGTGGGTGTATCCAGGGTGTCCGCACGCCGGCCCGTCGATGCAGGTGGACAGCCTCCAGCGGCTTCACATCTCCTGGTGGACCGGCAAGGATGGCATCGCCGGCGTCCACTACGCGCGCTCGGACGACGGAGGCCGGACGTTTGCCGCGTACCGGCCGCTCGGGATCGCGCAGAGCTCGCGCCCGGCGCACGTGCAGCTCGCGCTCGGCACCGGGGGTGCGGTGCTGGTGGCGTGGGACGACGGCACGGTGGCAACTCCTCGAGTGGTTCTCCGCACGTCGCTTGACGGCGGCGACACGTTCGGTGCCGCGCAACTGATCAGTGCTGAGGACGTCGCTGCCACTTTCCCAGTTCTCGGCGTGGCGGGCGACCGAGTGCTGGTCGCCTGGTCGGAGGTCGGCGAGCACCACCACCACGAGCAGGTCGCGGCCGACTCGGTCTTGGACGCCGCCGACCCGGAACGCGGTCGCGGGCTGGGTGAGGTGGGCCGCTCCCGCGTCGTCGCCCGGCACGGCGAGCTGCGTTGAATTCCCGCGCGCTCGGGCTCGCGCTCGTCCTGGTGGCTGGCTGCCGTCCGCCCGAGGAGTTTCGCCCGCTCTCCTCCGGTGACCCGGCGCCGGCCTTCACCTTGGCGATGCTGGCCGGCGATACCCTGTCGGTGAGGGCGCTCCAAGGCCGCGCGGTGCTGCTCAACGTATGGGCGACCTGGTGCGTCCCCTGCCGTGAGGAGATGCCGGCCCTGCAGCGGGTCCACGAGGCGCTCGCCGACAGCGGGTTGGTCGTCATCGGCGTTTCGATCGACGGTCGGCGCGCGGAGGCGGACGTGGCGCGCTTCGTCGAGGAGGTCGGAATCGGCTTCCCGATCGCGCTGGATCCGTCAGGGTCGGTCCAGGACGTCTTTCGCACGATCGGGGTGCCGGAGACGTTCTTGATCGACCGGCAGGGTAGGATCGTGCGGCGTTGGGTCGGCCAGTTCGAACCGGACGCGGCGGACTCGCGCGAATCGATCGCAACGGCGCTCGGACGTTAGTTGCATGGAGACCCCGCTGGGTATCTCGATCGCACTCGCCGCGGGGGTGCTCTCGTTCCTGTCGCCCTGCGTCCTGCCGCTGGTCCCGAGCTATCTCTCGTTCGTGACCGGAATGAATCTCGCCGAGCTGGAGGACGGGAGCCGCCGGGGGCGCGTCCTCACGCACGCGGCGCTGTTCGTCTGCGGGTTCACGGCGGTGTTCATGCTACTCGGCGCCTCGGCCTCCTTCCTCGGCCAGTTCGTTCGCGCCTACGAGACGTGGATCGCCCGCGCCGGCGGCCTCCTCCTCGCCGTGCTCGGGTTGCACCTGCTGGGCGTGTTCCGAATCAACGCGCTCATGCGTGAGCGGCGGGTTCACCTGAGCGACAAGCCCGAAGGTCTGCTCGGCACGCTCGCTGTGGGTGCCGCCTTCGGGGCGGGCTGGACTCCCTGCATCGGTCCCGTGCTGGGCGGGATCATGACACTCGCCGCGGCCAGGGAGACGGTGTGGTCCGGAACCGGACTGCTGCTTGCCTACTCCGTCGGCCTGGCGCTGCCCTTTCTGCTTGCGGCGGTCGCACTCGATCGGTTCCTCGTGGCGTTCCGTCGATTTCGGGTGTGGATCCCATGGGTCGAACGTCTCTCCGGTCTGCTGCTGCTCGCGTTGGGGCTCCTCCTGATGAGTGGCAAGTTCGCGGTGCTGTCCGGCTGGCTGGTGAGGTTCACGCCTTCGTGGGTCTACGAACGGATCTAGCTGTCTGCGGTGGACCATCGTCGCGTTGAGTGACGCGGTCGTCCGTCGGCTCTGCCACCACCGCCGAATTGCCGGCTGCGATGGCAGGGTCTGATCAAACTTCTATCGCTTCTTCAGTAGGCACCCATGTCCACTCGGTACCGTGTGGCGGTCGAGGTAGGTTCAGAAGGTGTGTAAAAAGAGAGGCGACGTACCTTTCCGTTGACCATTAACCAACGGCTCCCGGGTTGGCGCCCGGGGGAAAGGCACGTCGCCTCATGAGGAAGGATACGGCGGGAGCGGGGAGTGAGTCCACGGTCGAGTGGACGGCGCTCGAAGGGTTCGTGAGGGGCAAGGTCCAGGAGCTGATCCAGGCGGTGCTGGAGGAGGAAGTGACGGAGCTCCTGGGGCGCAGGAAGTCGGAGCGGCGCGCGGGGGTCGACCCAGGCGAGGGCTACCGGAACGGGCACGGGAAGCCGAAGCGGTTAGCGACGAGCATCGGGACGGTGGTGGTTCGCCGGCCGCGGGTGCGTGATCTGGAAGAGCGCTTCGAGAGCCGCGTGCTGCCGCTGTTTGCACGGCGAACGAAGGAGGTGGGGGCGCTGCTCCCTGAGCTGTACCTGCACGGGCTGGCCGAAGGTGATTTCGAGCTGGCGCTGCGAGGGCTTCTGGGAGACGGGGCGCCGCTGTCGAAGACCTCGATCCAGCGGCTGCGGGAGGACTGGAAGCGGGAGCACGAGGCCTGGAGCCTCCGCTCCCTGGACGGTCGCGAGGTCGTGTACATGTGGGCGGACGGGATCTACGTGAAGGCGGGGCTCGAGCGGGACAAGGCGGCGCTGCTCGTGGTGATCGGGGCGCTGAGCGACGGCACGAAAGAGGTCCTGGCGGTCACGTCGGGCTACCGGGAATCGAGCGAGTCGTGGTCCGCCGTGTTCCGTGATCTGAAGGCACGGGGCGTGGACGCTCCGCGACTACTGGTGGCGGACGGCAACCCGGCGATCTGGGCCGCGGCCAGCCAGGTGTGGCCGGAGGCGGCCGAGCAGCGCTGCTGGAATCACAAGATCGTGAACGTGCTGGACCGGCTGCCGAAGCGAGAGCATCGCGAGGCCAAGGAGTTGCTCCGGACCGTCGCCTACGCGCCCACGCGCGCAAAAGCGCTGGCGGCCAGGAAGGGCTTCGCGAAGCGCTTCGGTCCGTGGTACCCGAAGGCAGTCGAGGTGCTCGAGGACGACTGGGAGCGGATGGTCACGTTCTACGACTTTCCGGAAGCGCACTGGCAACATCTGCGCACGACCAACGTGATCGAGAGCCCGTTCGCTTCGGTCCGGCTCCGCACCACGGCGGCGAAGCGCTTCAAGCGCGTGGACAGCGCAACGGCCCTGATCTGGAAGCTCCTGACGGTCGCCGAGCGGCGGTTCCGGAAGCTGAACGCACCCCACCAGCTCAAGGACGTGTTGGAGGGCAGGAAGTTCGAGGACGGAAAGCCCGTCCTACCTACTCAGCGGAAGGTCGCGGCCTGAGCTGTTTACACACCTATTGACCCAACCTC
>VGVR01000021.1 GCA_016873995.1 Gemmatimonadota bacterium
GTGCCTGCCTACGGCTCTGCCGTCCTCGCGGGGCTGTGCGCCTGGCTCCTCTACGTCGTCACGCTCGCTCCCTCGACGGCGTTCTGGGACACGAGCGAGTACATCGCGACGGCGCACATCGTCGGCATCCCCCATCCACCGGGGAACCCGCTCTTCGTTCTCGTCACCAAGGTGTGGACGCTGCTGCTGGCGCCTCTCGGCCTCTCGGTGGCGGTGCGTGTCAACCTGTTCGCGGCGACCACCAGCGCGGCGGCGACCGGCTTCCTCTATCTGGTCGCCCAGCGGGTGCTGCACGGGCTGCATGCCGAAGGCGTTTTTGCGCGGGTCGGCGCGGCGGCGTCGGCCCTGGTCGGCGCGACCGCGTTCACGGTGTGGAACCAGTCCAACGTGAACGAGAAGATCTACACGCTCAGCATGCTCGTCATCGCTGCGGTGAGCTGGCTCGCACTGCGGTGGCGCGATCGCAGAGGAGAGCCCGGGTCGGCGCGCTATCTGCTCTGGGCGGTCTTCCTGTTGGCGCTCGGCTCCACGAACCACCCGATGTCACTCCTGCCCGGTCCTGCGCTCGTCCTCTTCGTGCTCGCGTCGGGCGCTCGGCCGCTGCTTCGCGCCGGCGTGCTCGGTCGCGCTGTGCTGCTCGTAGTCCTCGGACTGAGCTTCAACTTCGTGCTCCCGATCAGGTCCGGGCTGGATCCGCGCATCAACGAGGGGGAGCCGACCTGCGTATCCGCAGGAAGCGCTGCGATCGCAGTGTACGAGCGCGCCATCCCTGGACCTCTGCGAGCCCTCGCGGACGACCTGCCTCGTTGCCAACCGCTGGCCGACAACTTGGCGCGCGTGCAGTACCAGACGCCGCCCGTCACGCAGCGCAAAGCGCCGTTCGCCGCGCAACTCGAGATGTATTGGCAGTACTTCGATTGGCAGTGGGCGCGGGGGTTCGACTCCTCGGCGCTCCCTGGTGGCGCCCGACTCCCCTTCAGCCTGCTCTTCCTCGTGCTCGGGGTCGTGGGTCTCTGGACCGCGTGGCGGAGCGACCGCGCGATCTTCGTGTACTTGGCGGCGCTCACGGGCACGCTCACGCTCGGGCTGGTCGTCTACCTCAACTTCAAGTACGGCTACTCGCTCGCCCCCGAGATCACGGACGTCTCGCTCCACGAAGTACGAGAGCGCGACTACTTCTACGTGGCGGGCTTCCTGGTGTGGGGATGTCTTGCAGGCATCGGTCTCGCCTGGACGTGGCACGTGCTCGCGCGCATGACGAGTAGCACGCGGCGCTTCGCGGTCACGTCCCCGATTCTCGTGGTGGCTGCGATGCCGCTCGTGCTCAACTGGAGCTGGGCCAGTCGTTCCGGCGACTACGCCGCGCGTGACTGGGCGTACGATCTGCTGGCGAGCGTCGAGCCATACGGCGTGCTCTTCACGAACGGGGACAACGACACGTTTCCGCTCTGGTATCTGCAGGAGGTGGAGGGCATCCGGCAGGACGTCACGGTCATCGTGGGGCAGTATCTCCTGACCGACTGGTATCCGCGGCAGCTCCAGCGGCATACACGGCCCGAGACTCAACGTCCCTTCGACCCCGCCTTCGCTACCGGCCTCTATTCGGCTCCGCCGGCGCCGTCCGCGTCGATCATCCGACTGCCGCCGGAATCGATGGACCAGGTGGCCAGCACGCAGCTCCCGGAGGCCATGACGGTGCCGTTCCCGGCCCTGGCGGTCACGTATCCGAGCGGCACCGTGCTGAATCGCGGCCACCTGCTGGCGCTCGGCATCATCCACGACTCCATCGCCGAGCGACCGATCTATTTCTCGGCCGACGGCGGTATGCTGTCGGAGCTGGGCCTGCGGCCGTGGGGTATCCGCCATGGACTCGTCACCAAGCTGGAGCCCCGTGGGCCTTCAGCAATGGCACGGGATGGGCTCGTGCAGGGAAGCGAGCCGTACGGCGGTGGGTGGTTCGATCTGCAACGCTCACTGCGGCTCTACGACGAGGTGTACTCCTATCGAGGCCTGAAGGGACGCCCGATCTGGCAGGACCGCGCCGCCGCCAACATCCCCATGCAGTACTATGCGATGGCGGTGCTGCTCGCCGATGCCGTGGACGCCACCGGGACCGACGCAGATATCGCGGACAGGCTGCGGAATGATGCGGCTGGCTTTCAGATGGTCGCCGAGGGTGGGATGGCGGTGGCCGGTCTCGAGTAAGGCTGACGACTCCGACACCGACCGAGGGGTCGAGATTCGGAACCCTGCCGGTTACCGAGGGTGCTAGCCCACATGGATCTCCAAGGACTCTCCCGATCCGAGCTGGTGCGGTACGCGCGACACATCGCGCTCCCCGAGATCGGTTTCGAAGGCCAGAAGCGCCTGAAGGCCGCGCGCGTGCTGTGCGTCGGCGCGGGCGGACTCGGCTCACCCCTGGCGCTCTATCTCGCCGCAGCCGGCGTCGGCACGCTGGGCATCGTGGACTTCGACGCGGTGGACGAGAGCAACCTCCAGCGCCAGCTCCTGCACGGCACCAGCGACATCGGCAGGTCCAAGTTGGAGAGCGCCGCGCGCCGACTGCGCGACGTGAACCCACACGTGCAGGTCGTCAAGCACGACACGAAGCTCTCGGCAGCCGATGCGCTCGGGATCGTCGGTGAGTACGACGTGGTGGTGGACGGGACCGATAACTTCCCGACCCGATACCTCGTCAACGACGCGTGCGTGCTCGCCGGCAAGCCGAACGTCTACGGTTCGGTGTTCCGTTGGGAAGGCCAGGTGTCCGTGTTCGCCACGAAGGGCGGACCGTGCTATCGGTGCCTCTTTCGCGAGCCACCGCCGCCGGGACTGGTGCCGAACTGTGCCGAGGGAGGCGTGGTCGGCGTGCTTCCGGGGATCATCGGCTCGATCCAGGCACTCGAGACGATCAAGCTCCTGTTAGGTGCAGGCACCAGCTTGGCGGGCAGGCTGCTGATGTTCGACGCGCTCGCCCTGGAGTGGCGCGAAGTCACGCTACGGCGCAACCCCGCGTGCCCGATCTGCGGAGACCATCCCACGCAGAAGGAGTTGATCGACTACGAGGTCTTCTGCGGCGTGGCGCCGCTCTCGGAACGAGGTGATGTCGGGGTCGCCGCCGACGTGCCCGAGTTGGACCCCGTCTCCGTCGCGGCACGGCTCGCGTCGGACGCGCCGCCGTTCTTGCTCGACGTGCGAGAGCCTTGGGAATGGGCCGTGAGCAACCTGGCGGATCGGGGGGCACGCCTCATTCCGCTCGGCGAGCTCGCGGAGCGGCTGACGGAGATTCCGACTGGACGCTCCGTGGTCGTCTACTGCCGCACCGGTCAGCGGAGTCTCGACGCCGGTCTGGTTCTGCGCGAGGCGGGCTGGACGGACGTATCCAACCTGCGCGGTGGCATGGTGGCGTGGGCGAGGGAGGTCGAGCCCGGGCTCCCGGTCGTCTGACGCGGTCGAGATGACGCGTCCGCGGGTGGTGGTGGTCGGGTCGGGGTTCGGGGGGATGTGGGTGACCCGCGGCCTCGCGAACCGTCCGGTCGACGTGACGCTGGTCGATCGGAACAACTACCACACGTTCTTCCCGTTGCTGTACCAGGTTGCAGCCGCGGAGCTCGGGCCGACCGACATCGCGCACCCGGTGCGGTCGACGTTCCGCCGCGCTCGCAACGTGACTGTGCGCATGGCCGAGATGACGGGCCTGGACCTGGCCGGCCGACGCGTGCTCACGGATCGAGGAGAGCTCCCCTACGACTACCTGGTGCTCGCGCTCGGCAGCGAGGCCAACTTCTTCGGCGTGCCGGGCGCGGCCGAGCACGCGTTCCCGCTGCGTTGGATGGATGACGCGATCCCGCTCAGGCACCACGTGCTCACCCGCTTCGAGGCAGCCGCAGGTGCGGACGCGGAACGACGGGCGCAGCTGCTCACTTTCGCGGTGGTCGGCGGCGGGCCGACGGGGGTGGAGTATGCGGGTGCGCTCGCGGAACTGATCTTCGGTCCGCTGCTCGAAGACTTTCCGGGGATCGCACCCGAGGAAGTGCGCATCGAGCTCCTCGAGGCGGGAGATACGCTGCTCCTGGGGATGCCCGCCAAGCTCGCGCGCTACACGCAGGAGAGGCTGGCTCGCCGTCGCGTGCGGGTGCGCCTGGGCGCGACGGTGACGGAAGTCGCGGTCGATCGGGTGCAGCTTTCCGACGGCACCACGCTGCCCACCGAAACCGTGGTGTGGACCGCGGGGGTCGAGGGTGATCCGCGCGTGGCGCGCTGGGGACTTCCGGTCGGGCGAGCCGGACGTGTGCCCGTGACCGAGGTGCTCAGTGTCGAGGGGCACCCGGAGGTCTTCGTGATCGGCGATCTCGCGTACAGCGAAGACGCCGACGGCCGTCCGCTCCCGCAGGTGGCTCAAGTGGCCATCCAGCAGGGGCATCGCACCGCGAGCAACATCCTCAGGGTTGCCGCCGGCCGGAGCGCACTGCCGTTCCGGTAACGGGATCCCGGCATGCTGGCCGTGATCGGCCGCAACGCGGCCGCGGCCCACGTGTTCGGCCTGGCGTTCACGGGGTGGACCGCCTGGCTCCTCTGGCTCGGCATCCACATCACGTGGCTGGTCGGGTTTCGCAACCGTGCCCTCGTCCTCCTCAACTGGGCGTGGAATTACGTGTTCTACCGCCGCGCGGTGCGGCTCATCCTTCCCGCGGCGCGCTCCGCACGTAACGAGGTGCTATAACCCTCGGCGGCCGGGCTTGTATACTCTGCGCCGACAGCTGCCCTTGCAGAGCCCGGAGATGAGGATGCACGCGTCGCGCGCTCGGTTTCTGTCATTGACCTGGCTCGGGTGGGGTGTCACCGGCGTCACCACTACCGGTACGGCGCTCGCCGCTGTCGCCCCCGGGGCTACCATGATGGCTGCGGTTGCCGCTATGGCTGCCGCTCCGGTGGCGGCCACAACGGCTGTGGTTGCCGCTATGGCTGCGGCTCCCGCGGCGGCCATGACGGCTGCGGTTGCAGCTATGTCTGCCGCTCCGGTGGCGGCCACGACGGCTGTGCCCGCGATGTCGCTGCTTGCCCAGGACGCCTGCCCGCGCGCTTCGGGCGCGGACGCCGAGGCCGGCTGGGCGGCGTTCTCCACCAACGACGTCGAGCGGGCGCGGCTGAGCTTCGAGGCGGCGCTTGCCCGCTGCCCCAACGACCACTACGCCCGCACTGGGCTGGGTTACGTGGCGCTCCGAGCGGGTACCGACTCGTTGGCGGTGCGGCTCTGGACGGTCGCCGTCGCGGCCGACCCGAACAATGTCGACGCGCTCACCGGTCTGGGTCTCGCCGCGTGGCGGCGCGGGGACGTCGCGGCCGTGCGGGAGCGCTTCGGCCGCGTGCTCGAGCTGGAGCCGGACCACGCCACCGCGCTCGAGTACCTCGGCCGCATCACGCTGACGGGTCCTCGACCGGTGCGGGCGCCGCTCGTCCTCCCGGACACGCTCGAGTATCCCGCGCGGACGTCTGCCGCCCGCTTCGAGGTGCGCGGACCCGGTGGGTGGACGCCCTTCTACATCAAGGGCGTCAACCTCGGTGCGGCACTCCCCGGCATGCACCCGAGCGAGTTCCCGGACTCGGTCACGTACGCGCGTTGGATCCGGTCCATGGCCGAGATGAACGCCAACGTCGTGCGCGTCTATACCATCCATCCCCCGGGCTTCTACCAGGCGCTGCACGACTGGAACGCCGCGAACCCGGACCGCTCGCTCTGGCTCGTGCATGGTGTGTGGGCCGAGCTGCCGCCGCATCACGACTTCGCCGCGGCCGCGTACGAGGCGGAGTTCTTCGGAGAGATGCGGCGCGTGGTCGACCTGATCCATGGGCGAGCCGACGTACAGCCGCGACCCGGGCACGCGTCGGGCTACTACACGGCCGACGTCTCTCGCTGGACGCTGGCCTACATCATCGGACGCGAGTGGGAGCCGTTCAGCGCCGTGGCGTTCGACTCCATCAAGGGCGGGCGCGGCGGCTTCGACGGGCGCTACCTGAAGGTGGACGGCGGGAACGCCATGGATGCCTGGATGGCACGCGCATCCGAGACGATCGTGGCCTACGAGACCTAGACCTATCGTGCCCAGCGGCCCGTAGCCTATACGAACTGGCCCACGCTGGACCCGCTCGCGCACCCCACGGAGGCCACCGTCGACGAGGAAATGGCGATTCGCCGGGCGCGCGGCGAGACCCCCCGTGTGCGCGAGCGCGAGTACGACAACGACGCCCTCTCGCTCGACGCCGTGCTCGTGCGGCCGACGAGCCTACTCCCCGCCGGCACCTTCGCCTCATTCCACGCCTATCCGTACTACCCGGATTTCATGCTGCTCGAGGACGGGTATCAGGACGCGGCGTCCAGCTTCGGGCGCTCGAACTACTTCGCGTACCTGAGCGCGCTGAAGGCGCACCACGGCGACGTACCGGTGGTGATCTCCGAGTACGGCGTCCCTGCTTCGCTCGGCACGGGCCACCTGCAGCCGCAGGGGTGGCACCATGGCGGTACTCCCGAACGATCGGTAGCCGAGACGAACCGCCGACTGACCATGGAGCTGGCCGAGGCCGGTCTGGCGGGGGGCATCCTCTTCGCTTGGATCGACGAGTGGTTCAAGCACAACTGGGTCACGCTGGAGTTCGAGCTCCCCGCGGATCGGAGCCGTCTCTGGTACAACCGCCTCAACGCCGAGCAGCACTACGGGGTGATGGCGCTCGAGGCGGAGCCAGCCGTGGCTGGCCGTACGCTCTCGGAGCGCCTGTCCACCTGGCGGGGTGTGGCGCCCCTCTACGATCAGCCGGGACTCACGGTGCGCGCGGCGCAGGACGGCGCATACCTCTGGCTGCTCGTCGACGGCGTGGACCCTGCCGGACTCGATACCACGTTCGTGGGCTTCGACGTGGTGGACGAGCGAGCGGGGGACTTCCGCTGGCCGGGGCGCGTGGGGGAGCGACTTCCGGTGGGCGTGGAGTTCGTGCTCCAGGCGACGGGCTCCGAAGTGCGCGTGGTCGCGGACCCCGGCTCGAATCCGTTCCGGCTCGTCGAGGTGGGCAGCGGCGCCGCCGACCTCGAAGGACTGCGTCTCGACATCGCCGACCCTCCCCTCGGCCTGTTCCACGCGCGGGTCGAGCAGCGCTTCAACTTCCCGTGGTACACCACGCCCAACGAGGACGGGCGGTACGACTCGCTGCGCGTGGTCGTGAACCGGAGGCGCTTCGCGCGCGACTCGAGCGAGTTCCTCGGGATCGGTTACGACCGAGGCTGGCTCCACAGGGGGAACGCGCCGGACGGATTCTGGGAGCGCTCGGGGGCCGCGCTCGAGGTGCGCATCCCGTGGATGTTGATCGGGGTCACGGATCCGTCGAGCCGGACGGTGCTGCAAGGGCCGGGTGTGGCGAACGCGCGCGGAGCCGAGCTGGGCTCGGACGGTGTGTGGCGTCTCCGCGCGGGGGTGGCGGCGTGGCCCGACTCGGTGTTCGGTGAGCTCGGCACCCGCCAGATCGAGTCGATCGGCGTCGTGGTCGGGGTGATGCGTCGGGGCGCGTGGGTTCAAGCGTCGCGAGCGAGCGAGGCCGTGGCCCGCTTCGGCTGGCCCACGTGGGAGGTGCCCGCCTGGACGGAGCGGCTCCGCCCGACGTACGGCGTCGGTGCGACGAGGGCGACCACCGAAGAGCGGCGCTCGCCCGGGCCATCCGTGCTCGAGGTGGACGCGCAGGTGGACCCAGCTCACGAGGCGTGGGTGAACGGCGACACGGAGCTCGCGCTCCGGCTGTACGAAGAGCGCCTCGCGCGGGACCCGGACGACGGCGTCGCTCTCCACCGGGTGGCGCTCATGCGCGCGTGGGCCGGTGAGTACGATGTCGCGACTGCCCACTTCGATCACCTGCTGGAGGTGGAGCCGGCCAACACGGACGCACGCGTCGACCGCGCGCGCGTGTGGGCTTGGGCGGGGGAGACCGACCGCGCGCTCGACGCGCTGGCGGAGGTCCTCGACCAGAACCCGACGCACCCCGGTGCGCTCGAGGCACGTGCGCTCTTCGAGGCGTGGGCCGGCAGGTACGATGCCGCCCTCACGAGCTACGACGCACTTCTTGCCATCGCGCCGGACAACGGCGCCGCCCGCCGCCAGCAGGCACAGGTGCTCACGTGGGCCTCGCGCTTCGAGGTCTCCCGCGTGGTCTACGATTCGCTGCTCGCGCGCGACCCCGACGATGTCGAGTCGCGGCTCGGCCTCGCCAACGCGCTGACGTTCTCGGACAGCCTCGACGCCGCCGTAGCCGAGTACGACCGGATCCTCGCGGCGCGCCCGGACGACGTGCGCGCCCTGCAGGGGAAGGGCCGCGCACTCGGGTGGGCCAACCGACTCATCGACGCGGAGGCCGTGTACCGGCGCGCGGTGTCCGTCGATTCCGAAAACGTCGCTTCTCTGGTCGGCCTTGCGCAGATCCTGCGCTGGCAAGACCGCAACGCAGCCGCGCTCGACGTGCTGCGGTCCGCCGAGCGGATCGCACCCACGAACGGCGACGTGCGCGAGCAGCTTCGCGGCATCGACATGGCGCTCAGCCCCGCGCTGCGCCCGTCGTTCGTGTGGGAGGACGACTCGGACGGCAACGTCATGCTCACGACCGCCATCTCGGCGACCGTTCGTCCGGCCCCGCGTCTCGAGCTGCGAGCCGACACGTATCGACGCGGACTGAGCTTCGGGACACTCGAGCGGTCCGCGATGGGCGTAAGCTTTGCCGCGTCGTATCAGCTCGACCCCGGGTGGACGCTCACAGCTGGGGCGGGGGGGAGTGACAGCGAAGGGGGCGGCTCGGTCACGGCGTATCTGGTCGGCGTTCGCTCACCTGCACGCCATCACGCTGCCGCGTCGATCAGCTTCGCCTCGAGCGCGCTCGACGTGACCGCGCCTCTCGCCAACCGCGGCGTGACCACGACAGGCCTCTCCATCGACACGCGCTGGACGCCTTCGCCGCGCTGGCGCGTCGACGCGTCGGTCGGGCGCACGAGGTTCCAGGGGACCCAGGCCAACGATCGCACGAACGGGTCCGTCGCCCTCGGCCGTCAGCTCGGGCGCCAGTTGAACCTGGGCGCGAGCCTGCGGGCGTTCAGCTTCGAGCAGGACCTCACGGAGGGCTACTTCGACCCCGATTTCTACGGGATCGCCGAGCTCCCCGCCCGCTGGATGGGCGAGACGGGTGCGTGGACTCTCGTGGCCGAGGTGGCGCCGGGTCTGCAGAAGGTGACCGCGGACGGGGACCTCGCGGCCGCGTTCAGGGGATCCGTGCGCGCCGCATATCGAGTCGGGGCGGGGCGCGAGCTCTCGGTGGGGTGGGGGTACTCGTCGACCGGCCTGCAGAGCTTCTCGACCGGCGCCTCGGATTACCGCTACACGGCCCTCGTAACCGGGGCCAGCTGGGTCTTCTGAAGCGCTCGGGCCCCCGCGGTCACTGTGGGGTGGTTGCAGGGTCCCGTGCGGGAATGTGAGCTTGGTTCGCCAGCTCGCTCGACTCCCCGCGCTTCGGATCCCCCATATGCGCCGACTCCTCCCGCTCGCCGCGTTTGCGCTTCTCGCGGCTCCTGCTGCCGTAGCAGCCCAGGTACAACTCCTCGGCGGCGGCGGCCTCGGCCGCCCCTTCGGCGACTTCAGCGACGCCGCCGGCTCCGGTTGGCACGCGTTGGTGGGCATGCAAGTGAGCGTGCCCGCCATCCCCATCGCGCTCCGCGCGGACGGCACCTATCACTCCTTCGCTGCGCCGACCGGCCTTCCCGGCAGCAGCATGCTCGCCGGAGCCGCGAGCCTGGTGGTGAGCCTTCCCGGCGTCGGCCTGGTCCCGTACTTCCTGGGCGGCATCGGTCAGTATCGGGTGAGCCTGGACCAGTCGGGCGTCGACCCCGTGACCGACAACGGCTTCCACGGCGCGTTCGGCGTGAACATCGGCGCGATGGGCTTCGGCGGCTTCGCCGAGCTCCGCGTGGTGAACGTCAGTCAGAGTGCCGGCGACGCCCGCTTCCTGACCGCCACATTCGGCCTGCGGCTCTAGCGACGAACCGAGGTCCGGTCAGTACTCGGCCAGCTCGACCAGCGCCTCCAGCACGTCCTCCGTCTGCGGGAGCGTGGCATCCTCGACCACCGGGGCGTAAGCCACCCAGGTGTCGAGCGAGGCCACGCGGCGCACGGGCCCGTCGAGCCACTCGAAGAGCTCGTCCGCGATCCGCGCGGAGATCTCTGCGCCGAGGCCCCAGGAGAGGCTGTCCTCGTGCACGATCAGGGCCTTGCCGGTCTTCTTCACGGATTCGGCGATGCGCTCCATGTCGAGCGGCCTGATCGTCCGCAGATCGAGCACCTCCGCGGAGATTCCGTGCTCCTCTTCGGCGATGCGCGCTGCGTCGAGGCTCCGCTTCACGAGCGCGCCGCAGGTGACGATGGTGACGTCCGATCCCTCGCGGCGGAGCGCCGCCTTCCCGAACGGGATCATGAAGTCGGGTCCAGGGTCGCGCCCCTTGTTGTACACCTGACGGTAGAGGTGCTTGTGCTCCAGGAAGATCACGGGATCGTCGCAGCGGATCGCGGTCCTGAGGAGTCCATTGGCATCGGTGGCCGTCGCAGGCATGACCACGTGCAGACCGGGGCAGTGCGCGAACAGGGTCTCGCCGGTCTGCGAGTGGTAGATCGCGCCGCCCTTCAGATAGCCCCCATACGCCACGCGGATGACGACGGGCGCCGAGAAAGCGCCGTTGGAGCGGTAGCGATAAGTGGCCAGCTCGTCCCGGATCTGGAGCATCGCGGGCCAGATGTAGTCGAAGAACTGGATCTCGACCACCGGCTTCAGGCCGCGCACCGCCATCCCGATGGCGCGGCCGACGATGCCGGCCTCGGTAATCGGCGAGTTGTAGACCCGGTCCGACCCGAACTGCCGCTGCAATCCGTACGTGACCTTGAAGACGCCGCCCTTCCCCTTCACTTCGTCGAGCGCGGCCTGACGCGAGGCATCGGCGACGTCCTGCCCGAACACCACGATGCGCGGGTTGCGCGCCATCTCAGTCTTCAGGCAGGAATTGATGAGGTCGACCATGGTGAGGAGCTTGTCGCTCCCGGCGTGCGGGGCCTCCTCCGTGTCGTACGAAGCCGAGGTCGGATCCACGTCCTCGGAGAACAGGTGCAGCATGGCGGTGCTCGGATCCGGCTGAGGTGAGGCGAGCGCCACATCCGAGGCCGCGACCACCTCGGCCTCCACCTCTGCAGCGAGCGCATCCAGCTCTTCCGGCGTGGCGATGCCGAGGTCCACCAGCAGCGCGTGAGCTCGTGTGAGCGGGTCGCGCTCCCGTTGAGCTGACCGCTCCTCTTCGGTCCGGTAGTCGCTCTCGTCCTCCGACATCGAGTGGGAGTACGGCCGAGTACAGTGCGCATGGACGAGGGATGGCCGGCGGCGGCGGCGCGTGTAGCCCACCGCCTCGCCGACGGCGCGATACGAGTCCACGAGATCGGTGCCGTCGCACCCGACGATGTGGAGCCCCGGAAAGCCAGACACCAGGTTGGAGATGCTGCCGCCGGCGGTCTGCACCTCGACGGGCACGCTGATCGCGTAGCCGTTGTCTTCGATCACGTACACGATCGGGAGTCCGAGCGTGCAGGCGGCGTTCATCGACTCCCAGAACTCGCCCTCCGAGGTCGCGCCGTCTCCCGAGGTGACGATGACGACTTCGTCTTCCTCGAAGCGCGCGATCCGGTCGGCGAGTCCCTGGACCCGAGCGATCTTGAGGCTCGCCTCGGCGGCTCCGACGGCTTGCAGGAACTGGGTGCCGGTGGGCGAGGAGCTCGTCGGGATATTGAGCTTCGGGTTCCCCCAGTGGGACGGCATCTGGCGCCCGCCCGAAGCCCCATCCGCCGCCGCGCCGACCGCCTGGAGGAAATGGTCCAGCGGAGTCTGGCCGAGCGACAGGGCCATCGCGCGGTCGCGGTAGTAGAGGAAGAACCAGTCGTGGCCTGGCCGGCAGTGCTCGGCGACCGCCACGCCGATCGCCTCGTGTCCCGCGCCCGAGATCTGGAAGAACGTCCTGTTCTGGCGCTTGAGGCCGATCTCGCGGTCGTCGATGCGACGCGAGGTCAGCATGGTCCGATAGAATCGGAGGAGCTGCTCGGCCGTGAGGCCAGCCAGCTCGCGGGACTCGAGGAGTTCCCTCTCTTGCGTAGCCATTCAGCTCTAAGTGGGGTGCGCTCGCCCGACGGTATAAGGTACGTCGCCGCGAGCCCCGGTGGAGGGGTCGGCGGCGGACGGCGGTCAGCCGCCGATGGCGGCCTGGAGCTCCGTCCTGAGGGCGCTTGCATCCGTGACGGGGAGCCGGCACGCATACCGCCGACAAACGTACGCGGCGCTCCGCCCGCCCACCGGGCCGCGGTCCGCCAGGAGCGGCACGCCCTCGAGCGGCTCCCCCTCGGTCCTGCCCACCAACGTCATGCTCGGGTGGAAAGCGCGACTCGCCTCCTGCACGAGAGCGGCTGTGCCGGCGCCGTCGCGTACGCCGACGATGGCCACCTCGACCGGCTCGGCCAGGGTGCGGTCGAGCACTGAGAGCATGCGGCCGAAAGCCGGGCCGTAGCGCTCGAGCGCCTCCACCTCGTAGTCGAGGATACGCTCCGCCGCATCCCGGTAGCGCGCCTCGTCGAACACGTGCCCGGCCCTGACGAGCAACTCTGCTGCCAGCGACGGGCCCGACGGGCTGGCATTGTCCATCGCGTCGCGCGGCCGGAGCACCAGCGCAGGCGCGTCCGACGCCGTGTCGAAGACGGTGCCGGCGCGCTCGTCCCAGAAGCGCGCGAGGATCTCGTCGCACAGCCAGCGTGTGGCCTCGAGCCAGCGCACCTCGAGCGTCGCCGCGTGCAGCGAGAGGAACGCGTTGCCGAGCGCGGCGTGGTCGTCGAGGAAGGCATCGATCTTGGACTCGCCCGCCATGTACACGTGCTGGAGCCGTCCGTCGGTCCGGAGCGCGCGCCACACGAACTCTGCGCCCCCGCGCGCGACGTCCACGAAGTCCGGACGGCCGAACGCCGCCCCCGCCTCCGCGAAGGCGCGCAGCGCGAGAGCGTTCCAGCAGACGAGCACCTTCTCGTCGCGAAACGGAGGCTCGCGCCCCGCGCGTGCCTCGAGCAGCCGGCGACGCGCGCCGTCCATGCGGGCCCGCAGCTCCTCGGCGGCGACCCCCTCCGCGCGGGCCACGGCCTCCATGTCGTGCGGGAGGTGGAGGATGCTCCGCCCCTCGAAGTTGCCCCCCGGGCTGACGTCGTAGACCCGGGCGAAGAGCCGCGCGTCTGCGGGGGAGAGCAGGTCGTCCAGCTCCTCCGGCGTCCACACGTAGAAGGTGCCTTCTTCGCCCTCCGAGTCCGCGTCCCGCGCGGCGCAGAAGCCGCCGTCGGGGGCGCGCATGTCGACTGCGAGATAGTCGAGCGTCTGCTCCGCGACCTCGCGCAGGTCCGAGTGCCCCGTGACCTGGTAGGCATACGTGTATGCGCTCGCGAGCAGCGCGTTGTCGTAGGACATCTTCTCGAAGTGGGGCACCAGCCAGCGCGCATCCACCGAGTAGCGGTGGAAGCCTCCGGCCAGGTGGTCGCGCACGCCCCCGGCGGCCATGCGCCGCAAGGTGTGCACGACCATGTCGAGGGCCGCCGCGTCCCTCGTGCGCAGGTGGTGACGGAGCAGGAGCTCCAGCGTCACGGGCTGCGGAAACTTGGGCGCCCGACCGAAGCCGCCATGGACGGCGTCGTACTGGTTCGAGAGCGCACGGTACGCGCCGTCGAGCAGCGCGGCGCTCGCCTTACCTGGGCGGGGGCGCTCCGCCGCGCGAGCGAGCGCCGTGACGAGGTGGTTGCCGCTCTCGACCACCTGACTACGTCGGTTCCGGTACGCGTCCGCCGCGGCCTGGAGCACCTGCGAGAAGGACGGAAGCCCGTGCCGAGGCGCGGGCGGGAAGTACGTGCCGCCGTAGAAGGGGATCCCCTCCGGCGTGAGGAAGACCGTCATGGGCCACCCGCCGCTCCCGGTCATCGCCTGGACCGCCTTCATGTAGACCTGGTCGAGGTCGGGGCGCTCCTCGCGGTCCACCTTGATGTTCACGAAGAACTCGTTCATCAGGCCGGCGACGCCCGCGTCCTCGAACGACTCCCGCTCCATCACATGACACCAGTGACAGGAGGAGTAGCCGATGGAGAGGAGGATCGGGCGGTCGCGCGTCCGCGCTTCGGCGAGTGCCGCTTCGCCCCACGGATACCAGTCGACGGGGTTGTGCGCGTGCTGGCGGAGGTACGGGCTCGACTCCGAGCCCAAGCGGTTGGCCATCGGGGGCGGCGTGGGAGGGTTCGCGCGCCTCGGTCCGGCGCGGCAAACAAATGTATATGCAATGCGTTCGGCGGGCTCGGAGCACTCTGCACCAGTGCGCGACATGCGGCGCAAGTCCATATACCTGGCGATGATCCGCGCCGGGTCACCGCGCAACGCAGTCGTTGAATCGGCTAACTGCCAGGCCTATATTCTCGTCGAAATTCCCAGCCACATGCAGGCTGGGCGACCCACGACGAGGAGGCGCACATGGTTCGGCGCATGATCGTGGTGGCGCTCCGGCGCCCCTGGATCATCCCGCACGTGCTCGGCGCCGCCTGGGCGATGCGGGCTCGCAGGTGGTACGCGCGCCCGCCCTTCCTGCCCCTGCCCCCGCGAGCCTACGTGGACTGGCGCATGGAGACGGCCTACGGGGACGCGCATGCGAATCCACCCGAGGACGACCTCACGCGCTACCTCGTGTGGAGCACGCGCCTGCGTCGCCTCATGCGCCGCGCGCCTCATGACTAGGCTCGTCCTGCTCGCGATCCTCGGCGTCCTCGTGTGGGTGTACTTCCCCGAAACGCGGGCCATGGTCCTCGACGCCGCCGAGCCCATCGCGGTTCCGCTCGCGCGCTGGAGCACCCAGGAGGAGATGGCGCAGGTGGCGCGCAACGTGGTCGACCAGGAGCGCCTCACGGGGACGCTCCCGTCAGGTGGTCGGTGGCTCGAGTGGCTGAGGGTGCGCTACGCAGGCCCCGATGCGTGGACGGATCCCTGGGGCTCGACGTATCAACTCGACGCCACCAACGACTCGGTGTGGGTCCTGTCGTACGGCCCCGACCGCACGCGCGGCACCTCGGACGACTTCCGCGTCGCCACTTCCCGCAAGCGCTGACGTGAGGTGATCTCCGTCGGCCTCACCGGCAACGTCGGGTCCGGCAAGTCGACCGTCGCAGAGCTCTGGAGCGCGGCGGGCGTGCCGGTGGTGAGCGCTGACGACCTCTCTCGTGAGGCGGTGCTTCCGGGCACGCCCGGTCTCGCCGCGGTGCGGGCCGCGTTCGGCGACGGCGTGCTCGGGGCCGACGGCACGCTCGACCGCACGCGCCTACGCGCTGTGGTCTTCCAGGACGCGCAGGCGCGCGCGCGCCTCGAGGGCATTCTCCACCCGCTCATCGCCGAGCTGCGCGCGCGCTGGATCGACGAGCGCCGCCGCGCGGGAGATCCGCTCGTCGTCTCCGAGGTGCCGCTCCTCTTCGAGAGGGGTCTCGAGCGAGACTTCGACGTCACCGTGCTCGTCGACGCGCCGGAGGCTACGCGCCTCGAGCGCCTCGTGCACCAGCGAGGCATCGACGCGAGCGAGGCGCGCCGCATCATGGCGGCCCAGATGGACCCGGCGCGCAAACGGGCGGCGGCGGACCACGTCATCGACAACGGCGGCTCGCGCGACCATCTGGAGCAGGAAGCCGCGCGCGTGCTCGCGAGCCTGCGAGGGCAGGCCAGCGGTGGGGGCTCCATCCGCCTCGACCTGCATCTGCACACGCGCGGCTCCCACGACTGCCTCACGGACCCCGAGGCCGTACTGGCCCGGGCCCTCTCTCTGGGCTACGCGCGCATCGCCATCACCGACCACAACCGACTGGGCGTCGCGCTCGCGATGGCCGAGCGGCACCCCGACCGCATCATCCCGGGCGAGGAAGTGAAGACCGCGGAGGGGATCGACGTGATCGGGCTGTATCTCTCCGAGGAGATTCCGAAGGGCACGCCCGCGCGCGAGACCATCCGGCGCATCGGGGCGCAGGGCGGCGTCTCGTACTTGCCCCACCCGTATGCGCCCGGGAAGGGCGGCGGCGGGCGCATGGCCGAGGAGCTCGCGCCGCTCTGCGACGTCGTCGAGGTGTTCAACGCCCGGCTGCACTCCGCCGCGCTCAACCGCCGAGCCGAGGATCTGGCCACACGCTGCGGGAAGCTCCACGGCGCGGGGTCCGACGCCCACACCGTGGGTGAGATCGGGAACGCGTTCGTCGAGCTTCCGCCCCACGCGAACCGAGCCGACGCCTTCGTGGCGGCGCTCGCGCGCGCGCGGGTCGGAGGCACGTCGGCCTCGCAGCTGGTGCACCTCGCGTCGACCTGGGCGAAGGTCCGCAAGAAGCTTCCCGGAGGCCGGGCGGACTGAGGGTGAGCCAAGGCGGCCTGCCACAGGCCTGCCGGGGCACCGGTTTCTCCGGCGACCTGCTAGTTTTGTCAGCCCCGCCGGCGCTTGGCGGGGGTGTGTGATCATCCCCTCCAGGGTCAGGAGTCGGCTTGGGCTACCGGACGCCCGCGCATCGGGCTGCCTCGGTCAAGAACGCCAAGAACGCCCTGCTCGCGTCCCGTCGCGCGATCCTCACCACCCATCTGAACGCAGACGGGGATGGCGCTGGCTCCGAGGCGGCGTTGGCGTCGTGGCTGCGGGCGAACGGCACCGAGGCGTGGATCATCAACCCCACCGCATTCCCAGACCCGCTCAAGTTTCTGGTCGAGAGCGAGGATTGGATCGTCTCCGCGGGCTCGGGTCGCGCGCGCGACCTCTGCGACCAGGCGGACCTCGCTGTGGTGCTCGACACGGGTGAGCTCCCGCGGATCGGGCGCGTCCAGGAGATGATCAGCGAGCTGGCCACTTTGGTCATCGATCATCATCCACCCGGCGACCAGCCGATCGGCGGCGTCTCCTTCCGCGACCCCACGGCGAGCGCGACCGCCGAGCTCGTCTACGACGTGATCGCCGGCGCGAACGGACCTTGGAATGACTACATCGTTCAAGGGATCTACGTGGGCATCCTCACGGACACCGGTGGATTCCGCTTCGACAACGCCACCGCCGCTTGTCACGAGGTGGCGGCCGACATGGTCAGTCGGGGGATCTCTCCGGAGGCGATGCACGAGCGTGTCTACGGACGGGCACCTCTGCGGCGCTACCGCCTGCTGCAAAGCGCGCTCGATACGCTCGAGGCCGATCCTCAGGGCGGTGTGTCCTGGATGACGATTCCGCGGCAGGCCTTCGAGGCCGTCGGGGCGAGCACGGACGATCTCGAGGGGATCGTGGACATTCCCAGGTCGATCGAGGGTACCGAGGTAGGGTTGCTGTTCCGTCAGACCCAGTCGGGTGAGGTGAAGATCTCGTTCCGCTCCAACGGCCCGGTGGACGTGAACGTGCTCGCGCGCAGGTTCCGCGGGGGCGGACACGTGAAGGCCGCCGGCGCGGTCATACCAGGCCCGCTGGAGCGGGCGATCGAGGAGGTCATCGCGGCGACGCGTGAGGCGGTCGCCAACGCGCGTGCCCAGGGAGCTTCGGTATGAAGGCAGATTCCGACAGCGTCGACCCGGGAGTTCCCGAGGCGCTTCCCCGCACGCTGGTGCGGCTGCGGGAGCAGCTCGGCGTACCGGCCGTCGACAGCCTCTGGATCTTCCCACCCTTTCGGCGGGGACGGCGCGAGCAGGGTCTCATCGCCGTGAGCACCTTCCAGCCGGACGGGGAGCGCCGCGGTGTCGTCACCGTGACCTACAGCGCCGAGGAGACGGGCAAGGGGATCACGGTGGACGCGTCCTTCACGCGCGAGGGCGAAGCGCCGCCAGACCGATTCCCGATCTTGATGAAGGGTGTGGTGCTGCGTGGCGGCGAGGAGCGCGGCGAGCCGCGCGAAGTGGAGATCGGCGGCTCGACGGAGAACTTCGATCAGTTGCTCGAGGAGTTTCCGGGTGACTGGACGCCTGCGTCGATCGCGGCGGAAGCGGGCGCGGGACAGGCAACGCCGCCGTGACCACCGAGCGGGATCGGTCTGCCGCCATCCGGCTCTTCGGCCGGTACCTGCGAGACCTCGGTCTGCCGGTAACGCAACAGCGGGAGGTCGTCGCCGACGTGGTGTTCGGAGCTGCGGGGCACCTGTCCGTCGACGACATTGCGGACACACTGCGGGGGTGCGGCGAGCGTATCGGCAAGGCCACGATCTATCGCACACTCGACCTGTTGGTGCGTAGCCGGCTGGTGGCCGAGCACGACTTCGGTGAAGGCTTCAAGCGCTACGAGCACCGCCTCTCGAATCACCCGATTCACGAGCACCTCATCTGCCTCGAGTGCGGCAAGGTGGTCGAGTTCGAGAGCAACGAGCTGTATCGCGTGGAGAACAACGTCCGCCGGGAGTACGGCTTCGTGCCGGTGCGCCGACGACTCGAGATCTATGGACTCTGCAAGGAGTGCCACGAGGCGGGAGTGGAGCTGCCGCTCGAGGGGCTGACTTGCCCCATCGAGACGGTATAGGAGGCCGATGCTGGCCCACCTACGTCAGACCGTGCGGAGTCTCGCGAAGGCGCCCGGCTACGCCGCCGCGTTCGTGCTCACGCTCGGGCTCGGTATTGGCCTGAACACGGCGATCTTCAGCGTCATCCACGGCGTGCTGCTCGCGCCGCTCCCGTATCCCGACGCCGACCGCATCGTCTATGTGCGGCAGCCGGCTGTGGGCTCGGGAGTCGACAACGCCGGCTTCTCGTTCCAGGAGGTCCAGCACTATCGCGAAGGGGCCCGAACCCTGGACCAGTTCGTCGAGTACGGCGACTGGACGTTCGCGGTCGTGGCCGACGAGGTCCCCCACCGTGCGGTGGGAGGGCTGGTGACGTCGAACTACTTCGACGTGCTCGCGCTGCGCGCCTTGCTGGGGCGTACGCTCGAGCCCGAGGACGACGGCGAGGGTGCCGAGCCGGTCATGGTGCTGACGTACGACTACTGGACGCGCGCGTTCGGCGGCGAAGACGACGTGGTCGGGCGTACCGTGCGGCTGTACGCGTTCTCCGAGCCGACCACGACCCGCATCGTCGGCGTGCTCGCACCCGGCACGCACTACACCGGCACCGGCAGGCAAGACTTCTTCGTCAACTACTCGACCAACGAGCACTACCAGAGCGCGACCATGCAGGATGCGCGCACGCACCGCATGACCGACGTCTTCGCCAGGTTGCGCGAGGGCGTGACCGTCGACGCGGCTCGCTCGGAGCTGCTCGCGCTCAGCGACGCGGCCCACCAAGCGTATCCGGAGGCCTACCCGCCGCACATCGGCTACACCATCGAGGCTGCACCTTGGCAGGAGGAGCTCACGCGTGACGCCCGCCCGACGCTACTCGTGCTCATGGGCACGGTCGCGCTCGTCCTCGTGCTGGCCTGCGCCAACGTCGCCAACCTCACCCTGACGCGCATCGTGCGCCGCGAGCGCGAGCTCACGGTGCGTGCGGCCCTCGGTGCGGGGAATGGACGGCTGCGTCGAGAGCTGCTGACGGAGAACCTGGTGCTCGCGTTGGCAGGGGCCGGTGTCGGCGTGGTCCTCGCCGGCGTGGGGCTCGGGCTACTGGTGCAGTACACCAACCGCTTCACGGTCCGCACCGGCGAGATCTCGATCGACACGACCGTGCTCCTCTTCACGGCCGGCATCGCGGTCGGGGTGGCCCTGCTGCTCGCTTGGGCGCCGTCGCTCCCGGGCATCCACGCGCTCGGCAACGCGGCCGGAGCGGCGGGCGGGGCGCGGGGTGGCGTGGGGCTCCCCCGCAAGCACCTGCAACGCTTGCTGGTCGTGAGCCAGCTCGCGCTCTCGTTCACGCTGCTCATAGGCGCGGGGCTCCTGGTGCGGAGCCTGGTCAACCTCACGCGCGTGGACACCGGCATCGACTACGAGAGCGTGGTGACGATGCAAGCGCCGAACACCACCGGGCTGAGCCAAGAAGAGAACTTGCTCCTCATGGATCGCGTGGTCGAGGAGATCATCAGCTTCCCCGGGGTCCGCCTTGCCGCGCACGCCTCACGGGCCCCGTTCGAGTCTGCTTCGCTCACGCAGCGGACGTTCCGGGTCGAGGGGCTCGCCGAGGACGGCGTGGTGTCGCCGATGGGGCAGGTGAACGCGGTCTCCCCCGACTACTTCCTCACCGTGGGCGTCCCGATCACCAGCGGGCGCGGCTTCACTCTGGCCGACGACCGCACGTCGGAGCGCGTGATCATCATCAACGAGAGCATGGCGCGGGATCTGTTCGGCTCCGAGGATCCCATCTTCCGCCGCGTGGCACAACAGCAGTTCGACGGCTCCTGGGGAGACTGGCTGCGCATCGTCGGCGTGGCTGCGGACACGCGCGAGTATGGACTCTCGGTTGCCGGAGCGCACACGATCTACCGGCCTGCGCAGCAGGCGGGTGCGGGCGCCGCCATCGTGGTCCGCACGAACGGACCCGCAGGTCCGGTGGCCAGCCGCGTCACCGAGCTCCTGCGCGGCATGGACGCCGACCGCCCGGTCGACAACGTGAACACGCTCGCCGACTTGAGGGCGGACGACGTGGCACCTGAGCGGCTCAATGCCGCCCTCTTCTCGTCGTTTGCCGTCTTGGCGTTGCTGATCGCTGCGATCGGCGTGCTGGGCGTGCTCGCATTCACGGTCAGTCAGCGCACGCGGGAGTTCGGTGTGCGCATGGCCTTGGGTGCAGGTCGCAACCAGGTCCTCGGCATGGTGCTCCGTGAGGGTGCTCTGCTCGCCGTCGTGGCGGTGGCGACGGGCGTATTGGCTGCGGCACTGCTGTCTCGATTCTTGGCCGACCTTCTCTTCGGAGTGAGACCGACCGACCCCATGACCTACGTGCTCGTGGGTGCCATGCTCGCGACGGTGGCGGTGCTCGCCGCGTGGATACCCGCGCGCCGCGCGACCCGGGTCGACCCGATGGAGGCGCTCCGCGCCGAGTAGCTGGCCGCGCATGCCTACCGATCATCCCGTCGTCACCGATCCGGTCGTGGCTGCGCCCACGCCGCTGACGCGCAGGCGAACCCTGGATCGCCGGGCCGGCGGAAACGCATGGCCCTGGTCCCAGGTCGAGCGCGCGACCGGCGGGCCGACGATCACGGGCAACGAGCTGAAACTCCACTTCGAGGGGTCGCACGCGCTCGCCGGTTGGCTCGAGGCCATCGACGCGGCCACCAAGTTCGTCTACTTCGAGAACTACCTCGTGCGCGACGACGAGGTGGGTCGCGAGCTCCGCGATGCCCTCGTCCGCAAGGCGCACCAGGGCGTACCCGTGTACGCCATCTACGACTGGCTCGGGTGCTGGGCTACGCCGCGGTCATTCTGGACGCCCCTGCGAAAGGCGGGGGCACACCTGCGCGCGTTCAATCGGCCGGCGATCCGACTCGGCGACCCGTTCGGTGCCCTGCAGCGCGACCACCGCAAACTGGTCGTGGTGGACGGAGAGGTCGCGTGGGTCGGCGGCATGTGCGTGGGAATCGAGTGGGCGGGCACGCGCACGCAGGCGCCCTGGCGCGACACGGGCGTATCGATTCGTGGCCCTGCCGCGCGCGCGGCTGCGCTCGCGTTCGAGCGCGTTTGGAGCTCGGTGGACGAGCCGCTCGCGCTCGCCGGTACCCTCGCCCCCGCGGTCGACGTGGGGAGCACGCCGGTGTGGCTGATCGAGGGCGAGCCGGGACGCGCGCGGGTCTACCGTACGCTGCACCTGAATGCGTTGCGGGCGAGCGAGTCCATCTGGATCACCGACGCGTACTTCGTCGCGCCGCGGGCACTGTCCGAGGCGCTCGCGGCGGCGGCGGGGCAGGGCGTGGATGTCCGCATCCTCGTGCCGGCGCACAACAATTGGCCCATCGTCGGCAGCATGAGCCGGGGGGGGTATCGGTTCCTGCTCGAGGCCGGCGTGCGCATCTTCGAGTGGCAGGGACCGATGATGCACGCGAAGACGTCAGTGGTGGACGGCCTCTGGTGCAGAGTCGGGTCGAGCAACCTCAACCCCTCCAGCCTGATGGGAAACTGGGAGCTCGATGTGGGCGTCCTCGACGACGGATTGGCGCGTCAGCTGCAGGGTCTCTTCCTCGCCGACCTGGCGTCGTCGATGGAGATCGTCCTGCCTGGCCGGTCCGCGGTGGCACGCCGCGCCTCCACGTTACTGCCCACGGCGCCGCTCGACCCGAAGGGGTCGCTGCCCGAGCGGTTGCGCACACGGGGCCAGGGCCAGGGCCGGGTCAGCCTCGCCTCGGTGGTGCGCGCGAGCGAGGCGCTCGGCGGAGCGCTCGCCGGCAACCGGCCGCTCGGGCGCGAGGACCGCACCGTTCTCGGCACGGTGTCGGTCGCGATCCTGCTCGTCGCCGTGCTCGCTGCGCTCATGCCGACGCTAATTGGCTGGACCGTCGCAGCGATCGCAGCGTGGCTCGCGCTCACCACGGGCGCGCGCGCGTACATTCAGGCGCGCCGGGCCCGGCGCGAGGAGAGGGAGGCTGAATGAGCGAGGTCGAGATCGGCGTTGCCATCGCCTTCACCGCGGGGCTCTTCTCGTTCTTGTCGCCCTGCGTGCTTCCGCTCGTCCCGAGCTACCTCGCGTTCGTCACGGGGATGAGCCTCGAGGATCTCGAGCAGGGTGTGAACCGGAAGACGACGCTCGTGCACGCCACGCTCTTCGTGGTCGGCTTCAGCCTCATCTTCGTGCTCCTCGGCGCCAGTGCCTCCTTCCTAGGACAGTTCTTCCGAGCCTACCGCGTGTGGATCGAGCGTCTCGGTGGCGTGCTCATCGTCGTGCTGGGCCTCCACTTGGCGGGTATGCTGCGCCTAGCCCCTCTGCTTCGCGAGCGCCGCGTGCACCTCGCGGACAAACCGGCGGGGTACCTCGGCACGCTGGGCGTGGGGGTCGCCTTCGGCGCAGGGTGGACTCCGTGCCTCGGCCCTATCCTGGGCGCCATCCTGACGTACGGCTTCGCGCAGGAGACCATGTGGGCGGGCGTCGGGTTGCTCAGCGTGTACTCCCTGGGGCTCGCGGTCCCGTTCCTGCTCGCCGCCCTCGCGCTCGATCGCTTCCTGCAGGCATTCAAGGGCTTCCGCCGCTGGATGCCGTACGTGGAGAAGGCGTCGGGCGTGCTGCTCGTCTTCCTCGGACTGCTGCTGCTCACCGGTCGGCTCACGGTGCTGTCGGCGTGGCTGGCGCGTTTCACGCCGGCGTGGATTCTGGAGCGGATCTGAGGGCGAAGTCGGCAGCGAGGCGCTAGGATAGGCGCATGGCCGACGTCGTCATCCAGAACCCGATCATCAACTCTCCATTCGCCGAACCCGAGCGCCATTTCGAGTTCGGCGAGAAGGGGATCACCGGTCGGATCGATCGCGGCCGCCGCGAGTCGAGCTTCTTCGTGCCCATTGCGGGCCCGCGGCGAAGCGCGCAGCTCTCACTCGAGGCCGAATGGGTGCGCGACCGGCTGAAGTAGAACGAACTGGTCAACCGCATTCGCGAGAAGGTCGGCCTCTGGCGCCGAGGCGGATACGCCGGTGTGACGGCGACGACCGCACGGTTGCTCGCGTATTGGACGGACCCCGGTCGTGACCAAAGGCTCTTCTTCTGTCAGATCGAAGCGATCGAGACTGCGATCTACATCAGCGAAGTCGCATCCAAGTACGGCGACGCGTGGATTCTGAATGAGCTGCGGGCGGCGAACGAAACCGGTGGCAACCCCGAGGTTTTCCGCGTAGGACTGAAGATGGCCACGGGGGCGGGCAAGACAGTCGTGATGGGCATGCTCATCTCGTGGCAGGCCCTGAACAAGTTCGCGAGTCCTCAGGACGGTCGCTTCAGCGATGCGTTCCTGGTCGTGTGCCCAGGCATCACCATCCGCGATCGGCTCCGGGTGCTCTGGCCCAACGACCCCGACAACTACTACAAGCAGAGAGACCTGCTTCCCCCCGATCTCCTCTAGAAGCTCGAGCGCGCCAAGATCGTCATTACCAACTACCACGCATTCCTCCCCCGCGAGCACGGCGACGCCGCACGCCTCACGAAGAAGATCCTCGGGGCGGATACGACGCAGGCGTTCACGGAGTCGCCTGAGCAGGTCGTCCGCCGCGTCTGCAGGGAATTAGGCACCAAGCGCGGGATCGTCGTCCTCAACGACGAGGCGCACCACTGCTATCGAAGCAAGACCTCGGATGACGACGAGAAGCTGAAGGGTGAGGACCGGCGCGAAGCCGAGAGTCGCGAGGAGCAGGCGCGCGTCTGGTTGTCGGGCATCGAAGCCGTGCAACGGAAGATGGGCGCGAAGGTCGTCTAAGACCTTTCGGCCACGCCGTTTTTTCTGCGGGGGTCCGGCTGGCCAGAGGGCACGCTGTTCCCGTGGGTCGCCTCGGACTTCTCGCTGATCGATGCCATCGAGTCGGGCATCGTGAAGGTCCCGCGGGTGCCCGTCGACGACAACCAGATGAGCGGCACGCTCCCAACCTATCGCGCGCTCTGGGAACGCATTCGCGACGATCTTCCCCGGAAGGGCCGCGCGACAGAGGCGGTGACGGGCGATCCCGTCATGCCCGTCGAGCTCAACGGTGCGATCAAGTCTCTCTACGACAACTACGCGAAGTACCACGCCCTCTGGGAGTCCACCAAGGACGCCGGCCTGCCGCCGCCGGTCTTCATCGTGGTGTGCAACAACACGAACGTCTCCAAGCTCGTGTACGACTACGTCTCCGGCTGGGAGAAGCAGGTCGGCGAGGAGACCGTGATGGTGCCGGGCAAGCTGCCGCTCTTCAGCAACGTCGTGGACGGACATTGGACAGCCCGCCCCACCACGATTCTGGTCGACAGCTCCCAGCTCGAGTCCGGCGAGGCGATGAGCCCCGAGTTCAAGAAGGTGGCCGCGCGCGAGATCGACGAGTTCAAGCAGGAGTACCGCGAGCGTTTCCCGGGCCGTGACCCCGAGGAGCTGACCGACGAGGATCTCCTCCGCGAGGTGATGAACACGGTGGGCAAGCCCGGTCGCCTGGGCGAGCACGTGAAGTGCGTCGTGAGCGTGTCCATGATTACGCGACCGCCGTCTCCAGCCCCTCCTCGAGCAACTGCCTGCGCAGCAGCCGCGCGTACGTCCCGTTCGCGGCGATCAGCTCCGCGTGTCTGCCGCGCTCGACGATGCGTCCGTGCTCGAGCACCAAGATCTGATCCGCGTGCATCACCGCCGACACGCGGTGGCTGACGATGAACGCCGTGGTCCCGCGCACCGCGCCTCGTAGGTCGGCCAGGATGGCCGCCTCCGTGTGCGTGTCCACCGCGCTCAGTGCGTCGTCCAGGACGATGACCGCGGGCGAGCGCGCGAGTGCCCGGGCCAACGTCGCGCGCTGCTTCTGACCCCCCGACAGGTTGATGCCACGTTCGCCGAGAAGCGTCGCGTACTGCGAGGGGAAGTCGAGGATCTGCTCGTGCAGCTGCGCCACGGAGGCGGCCCGCGTCACGAGCTCGGACCGGCGTGCGTCGTCTTCGACGCCCAGGCCGATGTTCCGTTCGATCGTGTCCGAGAAGAGGAAGGGGTCCTGCGGCACCACGCCGATACTCCGGCGGAGGTCACCCGGGTCGAGGTCCGTGAGCGGCACGCCGTCGACAGTGATCCGGCCCGCGGTCGGGTCGTACAGCCGGGCCATGAGCGCGACGAGCGTGCTCTTCCCTGAACCGGTCTGCCCGACGATCGCGACCGTATCGCCCGCGCTGGCCACGAAGCTCACGTCCTCCAGCACAGGCCGCTGCGTTCCAGGGTAGGCGAACGAGACGTTCTCGAACGCTACCTCGCCTCGGACGTTCTCGAGCGCCACGGGACGCGCCGGCGCGGCGACCAGCGGCTGGGCGCGCATCACCTGATTGATGCGGCCCATGGACGCCTCTCCCCGCTTGATCCCGTTCATGACCCAGCCCAGCGCGATCATCGGCCAGACCATGGTCGCGAGGTAGAGCGAGAACGCCACGAAGTCGCCAAGCGTGATCGCGCCGTTCATCACCTGTGTGCCGCCCACCCACGTCACCACCACCATGGCGGCGCCGGAGAGAAGGCCGAGGGCGGGATGGAAGAGCCCGGCTATGCGCACCAGCCCCATGTTCTGCGAGCGGTAGTGCTCGTTCTGCTCGTCGAAACGCCGCGCCTGGTCGGCTTCCTGCGTGTAAGCCCGCACGATGCGCACGCCGGTGAAGTTCTCCTGCACGAAGGTCGAGAGCACCGAGAACTGCTCCTGGATCTCCTCGTAGCGCTCATGGATCACACGGCCGAAGCCCAGCACGATGACCGGGAGGCCGAGCATGGGAAGCATGGCGAGCAGCGTGAGCCGCGGGCTGATCCAGATCATGAAGCCGAGCGCGAACGCGAAGGTCACCGCCGTATTCACCAGGTACATGACCGAAGGCCCGACCGCCTGGCGGACCGCGCCGGTGTCGTTCGTCGCGCGACTCATCAGGTCGCCCGTGCGGATGGTGCCGTAGTACGTGGCGTCGAGGCGGAGCAGATGCCTGAAGTAGGCATCCCGCAGGTCCGTCTCCACCCGCCGGCTGATCCCATTCATGAGCTGCCGCATGACATACCGGAAGACGCCGCCGACGGCTGCGGCGACCACGATCAGTCCGCCCAGGAACGCGATGCGCGCCGCGGTGACGTCCGCTGCAGATAGGCCGTCGATGACCAGCTTGGTCAGGTACGGCGCCGCGATCTGGAGCACGTTCGCGAGCGCGGTGCAAACGATTCCGATGATCAGGCCCCTGCGGTAGGGCCGGAAGAACGGGAGGATCGTGCGCAGCTCGCCCATGGTCTCGGCTCAGTACCCGATCGCGCGGCCGCCGCCGCGGGGGTCGGACCATGCGGTGAGCGTGTCGCCGACTACGAGGATCATCTGCACGTCGCCGGAGTCGCCCCGTCGTTCGGTGACGGTGTGGCCGAGTGCCTCGAGGTCGCGCACCGTGGTCGAAGGAAGCCCGCGACGTTCGAAGTAGAGCGCATCCGGCAGGTGCTGGTGGTGCACCCGCGGCGCGTTCACGGCGTCGACCACGCCCATGCCGTAGTCGAGCACGTTCGAGATCGTCTGGAAGACGGTGGTGGTGATCGTTGCGCCGCCGGGCGTGCCCGTGAGCATCAGCAGGCTCCCTTCGGGCGAGACCACGATCGTCGGCGTCATCGACGAGAGCATGCGCTTGCCGGGCTCGATCGCGTTGAGAGCACCCTGGACCAGACCGAACTGGTTCGGGCTTCCGGGCTGGACCGCGAAGTCGTCCATCTCGTTGTTCAAGACGAAGCCGGCGCCCGTCACGGTCACTCCGCTTCCGTAGAGTGAGTTGAGCGTCGTGGTCACCACGACGGCGTTGCCCGCGTCGTCCACGATCGAGTAGTGCGTCGTGTTCTCGCCCTCTCGCACCGCCGCAGTGAGGCCGGGGGCAACCGCAGCAGACGGAGTGGCCGCGGACGTCGCGATCGACTCCGCGCGCTCGGCGGCGTACGCCGCCGACGTCATGCGCTCGACTGGCACCTCGACGAAGTCCGGGTCGGCCAGCACCTGATTGCGGTCTGCGTAGGCGCGCTTCCACGCCTCCGCGTACAGGTGGATCGACTCCGCCGAGTGCCAGCCCAGCGCGGCGAGGTCGTATCGCTCGAGGATCAACGCCATCTCCGCCAGCGTCGTGCCGCCCGAGGACGACGGTGACATCGAGAGAACCGTGTGGCCTCGGTACTCGAACGAAGTCGGCTCGCGCCACACTGCCTCGTACCCTGCGAGATCTTCGTGAGAGATGATGCCGCCACCGCGCTCCATCTCCGCCACGAGCAGGTCGGCGGTCTCGCCACGGTAGAAGCCGTCGGCGCCTCGGTCGCGAGTGCGCTCGAGCGTCCGAGCCAGGTCGGGCTGACGAAGCGTGTCGCCCAGCAGGGGCGGCTGACCGTTGCGCGGCAGAAACTGTGCGGCCGACGCCGGGAAGCCCGACAGGAGCTCGACCGCGTCGGCGTCGATGGAGCCGAGGAAGCGCTCCCGCACCTCGAAGCCGCGGGCGATACGGATGGCGGGCTCGAGCAGGTCGGCCCACGGCAGCGCGCCGAAGCGCTGGTGGGCGGCCCACATGCCCGCCACGCTGCCGGGGACGCCGCTCGCGAGGTGCCCGACCAGGCTTCCGTCGGTCGCGTTACCCGCGGAGTCGAGGTACATGTCTCGCGTGGCCGCGAGCGGCGCGCGCTCGCGGAAGTCGAGCGCGGCGGTCGTGCCGTCCGTCAGGCGCACGACCATGAAGCCGCCGCCGCCGATGTTGCCGGCCTCGGGGTTCACGACCGTGAGCGCGAACTGGACCGCGACCGCCGCGTCCACCGCGTTCCCGCCCGCGCGGAGAACGTCGACACCCACCTGCGACGCGATCGAGTCGGTCGTCACGACCATCCCGTGCGTCCCGCGGACCGCGTCACCGCCGCGGTGGGGCCAGTCGGCCGGGATCGCATCCCTCGTGCACGCACCGACCGCGAACGCCAGCGCGAGGGCGACTGTCCGGAAAGCGTGTCCCGGTAGGGCTTTGGCCGAGGATCCGGCCGAGTGTCGCAGCATGGCCCCAGACGGTGCGAGGAGGGTAGCTTCGGGCGCCGAAAGGTCTGGACACCGGGTGCCCTCTGCAACTGCCCATTCGCGAACTGCCATGCGCGACCGCCGCCTCACCGAACAGCGCAACCCGAACTCGCGCCGCATCGACGAGCTGGATCCGCTCGGCATCGTCGATCTGATCAACGCCGAGGATCGCATGGTGGCCGAGGCGGTCGGCGAGGAGCGGGAGGCGATCGCCAAGGCGCTCGAGCTGGCGGAGGAGGCCTTTCGGAAGGGTGGACGCCTCGTCTATGTCGGCGCCGGTACCTCGGGCCGCCTGGGCGTGCTCGACGCCGCCGAGATGCCGCCCACTTACGGCACCGACCCGGCCATGGTGCGGGGTGTGATCGCGGGCGGCTACGACGCGCTCGTGCGCGCCAAGGAGGGTGCGGAGGACTCGCCCTCGAACGGAGCCGCCGCCATGGACGATCTCGGCGTGGGCGCGCACGACTTCGTGCTCGGCATCGCGACCTCCGGCACGACGCCCTACGTGCACGGCGCGCTCGACCGCGCTCGCGCGCTCGGGGCGCGCACCGGCTTTCTGCTCTGCACCTACCCGACCGAGGAGCTCGTCGCCAAGCACGACGTGGTGATCGCACCCCTGGTCGGGCCCGAGGTGATCACCGGCTCGACGCGCATGAAGGCGGGGACCGCGACCAAGCTCGTGCTCAACACCATCTCGACCGGCGCCATGATCCGCCTCGGCAAGGTGTACGGAAACCTGATGGTGGACCTGCAGGTGACCTGCGAGAAGCTGCGCGACCGCGGCGAGCGCATCCTGGAGTCGATGCTCGAGATCGATCGGGCCCAGGCGAGCTCGTTGCTGGAGCGGGCCGGCGGTCACGTGAAGACTGCCCTGGTCATGGGCAAGCTCGGCATCGACCCCGCGGAGGCCAGGCGGCGCCTCGACGCGGTGGGCGGCGTGGTGTCTCGCGTGGTGGGGGATATCGGGCGGTGAAGGAGGCACGTACACTGCGGTGGTTCCTGCTCGCGGCCTCATTGGTCGTGAGTGGTGTGCTCGTGGTGCGGGCCTTCAACCCTGCGCCGCACTCCGGGGGGGACAACTCGACGTACGTGAGCCTGGCTTACGGCCTTCTCACGACCGGGTCGTACACCGAGGTCTTCGACCCGGCGGGGCTCCCGCACACCAAGTATCCGCCCGTATTTCCGCTGATCTTGGCTGCACTCATCGGGCTCGGGGCGCGCACGTGGGTCGCGCTCAAGTGGACCGCGGTGGTCTCGACGCTCCTGGCCGTGGGGCTGACCTATGCTTGGGCCGAGAAACGCATCGGGGCGTGGTCGGCGTTCATCGTCGCGCTCCTCCTCGCCGTCTCGTCCGCGGTGGTCTACTACAGCCACTGGGTGCTCTCCGACCCGGTCTTCGTGGCGCTGACGCTGGCCTCGTTCTGGGCGCTCGAGGTGTCGACGGGCGAAAGTCCCCGCCGTACCTGGTGGCTCGCCGCCGGCGTCGTCCTGGCCGGTCTCGCGTATTTCACCCGCTCGGCTGGCCTCCCGCTCGTGGTCGCGCTCCTCGCGTGGCTCGCCCTCGAGAGGCGCTGGCGTGCCGCTCTCGCCACCGGCATCGCGCTCGGTCTGCCGGCGCTCGCGTGGTGGTGGCGGGGGAGGGGCGCGCCGGGGTCGTACGCCGCGGAGTTCTGGTTGATCGACCCTTATCAGCCGACGCTCGGCACCATCGGCGTGCTCGATCTCGTGCCGCGGGCGCTGGCGAACGCGGTGGGTTACGTGACCCGGCACGGCCCGGGCGGCATCGTCGGGCCGGGTGGCGACGGCGTCGCCGTGCTCGGCGTCGTGCTCACTCTCGTGGCGCTGTATGGATGGGCGCGTACAGTGCGGGAGCGCGTCGGCCCCGTAGAGCTCTTCCTGCCACTGTACGCCGGGCTGATCCTGGTGTGGCCCGAAGTCTGGTCTGGGGATCGCTTTGCGCTCCCGCTCTATCCGCTCGTCTTCTTCTACGGGACGGTAGCGGTGCACGACGCCGCGCAGCGGATCCCGCGCTTCCTCGTCGCCCCCGTGGTCGCGCTAGCGCTCGTCGCCATCCTCGTGCCGGCCGGCGCCAGCTGGGTGCGCGCAACACGCGAGGCCCGCGCGTGTGCAGCCGTCGTGCGCGGCAATGGTCCGTTCGCATGCTACGGTCTCGGCGTGATGGCGTTCGCGGAGGCCGCCGAGTGGGCCGGTGCTTCGCTCCCGGACGGATCCTCGGTGCTCACGCGCAAGCCGAGTCACTTCTATGTATTGAGCGGCGTGCCGAGCCGCACGTTCCCGTTCGATCCGGATCCTGCCGTTCAGCTCGCGCTGGCCGACGAGCTAGGGTCGCGCTACGTGCTCCTGGACGAATGGGATGGTCTGGCGCGTCGCAACGTGGGCGCTGCGGTCCTGCGTCGCCCTGGGGCTTTCTGCTTCGTGCGCGCGTTCGGCCAGCCTGGCGCTGGGGGAGCGCAACTCCTCGGCGTACTCCCCCCCGAGCAGCGCTCGAGCGCGGCACCGGCGTCCCCCGAAGAGGTTCGCATCCCCGTCTGCCCGGGCAGCTACGGCGGCGATGCCTCGCTCGAGAGCTACTCCCCTTCGCCCTCCTCGTCGGTGCCGTTGCTCGACGGGCTGGACCCGTAGAGCAGCGCGAGCGCTACCCCGAACGCCAGATGCTCCAGGTACGCTCGCTCCTCCGGATCCGCGTCCTCGAAGATCTGTCCCACGAGGGGGAGCCTCGCCTGCGGCGCGTGCGCCTTGAGCAAGCGCCCGAGACCTCCGGACGCCGCGGCGGCGTACTCCGCGGAGCCGAACAGCGCGCCCTTCAAGAGAGGCGGACCCGGCACGCGCGGCTCGACGACGGCTCCGTAGATCAGCCCCTGTCCCGCGCCGGCGAGGAGGCGCTCCAACAGGTCGCGGTCGAACTCCGGGAGCTCCGGCTTTCCGCGCAGGACCGGCTTGAGCAGGTCGATCAAGAGCGTGGCGGCCGCGCCCGCCGCGCCGGCCCACGCCAACCGCTTCCACCCGGCTTTGCGGCTAGGTTGCCAGGCATCGAGCAGGCGGGCGGCAGCCGCGGCGATCCCCGCCGTCACGAGATCGTCGGTCAGGGCGCTTTCGCGCTCTGTCTCGGCCTGCGAGGGGCGGGTCCGGCCCTCGCGCTCCGTACGTCCGCCGCGCGGCCGTCCTCCGCGTCCGGCACGTCGTGGGCGCGCCTTCCCGCCCGTCTGCGTGACCTTCCCGCCCTCGAGCGCGTAGCCGAGGCGATACCAGAGGCTCTCTTCGGAGGTCATGGGCGATGAAGTGCGGAGGAGGGAGAAGGGTGGCGAGCGCGCGTCGGCGCATCAAGAGCATGACCCCGGGCGTCATGGCGGCGTTCGTCGCGCTCGCCGGCATGGTGCCCGGTGTGCGCGCGCAGGCGCCGGACGACGACTGGCGAACGCTCACCACCGAGCACTTCCGCGTGTCGTTCCCCGCCCGCTTGGAAGAGCTCGCCCGGCGGGCCGGGAGCATCGCCGAGGTCGCGTACGGTCAGCTCTCCGAGCGACTGGTCGAGCCCCGACGGGGGCGCATCGACCTCCTCCTCACCGATCACTCCGACGACTCGAACGGGTACGCGAGCGTCGTGCCCTCGAGGCGAATCGTGGTGTTCGCGCGGCCTCCGGTGGACGGGCCCACGCTGACCTACTTCGACGACTGGATGGAGCTGGTCATCACGCACGAGCTCGCGCACGTCGTGCACCTGGACTACGCACGGAACCCGATCGGCCGGCTGCTCAGGGGCGTCTTCGGCCGCGCGGAGTCCGGTTGGCCCTACTTCCCCAACACCGCGACGCCCGGGTGGGTGATCGAGGGGCTGGCGACCTGGTACGAGTCCGAGCTCACGACGGCGGGGCGTGTGCACGGCACGTTCCACGAGATGGTGCTGCGCACGGCCGCGCTCGAGGGCCGCTTAGAGCGCCTCGACCAGGCCAGCGGCTCCTCCCCGCTATGGCCCGGCGGGAGCAGGCAGTACGCGTACGGCTCGATGTTCTTCGAGTACCTGCTCGACCGGTACGGCGAGGAGCGCATGAGCAGGTTCGCCGAGGCGGTGGCAGGGCAGTGGATCCCCTATCGCTTGGACGCGGCCGGCAGGTCGGCGTTCGACGTCTCGCTCTCGCAGGCATGGCGAGAGTGGACCGACTCCCTGACGGCTCGCTACGGCGGCTTGGATGTGGAGCTGGCTCGCCTGGGTCCGGTCTCCGAGCCCGACCGACTGACAGAAGGTGCGCGCTGGGCCTACTACCCGTCCGTGTCTCCGGACGGGACCACGCTCGTCTACGCGCGCGCCGACGGACGCTCCGACCTACAGCTCCACCGACAGTCGGTCGAGGGCGGTGACTCGGAGCAGCTCACACGCACCAACGGCCTCTCCGCTTACGACTGGCTCCCCGACGGGCGTATCCTCCTCTCGCAGTTCGAGCAGGACGGCCCGTACCGCGCCTACTCCGATCTGTACGTGACCGACCTGAGTGGCGGCACCTCGCGCCTCACCCACCGCGCGCGCCTGGAGCAGCCTTCGGGCTCTCCCGACGGTCGCTGGGCGGTCGCGGTGCAAAACGGCGACGGCACGAACGGTCTCGTGCGCGTAGACCTCGCGAACGGCGCGGTCGAAACGCTCGTGGCTTCGGCCCTGGAGGTGCACTGGGCGTTCCCGAGGATCTCGCCTGACGGGCGCTGGATCGCCGCCACGCGTTGGCAGCCGGGAGCCTACCACGACGTGGTGATCTTGGATGCGGCCACAGGCCGGGAGGTCCAGCGGATCACCGACGACCGCGCCGTCGATCTCGCGCCCGCGTGGAGTCCCGACGGTCGCTGGATCGTGTGGTCGTCCGACCGCACCGGCATCATGAACCTCCTGGGAGCGGAAGTCGATGCCGCCACGGGGCGCACTGCGGCGCCGCGCTTGCTGACGAACCTGCGCACGGGGGCCACGTACCCGTCCGTGGATCCGTCGGGGCGTTGGCTCTACTTCAGCGGATATCACGTGGATGGCTGGGAAGCCGAGCGCGTCCCCTTCCAGCCCGCGTCGGCGAGGCCCGCGCCCGCACCCGACGGCCGCTTCGAGGCGCCACGCCCATGGGTGGCCCCTGCTCCGGCCAGCGGCCAGGTCGATGGCTACTCCGTCTGGCCGACGCTTCTCCCCCACTACTGGCTGCCGCGCCTGCGGGAGCCCGTGGTAGCGGGTGCGACCCGAGCGGGGAGCGTGTCGCTTCCCGAGAAGCAGCTCCTGGACTACGGCGTAGGCATCCAGACCTCCGGCGTGGACCTCGTGGGCCGACACGCCTACGCGGTGTACGCGCAGATGTTCACGGATCGAACCGAAGTCGAGGGCGGTGCAGCCTACGCCTACGGCGGCTTCGGGAATCCCACGTTGACCTTGCGAGCCGAACAGCGCTGGTCCTCAGCCGGCCAGCTTCTCGGCAGCGGCGGCGCCGACACCCTCTACGTCCTCGAGCGCGAGCGCATACTCGATGCCTCCACTACGCTGATCGACGCTCGCTTCCGCCGCTCGCTCGCGCTCACGCTCGGAGGCGGACTCGTGTGGGAGTCACGGGAGCTGCTGAACACCGGTCTGCAGACTCCCAGGGGCTATTCGCTGTCACGGCCCACGACTCGGCTGGGCGAAGCGCGACTCGCGGTCGGGTACTCGACCGCGCGTAGCCACTCCTTCCAGATCGGGGGAACGCGGGGCTTCTCGGTGGCGGTGCAGGGACGCTCACGTCGCCAGCAGGGCCTCCGGACGGCCGATGTCGGCATCGTTGGCGTCGACCGCACGTTCGCCGAGATCACGTCGCGCGTACGGGCCTACGTCCCGCTTTGGGAAGCAGGGTATGCTCGCCACGTGCTCGCGGTGCAGGGCGCCGGCGGTTCGGCATGGGGCGCGGGCTCGCAGTTCGGCCACTTCAGCGTCGGGGGCGCGAGCGGGTCGGTCGAGGACGTCACCGGCCTGGAGCTCTTCGGAGGCTCGTACGTGTTCTTGCCCGTACGTGGGTACGCGCCCTCGAGCCGCATCGGCCGATACGCGTGGGCGGGATCGGTCGAGTACCGGTTCCCGATCATGCTGGTGAACCGCGGCTTAGGCGCGTGGCCACTCTTCTTCGACAGGGTCGTGGGCTCGCTCTTCGCCGATGCGGGCAACGCCTGGGGCCCGAATCCGAGCGGCGAAGCGATCGCGTCGGTCGGCGCAGAGGTCACGGTCGGCGTCCTGGGCTTCTGGAACGATGGGTTGCTGGTGCGCACCGGGCTCGCCGCGCCGCTGGTGGGCGGCGCGAATCCCGAGGTGTACGTGCGCGCGGGGCTCCCGTTCTGAGGGTTGCCCAGGCCCCTTGCCGAGCCTGGCGAAAGCCCGAAGATTTACCGAAGACAACGTCCGCCGGCGGAGCCGCTCCGCGCCACTCCGAGATCTCTCGGGCGCGCGCTTGACCACAACATATGGGACGCGTACTATGCGCGAGCCCAAGATCCAGTAGGCCAGAAAGGGCGTTTCCACAGGCCATTCGGCGGCGGGAGCCATCTCCCGCCGCTTTTCAACCTCTACATCCAGGGTTCTCCACCCTCCGTCCACAGGAGCTGGCCCGGAAATGACGCTCGTGCACCAGGTTCGTGCCCCCCGTGAGTCCCACATCTTCGACGACGTTCTGCCCGCGGACCTGCCCAGGCCCGACCTCACGGACAACGCTCGACTCGTGCTCGAGAAGCGCTACCTGAAGAAGGACGGCCAAGGGAAGCCGACGGAGAAGCCCGAAGTGATGTTCTGGCGCGTCGCGCGCACGATCGCCGACGTGGACCGGGACTACGGCGCGTCGCCCGCCGCGGTGGACCAGGTCGCCCGCAAGTTCTATGACCTCATGACCGCGGGCACCTTCGAGCCGAACTCGCCCACGCTCATGAATGCGGGGCGTCCTCTCGGCCAGCTCTCCGCGTGCTTCGTGCTCCCCATCGACGACGCGCTCTCGAACGGCCAGAGCGGTATCTACGACACGCTCAAGGCGATGGCGCTCGTGCACCAGTCGGGGGGCGGCACCGGCTTCTCCTTCTCGCGCCTGCGCTCCGAGGGCGAGACCGTGCGCTCGACCATGGGCGTCGCGTCCGGACCCGTGTCGTTCATGAAGCTCTACGATGCGAGCACGGACGTGGTGAAGCAGGGCGGCACGCGGCGCGGTGCCAACATGGGCATTCTGCGCGTCGACCATCCCGACATCCGCAAGTTCATCACCTGCAAGAACGACACGACGCAGGTGACGAACTTCAACATCTCGGTCGCCATCACCGACGCGTTCATGGACGCGGTGGCGAAGGGCGAAGAGTACGACCTCGTCAACCCGAAGACGAAGGAGATCACCGGACGCGAGAACGCGCGCGAGATCTTCGACATGATCGTGCACGGCTCCTGGTTGACGGGTGAGCCTGGCACGTTCTTCATCGATCGCGCCAACGAGTACAACCCGGTGCCGAAGCTGGGCGAGTACGAGGCGACGAACCCGTGCGGGGAGCAGCCGCTCCTGCCGTACGACGTGTGCAACCTCGGCTCCATCAACCTGGGCGCGTTCGTGCGTCCCGAGGCCCGCTGGGGCGATGCACCGGAAATGGCGATCGACTGGGATGCGCTCGCCAAGGTGATCCACCTGTCGACGCATTTCCTCGACAACGTCATCGACGCGAACGTCTATCCGCTCCCCGAGATCCACGACCTCGCCCAGAAGATCCGTCGCATCGGACTGGGGGTCATGGGCTGGGCGGACATGCTCGTCCGCCTCGGCATCCCGTACGACTCGGAGGCGGGAGTCGAGCTCGCGCGAAAGGTGATGGCGTTCGTGGACCAGGAAGCGCGCGCCGAGTCGCAGCGTCTCGCCGAAACGCGCGGCGTCTTCCCGGCTTGGCGCGGCTCGATCTGGGGCCCAGACCGCACCGCTGCGCGTCGCGCCGACGGCACGCGCATCCGCGGAGCTCAGGAGCTCCGCAACTGCAACCTGACCACGGTGGCCCCCACCGGCACCATCTCGATCTTCGCGGGCTGCTCGGGCGGCATCGAGCCGCTCTTCGCGGTCGCGTTCATGCGCAACCAGGCCGGTGCGCTCATGCCCGATGTGAACCCCGACTTCGTGCGCATCGCCAAGGCCGGGGGCTGGTACTCGGACGAGCTCATGGAGCGCATCGCCAACGAAGGGCACATCCACTTCGACGAAGTGCCCGCCGACGTGCAGCGCGTTTTCCGGACGGCGCACGACATCACGCCCGAGTGGCACGTGCGCATGCAGGCGGCCTACCAGGAGCACACCGACAGCGCGATCAGCAAGACGACGAACTTCCCGCGTGAGGCGACCGAGAAGGACGTGCGCGAGATCTACGAGCTGGCGTTCCGGCTCGGCTGCAAGGGCGTGACGGTCTACCGAGACGGGTCGCGTGAGGGCCAGGTGCTCTCGACGGGCAAGACGGCCCAGGCCGACACCGCGGCCACACAGGTTGCGGCCGAACAGGTCGCCCAGATCGCGGCGGAGGTCTCGCAGCTCGAGCACCATCTCGCGGACGCGCGCGAAGAGGCGCACAACCTCCGCGTGGAGGTGGAGCGCCTCAAGTCCGAGCTGCACCAGAAGGACGTGGAGGCAGGCGCGGTGCGTCAGAAGCGCCAGCGCCCGCTCGCGCTGCGCGGCTACACCATGAAGATGAACTCGCCGCTCGGTGACCTGTACGTGACCATCAACGAGGACGAGCGTGGCCGTCCGTTCGAGGTGTTCTGCACGCTGGGCAAGGCCGGCGGCGCGGCCATGGCCGACGCCGAGGCGATGGGACGGCTCATGTCGCTCGCGCTCCGCTCGGGGATCTCGATCCAGCAGGTGAAGGACCAGGTGCGCGGCATCTCGTGCGACCGCGCGGTCGGGCTCGGGCCGAACAAGGTGCTGTCCGTGCCGGACGCTGTGGGTCAAGCCATCGAGCGGTACCTGGAGGAGAAGGCGGGCGTGCAGGAAGCCCTCCCGCTCGCGATGCCGACGCCCCAAGGTGCCCGCCAGCCGCAGGCCGCTTCGGTGGCGAGCGACGGCTACGACACGCTCGACATCGGCACGTGCCCCGAGTGCGGCACGGGCCACCTCGCCTTCGTCGAGGGGTGCAAGAAGTGCCACGTGTGCGGCTTCTCGGAGTGCGGCTGAGCGCCGACTAGATCGCTCGACGATCGATTCGGGGCGGGCGGGGTAGGGATCTCCCATGGCCCGCCCCGCTCCACTTGCCGGCATGCTCGCGTGCGCGTTCGCGGTGCTGTCGCCCGGCCTCGCCGACGCTCAGCCCGTCGTGGCCGACGCCGTTGCCGGTGCGGACGCGCTCTATTTCGCTGGCGAGGCGAACCAGGCGTACGAGTCGCTGAAGTCCCACCTCGACGCGAATCCGAACGACTACGAGGCACTCTGGCGTGCGTCGCGCGCGGCCGTGGTCATCGGCATGGTGCGCGAGGGTATCACCGCCCAGAACGAATTCCTCGACCCCGCCATCGTGCTCGGAGATCGCGCGGTCGCCGAACGGTCGCAGGGCATCGAAGGGCTCTATTGGCGGGGCGCGGCCGAGGGTCGCCGTGCCCTGAACGCGGGAAACGACTACGCGTCTCGGCTCGTGCAACGTGTCTTCGACGACGCGCATGCCATTCTAGCGCTCGACTCGATGCACGCCGGCGCGCACAACCTGCTCGGACGTGTCAACTACGAGATCATGGATCTGTCGCGGGTCGAGCGCCTCCTCGCCCGCATGCTGGTGAGCAACCAAGCGATCAGGGAGAGCAGCTGGGATGGCGCGGCACTCCATCTGCGGCGCGCGGCTGAGCTCGACCCGAACAACGTCCTCTATTGGCTCGACCTCGGGCAGCTCTACATGCGGCGGGGGCGAGACGAGGATGCGGCCACCGTGCTCCACCGCGTGACGGAGATGCGCTCGGTGCACCCGCCGGACGACGTGTTCAAGGACACGGCCCGCCGTTGGCTGCAGGAGCTCGAGTCGCAGTAGCACCTATGCCGCTCGCCACGCGTGTCCCTCGGCTCCTCGCCCTCGTGTGTCTGTCGGTCGGCGTCGGCGCGTGCATGAGCGTCCCGCAGGGCCCGACCCCAGGCCGGCCGCTCTTCGATGGAGACGCCGCGATGGCGCTCGTGCGCGACCAGGTCGGGTTCGGGCCCCGCGTACCCGGGACCGCCGGCCATGCGCGGCAGCTGGCGTGGATGCTGGATCGGCTCGACTCCCTGGGGGCGTCGCCGGTGGTCGACACCTTCACCCACGTCAGCGCGGCCGGCGACTCGCTCACCCTCTTCAACGTGTCGGCCCGATTCCGGCCCGAGGCCACGCGCAGGATCCTCATCCTCGCACACTGGGATACGCGTCCGACCTCGGACGAGGCCGACGACTCGGTGGGCCGTGCCACCCCGGTGCCCGGTGCGAACGACGGCGCGTCGGGAACGGCGGTCCTGCTCCAACTCGCTGCGATGCTCCGCGACGTGCCACCCCCCATGGGGGTCGAGTTGCTCCTCGTGGACGGCGAGGACTACGGCCCCGAGGTCGATGACATGTTCCTGGGAGCCAAGCGCTACGCCTCCCGGCTCGGCGACACGAATCGACCGGTCTACGGCTTGCTCCTCGACATGGTGGGAGACGCCGACCCCAGCTTCCCCGTGGAGGAGATCTCGGCCCAAGCGGCTGAGTTGGTGGTCAGGAAGGTGTGGCAAGCCGCCGAGAGGCTCGGTTACCGCCAGTACTTCCCGAACACCGTCGGCCTTCGGGTATTCGACGACCACGTCCCTCTCATCGAGGCGGGCCTCCCCACGGCGAACCTCGTCGACTTCGAGTACGGTCCGTACAACGCATACTGGCACACCCCGCAGGACACACCGGAGAACGTGAGCGCGACGACGCTCGGGATGGTGGGCGAGGTGGTTGCAGAGCTGATCTACTCGGGCGGCTGACGCCCCTTGCGGCGCCACGTCGCGCCCGCGCAATGGCGCCCGACCTCGCGCCTGGGCAGATTCTCCGCCCATGAACCACGACATGATGGCGGTGACGGCGGCGGACCTGTACTCGACGTTCGAGGGGCACGTCCTCCCGGGAAGCATGTTCATCCTGTGGGCGCTCGTCTGGATCGGGCAGAACTTCCGAGCCGGCGCGCTCGACTCGCCGAGCCGAGCGCTGGAGTCGAGCCTCTTCGTGCCGGTCCTCAAGGTGGTCCTGCCGCTCATCGGCGTGTGGGTGGAGATCCCCGGCGAGGGCTGGGGGCCGACCACGACGCTCATGAGCCTCCAGCACGTCACCATGTACTCGGCGTTCGCGCTCACCGGTATCATCGACTTGCTCGCTCACCGCGGTCTCCTCTCGCGCTCCCCGACTTTCGTGGGCTACGCGCTGGCTCAGCTCAACGCCGGGTGGCTCTTCTGGGGACACGCGATCCACGAAGGGGTGGACGGCAGCGTGCACCGCATCTTGGCCTCCGTCTTCTTCGTGGTGGCTGGGCTCGGGGCGCTGGAGGTCTTCCGGCCCACGGCCGGGCTCGCGTGGCTCCGCATGGGCGCCCAGCTCGTGCTCGGCGGCTGGTTCATCCTGGGCGCGTGGATCCTCTATCTGTCGGGCTGGGACCTGTCCGCCTCGTACAACGTCGGCCGCGCCTCCATGTACTTCTCGTGGATGGTCATGGGGATCGCCTCGGCCGTCCTCGCCGCGCGGATTCTCGCGGACCGTCGGGGAGCCCCCGTTGCGGGGTGAGCATGGTCAGCATTATCATGAACTAAATCTGCATAAAAATTCATTCGCGCTTTGCGCCCCGGTGCGCTCAGCGCCCCGCGTCCCCAGCAGAGGAGTGAGATGACCACCGCAGCCGCGTCCAAGACCAAGGGGTACATCGCCGAAGTCGACCAATTCAGCGCCCACAACTACCACCCCCTTCCGGTGGTGCTGGAACGAGGCGAGGGCGCGTGGGTCTGGGACGTGGACGGGAACCGCTACCTGGACATGCTCAGCGCCTATTCCGCGCTCAACCAGGGGCACCGACACCCGGCGATCATCGAGGCCGCGCGTAAGCAGCTCGACACGCTGACGCTCACCTCGCGCGCGTTCCACAACGACCAGATGGGTCCGTTCCTGCGCGAACTCTGCCAGGCCACCGGCTTCGAGCGTGCTCTCCCCATGAACACGGGCGCCGAGGCGGTCGAGACCGCCATCAAGATGGTCCGCAAGTGGGGATACAAGGTCAAAGGCGTCGAGGCGGACAAGGCCGAGATCATCGTCTGCGAGAACAATTTCCACGGCCGCACGACGACCATCGTGGGCTTCTCGTCGGAGCCGCAGTATCGCGACGGCTTCGGTCCGTTCACGCCGGGCTTCAAGGAGATTCCCTACGGGGATTCGGCCGCGCTCGAGAAGGCGATCACGAAGAACACGGTTGGCTTCCTCGTCGAGCCGCTCCAGGGTGAAGGTGGCGTGGTCGTGCCGCCCGCCGGCTTCCTCGCCAGGGCGCGCGCGATCTGCACCAAGCACAACGTGGCCCTCATCGCCGACGAGATCCAAACCGGCCTGGGGCGGACCGGCAAGCTGTTCTGCTACGAGTGGGACAGCATCCGCCCGGACATCCTCATCGTCGGGAAGGCGCTCGGCGGGGGCGTCTATCCGGTGTCCGCCGCGATCGCGGACTCCGAGTACATGGACGTCTTCCACCCCGGTGACCACGGTTCGACGTTCGGCGGCAATCCGCTCGCGGCCGCGATCGCGCGCGCGTCGCTCCGTGTGATCCTAGACGAGGACTTGCCGGCGCGCTCCGCGAAGCTCGGCGCCTGGTTCATGGACCGGCTGCGTGCGATCAAGTCGAAGCACGTCGAAGAGGTACGCGGACGTGGCCTGATGATCGGCGTCGTGATCAAGGAATCGAGCGGCGTGGCGCGTCCGTTCTGCGAGGCACTCGAGCACAATGGCGTCCTCGCCAAGGAGACGCACCATCAGGTGATCCGCTTCGCGCCGCCGCTGACCATCACCGAAGAGGAGCTGGAGTTCGCGCTCGAGCGGGCGACCGAGGTGCTGGGGAAGTAACGCCGACCGCGTCGGGGCAGGAGAGCCGGCCGGGTCGTCGACCTGGCCGGCTCTTTGCTGTTCTTACCGCGCGTCACCATTCGATGGTGCCCTGTTTGGTGGTGTCGATGTCCTCACCGGCACCGCCCTTGAAGAGGACCTGCTCGATCTGCTCGTAGAGGAAGTCCTTCGCGCGCTTGTCGCGTGGGTCGAGCCCGTAGTGGTTGATGAGCAGAGTCTGGTGCTTCAGCCACTCTTGCCAGCACGCGGCGCAGATTTCGCGCGCGATGCGCTCGCCGAGCTCACTGCGGAAGGGTGGCTTGGCGAGCGGTGCCGAGTCCTTCTGGCACCGGCGGCACTTGATAGTCGCGTCGGACATGGTTGGCCGTGGGGAGGGTCGGCGGGTCGGGCGCAGCTGTACCCGGACCCCTTCGACCGGGTCCCGCCTCCAGCGCTCCACACCATGCGTTTCGGCGTGGACGCCCCCCGGACCCCTGATTAGCTTCCTGCGCTCGTTTTTCAGTGAGGATGCATGCCGCTGACCAAGAAACAGCTCGGGCATCTGGAGAAGCGCCTGCTAGAGGAGCGCGAGCGCGCGCTCAAGGCGCTCGGGCTCTTCGACAAGATGACGAAGGCCGACCGGGAATCGGGTGACTCCGACCTGGCCGCCTACACGGATCACATGGCCGATCAGGGCACCGAGGCCATGGAGCGCGAGAAAGCTGCCATCTTCGCGACCAAAGAGGGGCGCTACCTGTACCGCCTCGAGGAGGCGCTGCGCCGCCTCTACTACGATCCGAAGGCGTTCGGCCTCTGCCACACCTGCGGCAACGACGTGGGCTTCGAGCGTCTCGACGCGCTTCCGCACGCGCGCTACTGCATCGACTGCAAGCTGAAGGAAGAGTCGGCCGCGTAGCTCGACTGCCGCGACTCAGCGGATCAGCTTCAGGAAGTCCTCGCCGAGAGCTTCGGCCTTCCAGCGCCGCATCCCGTCGACCGTCGCGAGAGCGTCGAGAGACCTCGGCCCGGCGCGGGCGATCTCGATGAGGGTCGCGTTCGAGAGCAGCGTCCCGCGCGGGAGTCCCAGCTCGTCCGCTTTGCGGTTGCGGGCATCCTTGAGCCGCTCCGCGAGCGCCTCCACGTCGGGCGTGATGCGGGTGCCGCCCCGCCTCTCGGGCCGCGGGTAGCCGCGCAGCTCGTCGTCGCGCATCTGCGCGACCCGCTCGATTCGCTCGACCAGCGACGCCCCTGCCTCTTCCGCCAAGCGCGGCGGAAAGCCCTTGATCGCGAGGAGCTCACGCACACTGCGGGGGTGCGCCGCCACGGCCTCGATGAGCGGCCCTTCGGCCACCACGCGAAACGTCGCGCGATCCTTGGCGCGCGCGATCTCGTCGCGCCATGCGAGGGCCTCACGGAGGGCCGTGAGCTGTCGGGGTGACAGGTGTCGAGCACCCTTGATGCGCGCGACGGGGTCCTCGGGCGTCTCCTCCTTGGGGAGCCCGCCCGCCGCTGCTTCGAGAGCCCGGCACTCCTCCTTGGTCCAAGCAAGCCGCCGGGCCTCGGCCAGCTCGGCCGTCAGCCAATCCGCCAGCCGCATCAGGTGCCGCGTGTCGTCGGCGGCGTACTCGAGCATCCCTTCGCCGAGCGGGCGCTCGGCCCAGTCGGCCCGCTGGAACTTCTTCGACAGCTTCACGCCGAAGCGCGATTCGAGCAGGCTGGCCAGACCGAGCGCCTCCTCGCCCAGGAGCTGCGCCGCAATCTGTGTGTCGAAGAGCCCGCGCAGGCGGATACGCAGGTCGCGCGCCAGCAGCCGCAGGTCGAAGTCCGCCCCATGCATGACGACGGGCAGATCGGGGTCCTCGAGCGGACCGCGCAGCACGTCGGCAGGATCGAACGCCAGCGGGTCGATCAGGTACGTGGTTCGCTCCGTGGAGAGCTGCACGAGGCAGAGCCGGTCCGAGTAGCGGTGGAAGCCCGCCGCCTCGCAGTCGAGCGCGATGCGCTTCGCGCGGCCCAAGTCCTCGATGAGGCCCCCGGCTTCCTGGGGCGACTGGAGGTAGACGTGGGCCATGAGGGACTTCGCCCGGTCGGGGCCGTAAGGGCGCGGAACAGAAAGGCGCGGAATAGAAATCGGACCTCGGCTCGAGCGCCACCCCTGACACGCCGCTGCACTTGCGGGAGCGGTCGGACCAGCGCCGGAGCGAGGCGTCCGGGCTCGCCTCGGGCCGTTGCCGCCACCCTCCTCCGCCGCCACAATTCGGAATCCGCGGCGCGTTCAGGCCCGCCCCCCGAATCCGACCCCCGAGTCCGCGCGAGCATGCTCCGAACCAAGGTCGTCTGCACGCTGGGGCCGGCGACCTCGTCTTCGGAGGCGATCCGAGCCCTCGTGCGCGCCGGTATGAGCCTGGCGCGCGTGAACATGTCGCACGGCGCGCACGAGACGCACGCGGCGTCGGTCGCCCACGTGCGAGCGGCGGCGAAGGAAGCCGGACGCCCGGTGGCGATCCTGGCCGACCTCGCAGGTCCGAAGATCCGCGTTGGGACGCTCGCCGAGCCCATCGAGCTCGCGGTCGGGAGCGTAGTGGTGGTGGCGCCCGAGGCGAGCGCCCGTCCCGGAGAGATTCCCACGACGTACGCGCCGCTCGCTTCGGAGATCCGCGAAGGAGACGCCGTCCTCATGGACGACGGGTTGCTCGAGCTTCGCTGCGTGGGCACCAGCGGCGACCGCACCCGCCTGGAGGTCCTGCGCGGCGGCACGCTCAAGAGCCGGAAGGGCATCAACCTCCCCACCGTGGACGTGAAGGCGCCTTCGCTCACCGAAAAGGACTTGAACGACCTTGCCTTCGCGCTCGAGCAGGACGTCGAGTATGTGGGCCTCTCGTTCGTGCGCCGTCCCGAGGACGTGGCCGACCTGAAGCGTCGCGTGGGAAAGCGCGCGCTGGTCGTCTCGAAGATCGAGAAGATCCAGGCGCTCGATGCGATCGAGGCGGTCATGCAGGAGACCGACGCCGTCATGGTCGCGCGCGGGGACCTCGGCGTCGATATGCCCTTCGAGCGCGTGCCGCTGGCGCAGAAGCGCATCATCCAGCTCGCCAACTTCTACGCCCGTCCGGTAATCACGGCCACGCAGATGCTCGAGTCGATGATCGAGCACCCCCGGCCGACGCGCGCCGAAGCATCCGACGTCGCCAACGCCATCCTGGACGGCACCGACGCGGTCATGCTCTCCGGCGAAACCGCGTCCGGGGCCTATCCGCTGCAGGCGGTCGAGGCGATGGTGCGGATCGGCACCGAGGTCGAGGAGCACGGCTTTCTGGAGCGGGGCCCGCGCTACCTCACGCGGCCCGGCCAACGGAAAGGTGCCACGCCGCGCGAGCACGCCATCGCCGCCGCCACGGTCGACGCGGCCCGGCAGATGAAGGCACCCGCGATCATCGTGATCACGCGCTCCGGGTTCTCGGCGCGACTGGTATCGTCGTATCGACCGCCGGTCCCCGTGTTCGCTGTCACGAGGGATGAGCTCACCCATCGGCAGCTCGCGGCTGTGTGGGGTGTGCACCCGGAGCTCGCCCAAGTCGGTGAGGTCACCTACGAGTCGTTGACTGCGTTCGGCAGAGAGCGAGTGCTCGCGAGCGGGGTGGGGCAGCGCGGCGCGCCCATCGTGGTCACCGCCGGATACCCATTCCATGTGGCCGGTGCCACGAACACCATGCGCATCGAGCTGCTGTAGCACCTCGCATGAAGCTCACGTTCCTCGGCACGGGCACGTCGTTCGGCATCCCCGTGATCGGCTGCGACTGTAGGGCGTGCACTTCTCCGGACCCGCGCGACAAACGCACCCGCTGCGGCGCGGTAGTCGAGACGACGGGCGGGCGCCTCCTCGTCGACACGCCGACCGAGCTCAGGCTCCAGCTGCTGGCGACGGGCATCAAGTCGGTCGATGCCATCTGGTTCACCCATGCGCACGCCGACCACCTGCATGGGATCGACGACGTGCGCGCATTCAGCGTGAAGCGCGGTGAGCTGGTTGGCTACGTGGCGGCGGAGCATCGGCCGCTGCTCGAAGCGCACTTCCGCTACATCTTCGACGAAGCCATTCAGCCTCCGCCTGGTAGCTCGAAGCCGCGCCTCCGTCTCTTCCCCATCGAGTCGGGCAAGCCCGTCGACGTCATCGGCGAGTCGTTCTTGCCGATCCGCGTCCCGCACGGGGATGTGCAGGTGTACGGGTTCAGGGTCGGCGGACTCGGCTACATCGTCGACGCGAAGCTCCTGCCGGAAGAGGCGATCGTGGCCCTGCGCGGCGTCGACGTGCTCGTGTTGAACGCGCTCTGGTTCGGCAAGCCGCACGCGTCGCATCTCAACATCGAGGAGGCCATCGAGGCCTCTCGCGCGGTCGGGGCGAAGCGTACCTATCTCACCCATCTCACCCACCGTGTCACGCACCGCGAGCTGGAAGAGCGGCTCCCCATAGGCGTGTACCCTGCGTTCGACGGCCTCGTCGTCGAAGTGGATTGACACATGGCAGATCGACCGATGGACATGATACGCCTGGACTTCGACAACCTGATGGCTCCGGGCCTGAGCGGCGGGGTCGAAGCCGACGAGTTCGCCGGAGGCATGGCAGAGGCGTTCGGTCGTGCACACGCGCACGTCGAAGCTCAGCGCGCCACGGGCGTCCTCGGCTTCCTCGATCTGCCCTACGCGCAGGAGTCCGGTCAGCAGGCACAGAAATTGGCGGACGGGTTCGCGCAGTGGTTCGAAGACGTCGTCGTGCTCGGCATCGGCGGCTCGGGACTCGGAGCCAAGGCGGTTCGAGACGCGCTTCTCGGGCCCTACTGGAACGACCGCTCCGCAGACGGGCGGGATGAATACCCTCGCTTGCATGTGATCGACAATCCGGACCCCGACACCATGCTCGGGCTCCTCCAGCGCGTCGACGTAGCCAAGACGCTCTTCAACGTCGTGAGCAAGTCGGGTGCGACGGCCGAGACGATGGCGCAGTACCTCGTGGTGCGTGACGCGGTCGAGCGAGCCGTGGGCGCGGAGCACGCGCGCGGCCACTTCCTCTTCACCACCGACCCTGTGGGCGGGGCGCTGCGACGCATCGGCGATGCGGAGGGGATCCCCATGCTCGCCGTCCCACCCAACGTCGGCGGGCGCTTCTCGGTGCTGTCCGCGGTGGGGGTCTTCCCGGCTGCCGTGTGCGGCATCGACACGGGCGAGCTGCTCGCGGGCGCCGCAGCCATGGCGGAGCGGTGCCGGAGCGGTCGGTTGGCCGAGAACCCTGCGGGTGTTCTCGCGACCTTGCTCCACGACGCAGAGCGCGCGCAGGGCCGCTCGGTGCACGTGCTCATGCCCTACTCCGACCGCCTCCGCTCGGTCGCGCTCTGGTTCCAGCAGCTCTGGGCGGAGAGCCTCGGCAAAGCGAAGAACCTCGATGGCGTGCTCACGCCCACGGGACCGACGCCGGTGCCGGCCCTCGGTGCCTCCGACCAGCACTCCTTCCTCCAGCTCATGATGGAGGGCCCCGACGACAAGGTCGTCCTCTTCATCGAGGTGGAGGATCATGGGCCTGACGCGGTAATCCCGAAGCGACACCCGGAGATGTCCGAGTTCGCCTACCTAGGTGGACATTCGCTCGGAGAGCTGATGAACACCGAGCGGCGCGCCACGGCGGAGGCCCTGCGTCAGCAGGGGAGGCCCAACGCGACGCTGTACGTTCCCCGCATCACCCCAGCCACGCTCGGCCAGCTCTTCATGCTCTGGCAGATCGCCACGGTCTATGCCGGGGCCCTCTACCGAGTGGATCCCCTGGATCAGCCGGGGGTCGAGCTCAGCAAGAAGCTGACCTACGGCCTCATGGGGCGGGTGGGAGCCCCCCGGCCCGCGATGCGGGAGCCCGATCCGAGGTGGCGGATTTGAGCCGTAGGACCGTGGATCGCGCGTGGCGCCGACATTAAGTTGACACACGTCCGGTCGAGGAGAGGAAGAGCATGAGGAACCAAGAGGAAAGCCCGTATATCGTCATAGAGCGCGACAGCGGGAGTGGCGTCGGCGCGTTCATTCTCGGCGCACTGGTAGGCGCGGGAATCGCCCTCCTCTTCGCGCCCAAGTCCGGAGCCGAGACGCAGGAGGACATCAAGCGTCAAGCGCGCAAGCTGCGCACGGCCGCTGAGGATCGGGTACGCGAGGCCCAGCGCCAGATCGAGGAGCGCCTCGGAGAGGTGCGCGAGGGAGTGCAGACGCGCATCGACGGCGTGAAGGAGGCGGTGACTGCCGGCCGCTCGGCAGCGACGGACGCGCGGACCGATCTGGAGAAGCGTCTGCAACGCTCCAAGGCAGCCTATCGCGCGGGCGTGCAGGCGGCGCGCGAGGCGATTGCAGCCGAGAACGACGCCGAAGAGAAAGAGGCCGACTGATCGAGCCGTTCAATTCGGTGCGTCCTGGGTTAGCGGACGAGGGCGCCGCGAGGGGATCGTCCCTTCGCGGCGCTTCTGCTTGATGGCCACGGCGCGCGAGTTCTTCCGCCTCCTGTGGGAGAAGTTCGACGACGACGACGCGTTCTTTCTCTCCGCCGGCATCGCTTGGGGTGTGTTGTTCGCGCTGGTGCCGCTGCTCGCCCTCGGCATAGGCCTCACGGGCTTCGTGCTTTCCGAGCGCTTCGATGACCCCACACAAGCGGTGATCGCGCTGTTCGCCGGTCGGCTTCCCGAGACGGGGGCCGCGGCGAACCTCGCGGACCTGCTTCGCAACCTGGTCGCCGAGGTGATGGTCAACCGCACGGGCCTCACGGTCGTCGGTGCCATCGTCTTCGTCTGGCTCGCGACGCGGCTTTCCGGGTCGCTGCGCAGCTCGCTCTTCCGCGTGTTCGAGACGGGCGTACGACGCGGGCTCGTGCACGGCAAGCTCTACGACATCGTGGTGGTGATCGCCGGCGTGATCCTCGTCACGCTCAACCTCGGTATCACGATCGTGTTCGCAGCTATCATGGGCTTCGGCGTCGACATGCTCGGGTGGGATGCGCAGACGCTCTCGTTCGCGCAGCGCTTCCTCGGTGCCCTGATTGCGTTCGCGTCCATCTGGACGCTGTTCCTTCTCGTCTACCGGTACCTCCCTGCTCGCCGCACTCCTTGGCCCACCACCCTGGTCGCAGCCACCTTCGCGGCGCTCGCCCACGAGCTCTTGAAGTGGGCGTTCTCGTCCTACATCACCGAGCTGGCCAACTACACCTCCACCCTCGGGAACCTCGCGACCGCGGCGATCCTCCTCCTCTGGATCTATTACGGAGCGCTGGTGTTCATCCTGGGCGGCGAGGTCGCCCACGTGTACACCATGCTGCGTGCGAGGCGAACCCAGGCGTGACTCGGGGCGAGAGCGAGAGAGTGGTCGCCAGCAATCGCAAGGCGCGCCACGAATACGAGGTCCTCGAGACCGTCGAAGCCGGCATCGAGTTGAAGGGTCCCGAGGTGAAATCGGTTCGGGCGGGTCACGTCTCCTTCCAGGACGCGCACGCTCGGGTGGAGCGGGGTCAGATCTGGCTGTACAGCCTCCATATCTCACCGTACGAGCAGGCCAATCGCTTCAATGTCGATCCGGTGCGTCCCAGGCGACTGCTCTTGAACAAACCCGAGATCCACCGGCTCGCCGCCAAGGTCGAGGAGAAGGGGCTGACGCTGGTGCCGCTCGACGTGCACTTCACGCGGGGATATGCGAAGGTCTTGCTCGCCGTGGGGCGCGGGAAGAAGCTGCACGACAAGCGCGAGGCGCTGAAGCAGCGCGAGCAGGATCGCGAGGCGCGCCGGGCGGTGGGGGCGCGATGAGGCCGGCAGGCCCAGTCACGCCGGCGGTCTCGACGAGGCGCTCTCGCCGAGTCCTAGGAGCGGTCGCGCTGTTCGCGTCTCTTGCGTCTTTGCCGCTCGCAGCCCAGCAGTCACCCACGCTCCGCGTGGAGCGCGGCGACGGATCGCTCACCAACGTGGTCGTCGTCACCGACCGTGGGTTCGTTGCCGTCCCGCTCTCACTCCTGGACGATCTCGGCTGGACGGTCGGCGAATCCGGCAGCGACATCACGATCGCGGTGCCGAGTCAGATGACGATCCTCCTCCGGGTCGGCTCGCCGTTCTTCCGCTGGGATGGCGTGGTGCTGCAATTCGTGGACGCGCCGTACCGGGACGGAGGGACGGTGCGGGTCCCGCTGCAGCTCCTGTCCGATTTCTTCCCGACCAGACTGCCCGACCTATACGAGTACGACGCGGGCCGGTCGCTGCTGCGCGCGGGCGATCCCCAGCTCATCGGCGCCCGACCGAACGGGGCGCAGAACACGGGACCCGAGCCCACGCGTGCGACGACGGCACAGCTCCCGACCGGGCTGTCACCGTACGACGGTCCGCGGGTCGTGATCATCGATCCGGGGCACGGGGGCGAGGATCCCGGAGCGATAGGTGGGCGCGGCGTCCGAGAGAAGGACGTCGCTCTGGCGATCTCGCTCGAGCTCGCCGACATCCTCCGCCGCAACACCGACCTCGAGGTGCACCTGACGCGCGACCGCGACGCCTTCGTGGATCTCTGGGAGCGCGGGCAGATCGCCACCAACCTCAAAGGCGAGCGTCCGGGGCTCTTCGTCTCGATCCACGGTAACTCGCTCACCAATCAGCGCTCCACACGGGGCTTCGAGACCTACTTCCTGTCGGAGGCCCGCACCGAGCACGAGCGGCGCGTATCCGCAATCGAAAACGCGCCCCTCTCCTACCGCGGCCAGGACGTGAGTCCCGAGGACGAGCCAGACCTCGACTTCATCCTCCGAGAGCTCAGGAACCTCGACCACCAACACTGGTCCGAACTGCTCGCCGGACTCACGCAGGAAGAGCTCGAGGAGTTCCACCCCGGGCCGAACCGGGGCGTCAAGCAGGGTGTGCTCGCCGTCCTCACCAATGCGCTCATGCCATCGGTCCTGGTCGAAGTGGGCTTCCTCTCGAACGAGGCCGAGGCGCGCCTCCTCGGTCAGGCGGACTTTCAGGAGGACACAGCCGCGGCCATCGCGCGCGCCATCGAGCGGTTCTTCGAGCGCTATCCTACCGGAAACGGTGTCGCCCCCGGAAACGCCAACGTCAACGGCCGAAGGTGAGGCTCGACCTCGAGCTGTTCGGAGTCCGATTCCAGAACCCTGTGCTGCTCGCAGCAGGTACCTGCGGCTTCGGCCAGGAGATTGCCGAAGTCGTGGACCTCGAACGTCTGGGGGGCTTCGTCACCAAGTCGGTCACCGTCGAGCCCCGCAAGGGCAACGCCGCGCCACGTGTGACGGAGTTCGCCGGAGGTATGCTCAACTCCGTCGGGCTCGCGAACCCGGGGCTGGAGAAGTCGCGTCGTGAGAAGCTTCCCTGGATCGCCGCCAACGTGAAACGTGCCCGCGTCTTCGTGAGCCTCGCGGGCCACACGGTGGAGGACTACTTCACGCTCGTCGAAGGGCTCGACGGCTGCGACGGCTTCCTCGGCTTCGAGGTGAACCTCTCCTGTCCGAATGATGCCAAGCGGGGTGGACCTCCGTTTGCGCTCGACCCCGCCGCGGTGGCCGAGATCGTCGGGGGATGCCGGAAGCGCACGCAGCGCCCGCTGCTCGCCAAGCTCGCGCCGAACGATCCCGACTTGCCTGGCACCGTGCGGGTCGCGACCGAAGCCGGCGCCGACGGACTCACGCTGGTGAACACGATCCCGGGGATCATGCTCGAGTCGGGGTCGGGCTCGCCGATCTTGGGTGCCGGCAATGGCGGCGTGAGTGGGCCTGCGCTCTTGCCCGTCGGCCTCCGAGCCGTGAGGGAGGCGCGCGGGCAAACGAAGGTGCCGCTTGTGGGCGTGGGCGGTGTGCTCACCGCGCAGGACGCGGTAACCTACGCGCGCGCCGGCGCGTCCCTCGTGCAGATGGGCACCGCGTCGTTCGCAGATCCGAGGGCAGGCGAGCGGCTGCTGCGCGGGCTGGCGTCGTGGGGACGTGCGCACGACGTCGCGGCGTGGACCGACCTGGTTCAAGCTGCCTGAGGCGAGTCGCCCCGTGGCCCAGCTGATCCTCGCGCTCGACACGCCGACCGCCGACGAGGCGCTTCGTCTCGTCGATCGTATCGGCGGCGGGGCCGACTTCTACAAGGTCGGCCTCGAGCTCTACACGCGCGCAGGACCGTCCGTGGTCGATGCGCTGCATACGCGGAAGAAGCGGGTCTTCCTCGACCTGAAGCTGCACGACATCCCGAACACGGTGGCGGGCGCGGTGGCGGCGGCGAGCGACCTCGGCGTCGACCTACTCACGCTACACGCCGCCGGCGGACGGGCGATGCTGGAGGCTGCCCGGCAGGCGCGCCGCGGGCGTCTCGCACTGCTCGGCGTGACCGTGCTCACCTCGCTCTCGGCCGAGGATCTCGGGGTGGTGTGGGGGCGTGTGGTCACGGGTCTCACGACCGAGGTCGTCCGTCTCGCCACGACCGTGAAAGACGCGGGGCTCGCCGGGGTCGTCAGCGCGCCGGCCGAGGTCGCGTCCTTGCGGGCTCGCTTCGGAAGCGACTTCTTGCTCGTCGCTCCGGGAATCAGGCTACCCGAAAGCGAGCGCGGTGACCAAAAGCGGGTCGCCACTCCCGGCGAGGCCGTGAGGTCGGGGGCGGACTACCTGGTGGTCGGGCGGGCCGTGACCGCCGCTCCCGATCCGCTGCGCGCGCTCGATGCGGTGCACGCCGACATGGCGCGGGGCTGACCGAGTCTTCTTTCGAGAGGGACGATGTCGCTGAAGGTCTTCAACACCGAGGCGCGGGCCCTGGGCGCGTTCGTTCCGCTCGAGGCGGGAAAGGTGCGCGTGTACGCATGTGGGCCTACGATCTACGACCACGCGCACATCGGTAACTTCCGCACGTTTCTTTTCTTCGACGTCGTCCACCGTCATCTCGAGTGGAGCGGGTACGACGTGCGCTTCGTGATGAACCTCACCGACGTCGACGACAAGACGATCAAGGGGGCCGTGGCGGCGGGCCGGTCCGTTGCGGACTTCACGCGCCCGTTCGGTGACGCGTTTCTGAGCGACTGCAGGCGGCTAGGCATGCTAGCCGCCGACTCCTACCCGCGTGCGACCGAGTACATCCGTCAGATGGTGGACTTCGTGGCTCGGCTCATCGACAAGAAGCACGCGTACGTCGCGGAGGATGGTGCGGTGTACTTCTCGGTTGCTTCCTTCCCGCGCTACGGCCGACTCAAGGGCATCGACACCTCGACGTTGATGGCGGGAGCGCGCGTCTCGCAGGACGAGTACGAAAAAGAAGATGCGCGCGACTTCGCGCTCTGGAAGCGCGCGGTGGCGGCGGACGAGCAGGCAAGCGCGGCTTGGGACTCTCCGTGGGGACGCGGGCGGCCCGGCTGGCATCTCGAGTGCTCCGTCATGAGCCTCACCGAGCTCGGCGACACGCTCGACCTGCACCTAGGCGGGGAGGATCTCGTCTTCCCCCACCACGAGAACGAGATCGCACAGTCGGAGGCCTCGACCGGCAAGCAGTTCGTGCGCAACTGGCTGCACGTGAAGCACCTCCAGGTCGAGGGTCGGAAGATGTCCAAGTCCCTCGGCAACTTCGTCACCGTCCGCCAGCTCCTCGACGAGGGGTTCGACCCCGCGTCCATCCGTCACCAGCTGCTCTCCGCGCACTATCGGAGCGACTTGAACTTCACGCGGGACGGCCTCGATGCCTCCCGCAGCGCCGTGCAGCGCCTCGTCGACTTCGACGACCGGCTCGCTGCCGCGCCGACGGGTCCAGGCGCGGCGACGGAATTGCCGCCCGTTTCCGCGGAAACGCTCGAGGCGTTCCGCGCCGCGATGGACAACGACTTCAACACCGCGGACGCCCTCGGCGCCCTCTTCGGGATGGTCAGCCGCGTGAACGCGCTGCTCGACGCGCGGACGACCGTGCCCTCCGACGACGTGAAGTCGGTGCGAGACGCCCTCGCCTCCATGGATCGCGTGCTCGGCCTGCTCCAGTTGGCTCGCGCGGCGCGCTCGGTGGACGACTCGGTGGCCGCGTGGGTCGAAGAGCGCATCCAGGCGCGCGCCGATGCGCGCAAGCGGAAGGACTTCGCCGCCGCTGATGCGATCCGCGCCGAGATCGCGGCGCGCGGCATCGCGATCGAGGACGGCCCCGCGGGCACGAGGTGGAAGGTCACCGACGCGTCAGCGGCGCGGGTGGGGTAGCCCGCGAGGCCTGCTCGTCCGCCTCCGCCTTCGTTGACCCCCGCGTCACGCGCGGGCTAACGTTGGCCTCCCAGCCGCCGGCGTAGCTCAGCTGGTAGAGCAGCTGATTTGTAATCAGCAGGTCCGGGGTTCGAGTCCCCGCGCCGGCTTGGAGCGCCTCGCCACGTCACCGCTTTCAAGGAGGCCGCCGTGAAAGCTCTCTTGTTCTCGGTGCTGCTCGCCCTGTTCGGAGCCGTCAGCGGGTCGGCGCAGCAAGACGCGTTCATGGTGCTGGAAGGCGGCACTCTGATCGACGGAAGAGGTGGCGCGCCGATCGAAGACGCGGTGGTCGTCGTGCGTGGCGACCGCATCTGGGCCGTCGGCCGACGCGGGCAGGTGCCGATCCCGGCCGGAGCGAACGTCATCCGGACCGCAGGCCGCACGATTCTGCCCGGCCTGATCGACATGCACCTGCACTCGTATCCGTGGAAGTTACCGATGTATCTGGCGTACGGCGTGACCACGGTGGGCGACATCCACGCCAACACGCCGTGGATCATCGCGCAGCGCGCATTGCTCCGCAGCGGTGTCATGCAGGGGCCGCGGCTCTTCGTCTCCGGTGCACGGGTGATCGGCGGTGTCGGGGGCGCCCCGGAGCGACCGCTCGGAGACGGCTACGTCACCGACGTGGAGGAGGCGCGTCAGTACGTTCGCTACCTGGCCGCAATCGGAGTCGACATGATCAAAGTCGACGCCACGATCACTGACGAGCAATTGGTCGCGGTGATCGACGAGGCGAAGACGTTCGACCTGCCGGTGCTCGGGCACCTGCGTGACATCGACTTCGCCATGACGCACGGCATGAAGGAGATGGAGCACCTGGCGCCGTTCTACCGGGCGCAGCTGGTGCGCGAAGGGAAGCCACTTCCAGCAGCGGGGTCCGAGGAAGGCGCGGAGCTCGCGCTCGGCGTGGACACGACCAGGTTCACACCGCTGATCCAGCGGATGGTGGAACAGGAAGTGATCGTCGACATCGCGCTTTACGGCTGGATTCCGAGAGAGGTCTGGCGGGCGGCGCGGCCCGAGATCGAGGCTCTCGCGCGCGATCCGGGCGTGGTCGGATTCGTCCCGCCGGGAGAGCTGACGGCTTGGACGAGGGATCCGGGGGAGCCCCGCGTCGGCACCGAGGTAGTCGCCTCGTTCATGCGGCAGTACATCGAGGCCGGCGGCAAGCTGCTCGTCTCGAGCGACGGGACGACGAACAGCCCGATCGTTCCGGGCTTCGCTCAACACCTCATCATGCAGGGGATGACCGTGATGGGCATTCCTGCGATGGCGACGATCCAGGGTTCGACGCTCTGGCCCGCCGAGGCGCTGCACATCGACGACGACTACGGCAGTATCGAAGTCGGCAAGGTGGCGGACTTCCTCATCGTCGAGGGCAATCCCCTGAGCGACATCCGCGCCACGCGTAACGTCCGCATGGTCATCCAGGGCGGGAAGGTGATGGACACGACCTTCGACCCGGACTGGGTGAATCCAGTGCCGAGGCCGACGCAGTTCTCGCCGAGGTGAGCCGAGGGGGCTCGGTTTTAGCAGCGCGCTGACTTCGAGCCCGAGGTAGTACCGCCAGAGCGGGAGCGCTGGGCAGATGCCTCCGCAGCCGACGGTGGCGCCCCACCTGGGTCAGGCGTACACTCAGTCCCGCGCAGACCGAAATCGCACCGGCTCCTGCGCCCCACTCGACAGGGAGGACCTATGTCCAAGGGATTCATGGGGTTCGCGGGCGTCGCCCTGGTCGCCTGCGCGATCGGCTATCTCGGCGGCATGAACGCCGTCACCGGGCTGGCCCGTATAGTGGCCATCGTGTCCGCCGGGTTTGCCCTGATCGCCCTCCTGGTAGGCAGAAGCGCAAGCGACTGAGCGGGCTTTACGCCTCCGGAGTCGCCCACTACCTTTCTCTGCTCGTCTGCAAAACCGGCCACCTCAGGCGTCTGGGGTGGTCTTTTCCAATTCCGAAGGACCTAGGTCGAAGGAGTCGGGATAGCCGGCGAGCGCCCCCTATGACACGGCGTTGAGACGACGTTTCGGGTGCGTTGGGGTGGGGTACCGAAGCGGTCAAACGGGGCAGACTGTAAATCTGCTGGCGCCAGCCTTCGGAGGTTCGAATCCTCCCCCCACCATGGGTGGTTACAGTCGAAAAACGAGGAGACGGGGGGCACCGCGGGAGTAGCTCAGTTGGCTAGAGCATCAGCCTTCCAAGCTGAGGGTCGCGGGTTCGAGTCCCGTCTCCCGCTCTGAAGGACCGGCGCAGCCGGACAGAAGCGCGCTCTGGTAGCTCAGTGGTAGAGCGCGTCCTTGGTAAGGACGAGGCCGCGGGTTCAATCCCCGCCCAGAGCTCTCGGCCGGGGCGAGTTGAATGAAGTGAAGGCTGTACGGAAGTCGACCTGGAGCGGGACCGTTGAGTCCCATCCGCTAAGCGCATCGAGGACGAGCATGGCCAAGGGGAAGTTCGAGCGGAAGAAGCCGCACGTGAACGTGGGCACGATCGGACACGTGGACCACGGGAAGACGACGTTGACGGCCGCGATCACGTTCACGCAGGCGAAGAAG